>JAPUIA010000166.1 GCA_027297435.1 Gammaproteobacteria bacterium | reverse complement strand
AGTCCACAGGTGGAAGCCAACGAACTGGTCGTAGAGTACACGCACCCGCATGCGGGTCCGATGCGCGAACCGCGACCGGCAGCCAGGTTCGACGTCACCCCGTCCTCGATTCGCCGGCCGGCGCCCAGCTTGGGCGAACATACCGACGAAGTACTGAAAGAGATCGGGGTGGAAGATATCGAGACCCTGCGCAGCGCCGGTGTCATTCAATAGCGCGTCGTATTAATAACCGTTTGCTAAGAAATGACCGCTTGTTAGATCACGCGCGTGTTTCCAATCCGCAAACGACGACGCTAAGCTGGTTTTTGGGGATCAACAAAAGGACGGGAACGATTGTGAAGAAACTAATAGCAGTGTTACTGGTCGGCGCTGTGCTGACGCCATTTCAGGCGAGCGCCGCAGATACGGGGATGATCAATGAGGTGTTCGTGTGCACCTTCAACGAAGGTAAGGACTGGGATGACTTCTTGGAGGTCAGCGCGTTCTATGGGGAAACGGTCAAAAAGATCGGCGGCGCCGCGGACGATTTCTTTGCGTATGCGTGGCGGCCATTTCGGGGTAGCGTAGAGTTCGACTACCTCTGGTCGGGGTACTACGAGAACCTTCGCGTCCTCGGTGACAGCTGGCAGGCCTATATCGGTACGGAAGAAGGCAGGGCGGCGGACGCGCGTTGGGAAGAACTCGAGACCTGCCGTTCAGCCCTGTTGAACTTTGAGCAGATCTACGATGCGCCGGATTTCCCTGCGGACGACACGGCGACGACGATGTTGGAATCGTTCAGGTGCACGCTGCAACCCGGTAAGAGCCTGGCCGACGTTAGGACTGCGCTAGAGCCATGGAAAGCGCACGCCGCCGCCTTGGATTTACCTTTCGACGTATATATGCGCACGCCGCTCGTGAGCGGATCGGATAGGGATCACGGCTACTTTGTCGTGCATGAGAACGCCGCTGCGTATGGCGCAAACATGTCCGCTTGGTTGACCCACCCGGATACCGCCGGAATCGACGCGATGCTGGACGAGGTTCAGGATTGTAAGAATGCGCTCTGGTTGAGCGAGCCGGCATTCCAGCCGGACGATTAGACGGCAGAATAAAACTAACCGCCGTTGGCGATGCGTGCCAACACCGGTTTGATTTCCTTCAGGAAGGCAGCAGGGTTCTCGCTCATGGGAAAGTGACCGAGGCCCTGCATCGTCTTGTAGCGCGCGCCGGGAATCATCGCGGCTAGCTCCGCACCGAGTTCCGGCGTACCGCTCCAGTCGTACTCGCCGTTCAAGATATCGACAGAGCAACGGGTGGTATCGATGGTAGCCGCCGTGTTTCTTACGTCATGGTCGATCGAGTAGTAGTACAGATCGCCTTTGAATACCGCGGGCGCGCCCTGACTGTAAACCCACTTGGTTTCGTGCCGAAAGGCCTCCGGGCTCATTGGCGCCGTGAGACCGTACATGAGGTTGGCCTTGTAGTCGTTGGAGATCTCCGGATGAAAGAACTCGTCGACGTAGCCGCCGGGCGTATGCGCGGATGCTTCGAGCCCCACCACGGCCCGAAACACGTCTGCATGATTGAGGGCCAGGTCGACGGCCAGGTGTCCGCCGATGGAACTGCCCATATACACGGGATCCTCGCAATCCAACGCAGCGGCCAGGGTGACCGGCACGCTCATCAGAAACGCTTGCGTCAATCGGTACTCTTCCGCCCACCAGGCCTTCTCGGTCGGGGGCAACGATTTGCCGTGGTAGGGTAGGTCGTAGGCAATCATGCGGTAGGTTGATTGCAGCTCCTCGTCCTCCAGGACGAAGCGCCACTGGCGACCGTCAGCGCCGGCAGTGTGCTGCAGCAGTAACGGAATCCCTTGGCCGGCTTCCTCGAAGTAGACGCGATATTCCAGCCCGTCCAACTCCAGATAGATATAGCGGCCGGTTGCTGCGTCGAACCTAGGCATGTTTCACCTCCCGCATGAGTTCGATCAAGCGTCGAATGGCCGGGTAGTAGGCGCAGTAGTGTTTGGTATCCCCCGCTGTCTCGAAGCCGTGGTGTACGGTTGCCGCGTAGAGGTCCTGGTAGAACGGCTTCGGAATCGGCGCCAGCAGCGCGTCCCAGTCGTCCTCGCTGGCGGTCACCGTGAGGTTGCCGGCCATGGTGCCGAACCAGGGCTCGATCGCGGCGATCTTGCCGTCCCGCATGTCGATGCGTGTACTTTCCTGCCCGCAGGTGAAGCGCACGATAGCGTTCCAGAATCGCGCTTGAATCCGAAATTCGCCGTCGTCGTTGGCGCGCGCTTGCAATGCCTGCCAATCGAGCATATCGCCTCCAAAGCCGCTTTTAGACAGTCGAACATTGATTTTGTCATTTTAGGCGCAGAATGTGAAAATTGGCGCACTTGGGGCTAGTAAGGGAGATGAGGGCATGCCGCATTTCGTCAATGGCAAAACCGACCTGTACTACGAAGAATCGGGCGAGGGCTTTCCGATCTTGTTGATCGCGCCCGGCGGCATGAAGTCGACGATTTCCGCGTGGGGCGCAGCGCCTTGGAACCCGATCGAACATCTACGGCCTGAGTTTCGCGTTATCGCAATGGATCAGCGTAACGCCGGGCGCTCATCGGCCCCAGTCACCGCCAACGACGGCTGGCACGTCTACACCCAGGACCAACTGAGCCTCATGGATCATCTCGGCATCGAACGCTTCCATGTCGCCGGTATGTGCATTGGGGGTCCCTATTGCATGGGCCTCATCGAGGCCGCACCTGAGCGCGTGGCGTCGGCGGTGCTTTTTCAGAGCATCGGCCTCGATGACAATCGCGATGCGTTCTATGCCATGTTCGACGGCTGGGCGGACGAGCTGAAACCGCAGCGAACCGAGGTGGATGCTGCGGCGTGGCAAGGTTTTCGAGAGAACATGTACGGTGGCGACTTTCTATTCAACGTTTCACGGGAGTTTGTGCGAAGCGTCGCGACGCCGTTGCTGCTTATGCGCGGGAACGATCTCTATCACCCGGAATCCATTTCGCGCGAGCTTGCCGAGCTGGCGCCAAATGCGCAGCTCATCGAGAACTGGAAGGAAGAGCCAAGCGCGTCGATCGCTCGTGATCAAGTGTTGGGTTTTCTTCGAGACAACGCCGGCTAGTTAGCGCTTGTTCGGACAGGAACTCGTTATGCAAACCAGGTTACTCACATTGATGTTTGTCGCGTTGCCCGCGCAGGCCACCCAGGTCTTCGTGACCTTGGGTGAGTTTGGCGAGGTCAGCTATAGCGACGAAGCATCTGGCGGTGCGACGGTCATTGAGCTGACAACGCGAGAACCGGACCCTGACGACTTGGCACGAGCAGCGGCAAACCTGGAAAGCACATGGGCCGTCGCACGAGAGATGGAAGCTTCAAGGTTGGCGCGGGAGGCTGCGGTGGCGGCCCGCCGCATGCGCAACGAGTCCGAACCGCGGCCGCAATCGGCGTACCTGGCTCCGGAACCGAGGGTCATCGTTGGCTACGGGCGGCCGTACCGCCGGCATTATCGCCAACATAACCACCGTCAGGACCACCTTTGGGACCACCCACACCAGCAGAAGCGGATGGCGGAACGGCCCGAGACGGTCACGCTGCGCAAACCGCTACGGCGCGATCGGCGATAGGTAGCAACGCGTTGGCACTGAAAATCGGGCTGATTTCCGACACCCACATACCCGAAGCACGCAAGACCCTCTGGCCTGAGGTTTATGCGGCTTTCGCCGGAGTGGACCTCATCTTTCACGGCGGTGACATCCATGAATTGTGGCTGCTGGACGAGCTGGAGCGTGTGGCGCCGGTGTACTCGGCGCGCGGTAACGGCGAGGACGGCGGTGGCGGTCGTCCGGTACAGCCCGAGGATTGTCGCGTGCGATACGCCTGGCTGTTGGAACTCGAAGGTCTATGGGTGGGGCTGACCCACTACGTACCCGTGCCGGAACGGCCACCCGATTTCACCCTGGCAAGGTGGATCGAACGCTTTTTCCCGGAACGCAAACCCGACATCATCGTGTCGGGCGACACGCACGTTGAACGAATCGCGACGATCGATGGCGTACTTTGCGTGAATCCGGGCTCGCCGACCTATCCTCACAACTATGACACGCAATTCGGCACTATCGGGTTTCTGGAACTCGATGACCGAAAAGCCGATGCCAGCGTTTGGCAGCTGGTGGAAGGAGGCATCGAGCCACACGATTGGGAGGGCATACCGCCCTGGAAACGGCGTTAATCGCCGCCGCGCCACGAAAAAGACGACGAATCCTCGGTTGCTTTGCTCTCCAGGGTGTCTCTCGAGAGACGTTATTCATCGACTGAATGATGCGCGGGACCCGTCGTCTTGGCACTCAGTGTATGCTTCACGTTGGCGCGACTGAAAGGACCGTTTGGTTATTACGGGGCGTTGTTAAATGCCCGTAGACCATAAGTATGACAAGGACGCCAACACTACATTTGAAATGGTCTCAAAAATGCCGTCGTGGCATTTTTGCTCCACGGTTTTCTTTGAAAACCTCGCATTTTCCGTACGTAAAATGGCCGCGCATCCCTGCGCTCCGTAGAAGCGGTCTCATTTTGAGACCGCTTCTAGTCTTTTGGTTGTCCGAGAATTCTCTCCGCGATGATGTTGCGCTGAATGTTGGGGGTACCGCCACCGATGACCACGTTTGGCCAGTTCAAGCTGGATTTTGCCCAAGATCCGCCATCGACGGTGGTTTCGCTGCCCTTGAGCAACAGGCCGGATTGACCGGTCAATTCGACCGCGAAGTCGTCCATCTCGATCTCGAGGCTTGCGCGGTGCAGCTTGTTTACGGAAGTCTCGGACGTCAAGGGCTCACCCTTGATTTGCTTCGTGAGGTAGCGCAGGCCGTTGTACTTCATGGCGGCGATCTTCGTCTCGAAAACAGCAATCCGGCGGCGCACCGCAGGATCTTGGTTTGCGGGCTTGCCTTGTTTGGTGCTGCTGTTCACCAACGCCTTGAGCGTATCGAGTTTTTCGAACATCTGCGTCACCTCGCCGATCGAAGATCGTTCGTTGGCGAGGGCCGATACGGTGACTTTCCAACCTTCGCCTTCGGCGCCCAGACGGTTTTCCACTGGAACCCTCACGTCGGTGAAAAACACCTCCGCGAAGTGTCGATCGCCTGCCATGTTTTCGATGGACCTGACCTCTATGCCGGCTGCGTCCATCGGCACGAGCAAGCAGGTAATGCCGTCGTGCTTGACCGCGACGTCAAACTGGGTGCGGGTGAGCAAGATGATCCATTGCGACCAGGGTGCGCCCGTGGTCCAGGTTTTCTGGCCGTTGATGACGTAATAGTCGCCGTCGCGTTCGGCTTTGCATTGAATGGATGCCAAGTCCGACCCGTGGTTTGGTTCGGAATACCCGGTGCACCAAGTGACCTTGCTGTCCAGAATGTCCGGAATGAACCGCTTTTTCTGGGCATCCGTTCCGTACTGCATGATTCCGGGTCCGACCCAAGCCAGACCCATGAACGAGGCGCCGAGCGGTGGCGCCTTGGCCAGCGCCATCTCTTCACGCAAGATGGTCTGTTCGATTAGGCCGCCATCGCTGCCGCCGTATTCCTTGGGCCAGGAAAATCCCACCCAGCCTTTTGCCCTTACCTTTTCGAGCCAAGTGGCCAGGAAATTCGGACCACGCTGATCCTTGGCGGGCAGGTTTTCCTCGATGAAGTCTCGCACTTCCGCGCGGAACGACTCTTCTTCCGGCGTGTATTCAAAATCCATTACAGCCCTCCCAGGGTGGCAACCCGGTCCAGGTGATAGTCCGAGTCTCCAAACATGGGGCGAGCCCATTTTGAGCGCTTCAGGTACAGCTGAATGTCGTATTCCGCGGTAAAGCCAATCGCGCCGTGTAACCCGACGCCGTCGATACCGATCCTGGCGAAGGCGTCGGACGCGTAACCCTTGGCCAACGACACTGCGCGCGGTAACTCATCCGGTGCATCATCGACGGTCCAAGCGGCATAGTAGAGCAACGATTTGAACGACTCGACGTCGACGTAGATATCCGCGAGGCGATGCTTTACGCCCTGATATTGGCCGATGGGCTTGCCGAACTGCCTGCGTTCCTTGGCGTAGTCGCTGGTTATCGCGAGCGTCTGTTCAGCGGCACCAACCATCTCCGCAGTGACGGCGACCGCCCCACAATCGGTGAGAAAGGCAAGGTCAGCGCGCGCCAACGGCAGTACGAACTCGGCGTCCACAGTGACGTTATCCAGAACCACGCGGCCCATCGGCTTAGTCAGATCCATGGGTACCTGCGGGGTGATTTTGACCTGATCTTTGTGAAGTGCCGCCAGGTGCGTCGCATCGCCGACCTTGCAGGCTAGCAGAAAGTAGTCAGCGCACATGGCGTCCGCGACGAAGGGTTTTGCGCCGTTCAGCACCACTTGACCATCGGCCTCGATCCCTTCGAGTTGAATCGCGTCCGGGTGAATCCAGTTGGGATCATCGTAGAGAGCGAGGCTGCAGATGGCGGAGCCGTCCGCCATCGCCGGTAGCCAATCGCTTTTGTGGGACGCACTTCCGGTTTTGAGAATTGCCGCTGTCGATAGAATTTGCGAAGCGATCGGCAGTGGCGATAAACCGCGTCCGGTTTCTTCCAGCACGACCGTAAGATCAATCCACTTGAGCCCGGAACCACCGTACTGTTCGGGCGTGATGAGTCCCAACCAACCGAGATCCGCAACCTGTTTCCACAACTCAGCGTCGAATCCGTGCTGCTCCTTGGCGAGAACGCGAACCTTCTGCATGGTGCAGGCTTCCCGCATGAAGCGGCGCACTTGATCGCGCAAAAGTTCCTGCTCTTCCGTGAAACCAAAATTCATGGAGACGATTCCTTCGAATGCCTATAAGCCGCGCATGGGGTTGATTGGCGGCCAACTGTCTTTGCTGTCGAGAATCTGTTGGCCGATCTCCGCGACGTCCCAAGGGCCCTCGGCGAGGTCTCGGTTTGCGATTGGGGTGATTTGCCAGGACAGCATCGACACGCTGTTGCCCGCGACCAACCACTGGCGGCCAGTGACCTCCTTGGCCTCATCGGAGCAGAGCCACACGATAGCTGGAGAAACGGTCTCCGGCGGGAATTGGTCCTGTATCTCTTCGGGCAAGATGTCTTCGGTCAGCCGAGAGGTAGCGGTAGGCGCCAACACGTTAACGGTGACGCCGTACTTCAAGCCTTCGAGCCACAGGCACCGCATGAAACCGGCGATACCGGCTTTGGCCGCGCCGTAGTTGGTTTGACCGAAGTTGCCGAGCAACCCAGACGTTGAGCTGGTCATGATGATGCGCCCGCCGTTGCCAAGCTCCAACATCTTGTCGTAGGCGGCTTTGGTGACCAGATAGGTACCACGCAGGTGCACGTCCATCACCACATCCCACATTTCGTCATCCATGTTCTTGAACGATTTGTCACGCAGAATGCCCGCATTGCAGATGCAGATGTCGATACGCCCGAATTCGTTGACTGCCGCGTCGACCATGCCGAGGGCGTCGTCCTTGATCGTGACGGAGCCGTAGTGGGCAATCGCTTTACCGCCCGCAGCCTTGATTTCGTCCACAACCCCGTCGGCCATCGATGTGCTAGAGCCGGTACCGTCCCGCGCCCCGCCCAGATCGTTGACCACCACGGCGGCACCTTCTTTTGCCAGCAGCAGGGCGTGCGTTCGTCCGAGGCCGCCCCCGGCCCCCGTTACAACGGCGACTTTGCCATCCAACAATCCCATAGTTAGTTCTCCTTGACGTGTGCCGCCGAGGGGTATCGATGACCAGGCGTTGGTTTACGCACGGTTGGTAACGGTCCTCCCCGGGGCCTTATACTTTTAGACGCTTAAAAAAACGAGCGCCGCAGTCTAATCGGCTGGCTCGCGGCTGCCAAGGGCCGCAACCGGCGGGTTGCTCCGGAATCATCGAACAGGGGGGGTTAAATGGACGAGCTTTTCGACTTTACGGGCAAGGTCGCTCTGGTCACCGGCGGTAGCCGAGGGCTTGGACGTGAGATGGTGCTCGCGCTCGCAGCGAGAGGCGCCGACGTCGTCATCACCAGTCGCAAGGCCGATAGCTGCGAAGCCGTTGCAGAGGAAGTGCGCGCGTTGGGCCGCGAGGCGCTGCCTTACGGCTGTCATGTGGGTCATTGGCAGGAGCTCGAGGGTCTTACCGAAGCGGCATACGAACGCTTTGGCCGAATAGACATACTGATCAACAACGCAGGCATGTCTCCCTTATACGCGGCCCTGTCCGATATCACGGAGGAACTCTTCGACAAGGTCGTGTCGGTCAATTTCAAGGGTCCGTTTCGGTTGTCCGCGCTGATCGGTGAACGCATGGCGGCTGGTGAGGGTGGATCGATCATCAACATCAGCAGCACTGCGTCGTTGAATCCGAGCCCCAACTCCGAACCGTACGGGGCGGCCAAGGCCGGTCTCAACGCAATTACCCGTTCGTTTGCCTTCGCGTACGGACCCAACGTGCGGGTCAACTGCATCGTCGCCGGGCCGTTCCTGACGGACATCTCCAAGGCGTGGGACATGGACGCGTTTGAGAAACGCGCGCGCACTTCGTTGGCGCTGGGCCGCGGGGGGCAACCCAACGAGATCGTCGGCGCGGCGTTGTTCCTGGCGAGCGCTGCCGGCAGCTTCACCACGGGAACCACGATACGTGTCGACGGTGGCACGCCGTAGACCACCGACCAAGCCGTTTCCGCGGTTGTGGGAGGTGCTTTTCAGCCGCGGCTGGCAATCATGTCCATCGACTCGACGATCGTCCGCACCGTCAAAGGTACGAGGTCGTCGCCAGTCAACTTCTGCAGCGTGGCCAGTCCGCCCGGGTTCACCACGTTCACCTCGATGAGATAGGGGCCAGCGATGTCGACGGCCGCGAAGCGTATACCGCACTCGAGAAGCTTGCTGCCGATGGTGTTCGCCAGCTCGGCTTCTCGCGGCGTTGCGGTGTGGACGACGGGTCTGCCACCGGCCGCCAGGTTTGCTCGGTGGTCGCGTGCGGGTAATCGTTTGTAGCAGCCTATCGGTTTCCCGGCCGCCACCAGAAATCTGACCTCGCCGTGGTCGACGCTATCAACGTAGCGTTGCACCACGGCGAAACCGTATTTTTCGATCACTCGTCGAATGCGTTCTCGGCCCCGGTCATCGTTGCCGATGATTGCCACATCACGGCCAAAGCTGGTGGCGCTCGGTTTGACGACCCACCGAGTGGCATCGTCCAATTGTTGAATCAGCGGCTCGAGGCTACCGGCCGCATGAGTCTCCGGCATGTATTCAGTGAAATTGAGCTTGCTGTGTAAGTAGGTATACGCGTCAACCGGATTCACGAAGCGCCTCTGATCGATGCGCTTTAGTAGCTGCATCCGGTCGAGAAAGCTTTCCCGCGGACCGAAACCGAGCAGCCAAAGTAATTCGTAGCGATCGGCACTGCATTCGCCGATGAGCAGTTCGTTGCCGTGCAGGCTCACGCTCGTGTGGTCTACGGTGGTTACCTCATGGCCCAGTTTTCTGAATGCCGCGGGCAGACGAACGTGATTGTCGTTCTGGGCGATGCCCGCGTCCCCGATCAGAAAGAGCACGTTTGCCACTAGGCACTCATCAGTTGGTGGCGTGGTTGTTGGGCGACATCTGCGATCCAACGCCGGACGTGCGGAAACACGCTCAAGTCGTAGCCGCCCTCGTCGGCAACGTGGGTGTAGGCGTAGAGCGCGATGTCGGCGATGGAGTAGCGATCTCCAACAAAAAAGTCTCGCTCGGCTAGGTGATCGTTCATGACGCCCAGCGCGGCGAGGCCTGGCCCGTGGTTGGCTTCTATCTGTGCGCGATGGGTGGCCGCACTCCGTTCGAGATGCATCCAGAAACGATTGGTGGCGATGAATCGTTCGTGACTGTATTGCTCGAAGAACAACCACTGAAAAACCAAGGCACCCTCATACGAATCTTCCGGCAGATAGTCGGTGCCCTCGGCGAGATAGGTGAGTATTGCGTTGCTTTCGGCAAGCGGACGGCCGTCGGGACAGATCAACAGCGGCACCTTGCCATTCGGATTGAGCGCCAGAAATTCATCGGTTCGGGTCTCGCCCTGCAATATATCCGTCGCGATATTTTCACAGGGCAGGTCGAGGTGATTGAGCAGCAACCGCACCTTATAGCAGTTTCCCGAATCCCGCATTCCATAGAGCTTGTACATTCACGCCTCATGGTAAACTTATCGACCTCATGAATTTACCAGACTACAGCTTGAGTGCCGATCGAGTGCCGGTATATGAAGCCCGCACCGTGACCCCCAGCGAGCGAGACGCGCTGATGACGGATATCGCCGCGCTTCTCGAAGCCCGCGATGCGGTTCTGGTCGCCCACTACTACGTCGATGGTGACGTGCAGGATCTGGCGGAAAGCTCGGGCGGTATCGTGTCGGATTCTTTGGAGATGGCGCGCTTTGGCCGCGATCACCCGGCGTCGGCGTTGATTGTTGCCGGTGTGCGCTTTATGGGCGAGACCGCCAAGATCCTCTCGCCCGACAAGCGGGTTTTCATGCCGACGCTCGACGCCGAATGTTCGCTGGACCTCGGTTGCCCACCCCCTGAATTCCGGGCGTTTTGCGAGGCCAACGAGGATCGAACCGTGGTGGTGTATGCCAACACGTCGGTCGAGGTCAAGGCGCTCTCGGACTGGGTGGTGACGAGTAGTGTCGCCCTACCCATCGTCGAATCGCTCGCCGCCAGGGGTGAGAAGATATTGTGGGCGCCCGACAAGCACTTGGGCCGCTACATCCAGCAGCAAACCGGGGCCGACATGCTCTTGTGGAGCGGCGCCTGCGTCGTCCATGAAGAGTTCAAGTCGAAAGCACTGCTGGATTTGAAATCGCTCTATCCGGAAGCGGGCGTGCTCGTGCATCCCGAGTCGCCTGCAGCGGTGATCGACATCGCCGACGTGGTGGGGTCGACTAGTCGGATCGTCCAAGCAGCGACCGAACTACCGAATCAAATGTTCATCGTGGCCACAGACCGGGGCATCTTCCACAAGTTGCGACAGCTCAACCCGCAGAAACGCTTCATCGAAGCCCCCACTGCCGGAGATGGCGCGACTTGTCGCAGTTGCGCGCACTGTCCTTGGATGGCCATGAACGAACTGCAGGTGTTGGCCGACACGCTCAACAATCCGGAACGTATGGCGGCAAACGAGATCCACGTGGAGCCTGAAGTCGGCCGACGTGCCATGGTGCCCCTGAAACGCATGCTGGCTTTCTAAAACTGTGTGGCGCGGATGCTAGCTAGTTCCTGTCCAGAATGCGGAGCATTCTGAGACCGAACTGACTAGCCTGGGCCAGGGACGGCCCGGCAAAACACGTTTTTTCGGAGCAACGCGCAGAAAAAGCAAGGGTTTTGGGAGCGGAGGCGAATTTACTTCGCCGTAGCGTCCCTAAGAAATTCGCCTGGATGGCGAATTTCTGGACAGACACTAGCTACGCTGTTCCCGTAACTTGGTTCTGAGATCGGTGATGCGCTGATCAAGCCGTGCGTGTAGCTGATCGTTGCTACGGCTGGTCAATCGCCGCGCGTACTCGAGATGTTGTATCGCACGCTGGTAGGCACCGTGTAGCGTGAAGAACTCGGCACGCGCTACATGCACCCCCACGATGTTGCCCGCCAAACCTGAAATTTCTGCCAGGTTGTACCAAACGTCGACATCGTGCTTGTTGACGAAGCTTTGCCGCTGCAAAACCTTTTCGGCTGCCTCGAACTGGCTATCCGCTACCAAGGCATCGGCGTACAACATAGCCAATGGCGGGTTGTCCGGGTTGAGTTCGAGTTCTCGGACCAGCAAATCCAGCGCCTGATCGATCTTACCGGCTTTGATTAGAACTTCGGCAAAACTCGCCGTATATAGGATGTTGCGGGGATTCGTCGTATAGAGCTGATCGTTCAGGGCAATGGCTTCAGCGTGTTGCTCGTCGGCGCTCAACGCCGTTGCGAGTCCATAGCGAGCCGCCAAACTGTCGGGATTGTCGCGTACCCGCTTTTCGAATTGCTTGACTGCGGCTTGAGGCGACTTTGCGTAATGCACGACTGCCCTCGCGCGCATCATCTGATACTCGCTCGATTGTGGATGCTCGACGTTGCCATACTGCAGCGCGTGGGATTTGGCGTCGGCGATGCGCGTCTCGCTCAACGGGTGCGTCAATAGAAATTCCGGTGGTTTGCGCGTGAAGCGATAGGCCCGTTGCATGCGTTCGAACATGCGGGCCATGCCCTGAGGGTCGAGGTCTGCGCGTACCAGTGTATTGAGCCCGATGCGGTCCGCTTCCTGTTCGCGGCCACGACTGTAACGTAGCTGATTGGCTTGAGCGATGGCCTGCACGCTCGAGATGGCGGCCATTCCCGCATCGCCTCCGCCCATCACGCCGATCATGATGGCTGCGATCATCGCAGCGAGTGCAGGCAACGTCTGGGATCGCTGTTCTTCGATGCCGCGGGCAAAATGGCGCTGGCTTAGGTGTGCCAACTCATGGGCAATCACGCTGGAATACTCGTGAACGTCTTCGGCGTACAGCATCAAACCGAGGTTGATACCCACAACCCCACCCGGTGCGGCAAAGGCGTTGATCTGGTCATTGTCGATCAAGACGGTGCTTAGCACGCGTTCGCGGAGTTCAGAATGTTGGGCGAGGTTCGACAACTGTTGATGCACGTAGTACTTCAGCACCGGATCGTCGACGGTCGGCAGCGCTGAGTGCACTCGTTTCAGGAAGTCCTCGCCAATCTCGCGCTCCATCTGCGGCGAGATCAAACTTGACGAGGCATCGCCTAGATCCGGCAGGTCGTTGCGACCCTCACCGTGGGCCGTGGTGCTCACCACGAGCCACACAAGCAACCAGCCTGTGCGAACATGCTTCATAGCTTTGATCATACTGTATGGACGCTCGGGGTCGGGCAAAAGTTCCTCATCGATATGTCTGTGTCATACTCTAAAAACCGTCAAAACCGTGAAGGGATAGCACCCAAAATGTCTTCTGGGCCGGTCTTACTCGATGCAAAGGGCCTAAATTGTCCGATGCCGCTGCTGAAGGCGAAGCAGGCACTCAACGCCATGGCCAGTCAAGAGCAGCTACGCGTTCTCGCAACAGATCCGGGGTCGGTTCGAGATTTCGAGGTGTTTTCAATCCAAAGCGGCCACAAGTTGCTGGAGTCTTACCTGGACGGCGATACCTATACCTACCTACTGGAAAAAAAGTAGAAGTTGCGTTTCTTAGAGGTCATCGGCAGTTGGATCAATCGTTACTTCTCGAACGAAGAAGCGATCTACTTGGTCGTGTTGCTGGTGATCGGCTTTTTTGTATTGTTCATATTGGGCGGCGTGTTAGCGCCGGTGTTGACCGGGCTGGTGTTGGCGTTCCTGTTGCAAGGCCTCGTGAAGAAGCTGGTGCAGTGGCATGTTCCGGAGATTGGCGCCGTATATTTGACTTTCTTCCTTTTCATTGGCGGTGTGATTGCGTTGATGCTTTTCGTCGTGCCGCTCGTATGGCGCCAGCTGCAGGGGTTGGTGGATGCGCTACCGAACATCATGGTCCGCCTGCAGGAAGCGACCCAAAATCTGGCAACCGCTTTCCCCGAAATCGTGACTGATGAACAGATAGGCGTTTGGTTGGATGCTGCGGCAAGCGAACTCGGCAATTTGAGTGGGCCGGTGCTCGAAGCGCTGGTCACCAACGTTCCTTCACTGGTGGCGTTTCTCATCTATCTCGTGTTGGTGCCGATCTTGGTGTTCTTCTTTCTAAAAGACCGGCGGCAGTTACTCGATTGGCTGGTCTCGGTACTGCCACAACGACGTCCGTTGCTCAATAGCGTCGGCGATGAAATGAACGTTCAACTAGCCAACTACGTACGCGGCAAATTCATCGAGATCATCATCGTCGGCTCGACCACGTTTGTCGTCTTTTCGTTGCTCGGGCTCAACTTTGCGGCGTTGCTGGGTGTGCTGGTCGGTTTTTCCGTGCTCATCCCGTTTATCGGTGCCGCAGTGGTGACCATTCCGGTCTTGCTGGTTGGCATCATCCAGTTCGGTTGGTCTTGGGATCTCACCTATGTCATGGCCGCCTACGGAATCATCCAAGCGCTCGATGGCAATGTTCTGGTGCCGCTCCTGTTCTCTGAAGCCGTTGACTTGCACCCCATCGCCATTATCGTCGCGGTGTTGGCCTTCGGTGGTCTATGGGGCGTTTGGGGCGTGTTCTTCGCAATCCCGTTGGCGACGTTAGTCAAGGCGATCTACAACGCTTGGCCTCGCGATATCCCCGCCGAGGGCGAGCCCGGATAGGGCTAGTTTCGAGTAAAGGTCCCAAGTACCATTGCCGACCTCATGAGCGTGGGCAGATCAGATTGGACCTGAGTGGCAGCATAGTCGCGCTGGTGACGCCGATGACCCGAACCGGTGAGGTCGATTGGCCGGCCCTCGACGGCTTGATCGCCTGGCACTTAGACAGCGGTACCAACGGCATTGTCCCGATGGGGACGACGGGCGAGTCGGCGACGTTGACCACGGAAGAGCACTTGGAGGTCATCAAGCGCACGATCGAGATCGTGGCGGGCCAAATCCCGGTCGTTGCGGGAACAGGCAGCAACGCGACCGCGGAAGCGATTCATCAAACCCAAGAAGCCGAGCGGCAGGGCGCTGATGCCTGTCTACTCGTCACGCCGTACTACAACAAACCGACTCAAGAGGGGTTGTATCAGCACTATAAAACCATCGCCGAAGCGTGCTCGGTGCCGTTGGTGCTCTACAACGTACCGTCGCGTACCGCTTGCGACATGACTGCGGAAACCGTCGCCAGGCTTGCGCCCATAGAGAATATCGTCGGCATCAAGGAAGCCTGTGGTGATGCAGGCCGGGTCGGCGAGATAAAGGCATTGTGTGACGACGATTTTGTCGTTTTGTCTGGCGAAGATGCTCAGACACTGGACATGCTGAAGCTGGGTGCGGTCGGCACCATATCGGTGACTGCGAATGTGTTACCGAGCGATATGGCGGCGTTCTGTGGTGCCTACTTGGACGGCAACGTGACAGAAGCGGAGGCGTTGGATGCCAAGCTGCAGCCGGTCCACGGGGTTTTGTTCGTCGAGACCAGCCCGATACCGACCAAATGGGTCTTGTACGAGATGGGCAAGATAGACCAGGGCATTCGCTTGCCCCTGGTGCCGCTCTCGGAAAGCCGACGGAGCGAAGTCCTGGACTGCGTACGAACGGCGGGAGGCCTGTAGTGCGGTTCGTGATACTTGCTTTTGTGTTGCTTGCGGGTTGTTCTTGGCTTTCTGACGACAAAGGACTATTCGTCGATCGCTCCGACGACTACATCGATGCCCGCGAAGGTCCGGAGCTTCTCATTCCAGACGATCTGGGTGTGCGTCTCGAAGATCCGTTTCCGATTCCGCAGATACCTACCCAGGCGAACTCGTCTTTCTACCCGGGTCGGCCGCCGCTTCCGGACGCTATCTACTCGAACGACAACCGCGATGAGGTCCGCATCCAGCGATTGGGTGATCGACGTTGGTTGGTCGTGCCCGAACCACCGACGAGGGTCTGGCCGAAAATCAAACAGTTTCTCGCTGAAAATGGCGTGGCGGTGACGGCAGAGGTGCCGGGGCAAGGTCGTATCACTACCGAGTGGTTGGAAATCACCGACGAAGAATACCGGGACGTCATCCGCACCCTATTGCAAGATGCGCGGTCGGCGGATTCCCTGAGTACCGGGCGCGAGCGATTGTTCTTACGGATTGAGCAGGGTTTGCGGCAGCTCACTTCAGAGGTGCATGTGCGCCACGCAAACGACAGCATAGGTTTGTCTACGCCGGATACGGTGGTTGACCTGCTGCTTGTGACGTCAGATCTACCGGGCGTGGAGCAGGCCATGCTGAGTGAGCTGGGTGCCTATATTGCCGCCCGCGTCGCCGAGCAAACCGTGTCGATGGTCGCCCAGGAAATTGCGGGTCGAGAAAAGGCGGTGCTCGAACGTGATAGCTTGGGCGATCCGATCTTGAGGTTGTATCTGGACGAAGAGCGGGCGTGGGCGACCTTGGGGCAATCGTTATCCAATGCCGAGATCGACGTCATCGACCAGAATCGGGACGCGGGCATCTACTACGTCAACATCACGGAAAACGTCTTGACGGGCGAAGAGGAACCGGGTTTTTTCAGACGGCTCTTTACCTTTGGCGGCAATGATGGCTTCGAGCTGCTGATTCGGTTGAGCAAGAAAGCCGAGCGCGAGCATGTGCTCACGGTACACGATCCAGAAGGCCGGACTATTGAACGCGAACTCGGTCAACAGGTATTGGTGTTGATTCGAGAGTTCGCCACTTGAGGGTGGTGGGTCGATTGGAAACCGGTTGCCCGCTTGGAAACCGGTGCGCCGTTTGAAACCGACGCCGCGGCGCGCAAGCGGGTTCGCTTCATTGGGTAGTGGCAGCCGGGGCAACGGCACGCTGGTCGCTATCGGCGGTAGCCTATTCCTCGTTGATTGCGGATTCCCGCTCAAGCAGGCGGAAGCGCGGCTGGGGCGACTCGGGGTGCGACCGGGTGATCTCACCGCAGTACTCGTGACCCATGAGCATTCGGATCATGCGTCCGGTGTGCCGGATCTCACCCACAAATACGGATTGCCGGTATACGCTTCTAACGGAACGTTCAAGGCGGTTGGACACGAGCTGATCGGCCACACCGTGCACGGCGACCAACCGTTTGACGTCAATGGCGTGACGATCATGCCAGTTACGGTGCCACATGACGCGCGGGAGTCCGTTCAGTTTGTCTTCTACCATGCCAACCTCAAGATCGGCGTTGTGTCCGATCTGGGTTGTGTGACCCCACATGTGATCGATCAATATTCCGGTTGCGACGGGATACTCATGGAAAGCAACCACGACCGTGAGATGCTCATGCGAGGCCGCTATCCGATCCGATTGAAACGGCGCATCGCAAGCGACCTAGGTCATCTTTCCAACGACCAGGCTCGAGACTTTTTGACGGCCATCGCCCATCCGAGGCTCGAGGTGGTGGTCGGACACGTGAGTGCACAAAACAATCACTCGGATCTCTTGCGCCGGACGTTCGCACAATTCGACACCAGCGTGGCCTGTCTGAGCTTTGCGACACAACAAGATGGGTGTGGTTGGACGCATTTCGCCGATAGCTCTGGTAGTAGCATTCCGGTGGCTTTCGGACATGCGGTCTAGCAGCGTGTTGAAAAACACGCTGCTAGACCCGCGACAGGACGTCGCGGGAGGAGCCCCGAGGCCTAGGATGGCCGAAGGCGGGAAAAAAGGCCGCATAGCAGGCTTTTTTCAACAAGCTGGTAGTTTGTAAGTATCGTGGAAGCTCAAGTTTTTCCCGTCTCTCCGGAGTCGTTTCAATCCGACGTCATCGAACGATCTCGGCAGAATCCCGTCGTATTGCTGTTCTGGACTGACCAAGTACAGCCATCGGCGGAAACCAAACGACAACTCGAAGCGCTGGTTGCCCATTATCAGGGCAAGGTCTTCTTGGGTTTGGTGGATGTGGCCGAAGATCAGACGTTGGCCCAACAGTTGCGGGTACAAGGGTTGCCGAGCATCCGGGTCATCAAAGGTGGCCAGCTCGTAGAGCAGGTGGACGGGCCGCAACCCGAGGAGAATCTCAGACAACTGCTCGATACTCTGACGATGTCTTCAAGCGAACTTCTCAAGGAGCAACTGGCGCTCTGCCTGCAGCAAGGCGACTTCGCCGCCGCCCTCGACATGCTGCAGCAAGCGATCGACCAAGAGCCGAACAACCCGGCTTTCCGCGTAGAACTTGCCGACGTGTTGGCGCTGAAGGGCGACCTGGAAGGTGCTCGGACAGCGCTGGCGACGGTTGGGGAGGATGTCGAGGAACGCAAACGACCGCAGGCGCGATTGCAGTTCGCCGAGGAGGCCGTCGGGCTGCCGGGGCTCGATGAGCTTGCCCGAACTCGCGATAGAGAACCAGACGATCTCGAGATCTGCTACCAGCTTTCCGTTCAAGAGGCGGCTGCCGGGCACTACGAGGCCGCGCTGGAACTCGCCATGACGATTCTCAGAACTGACCGCGAGTTTCGTGACGATATCGGCCGGATGACAATGATTCGGATCTTCACTCTGCTCGGAAAGACTTCGGACCTGGCCGGTCGTTATCGGCGCCAGATGTTCAACTACATGCACTAGGTAGGTCCGAACCACCTCCGGTAGGAGCGGCTTCAGCCGCGAAGCGAGGGCGCGTCCTTAGGACGCGATGCCGAGCGGTCTCGACACCGGGCATGGCGTTGCCACGCCCTTCGCGGCCTCGCGTCCCGTGGACGCGCAGCCGCCTCCTACCTTGTGACTCAGTTCCCATAAACCCTCAACACCCTCGCCTATTCTTGGTGTTCGGGCCCATGGCTTCTCGAGATGCAGCATGGATGCGCATGAGCGTTCTCAGCTCGTGGTGAAATGGAACGGTCAGCAGTGGACCGTCGACGCCGCGGCTGACTGTAAAATTTGTCTAGGCGGAACCGATGCCTGCGACGTTCAGGTAGCGCGTACGTTTTGCTCGCGTGATCACGCCTATATCAAACACGACCAACAATGTTTCGTGCTGGTTGATCGCAGCACCAACGGCTCCTTCGTGCAGACCCAGGACGAGCAGGTGAGCTTTGTGCGCCGCGCAGAGATTCGGTTGTGGGGCGAAGGGTTCATCAGTCTGGGCGAGCCGCTATCCCAAGAGTCGGCTATCCGATTTCTGCACACCTAGTCTCGACGTGAACCTGGAGTGGTACAGCGCTGGCGAGACCCATAGGGGCAAACTCCGTCGCTGCAATGAAGATGCATTGCTGCAACGACCCGAAGCCGGCCTGTGGGCGGTTGCCGATGGCATGGGCGGCCACGAAGCCGGCGAGGTCGCCAGTCAAGCGATCACATCCGAGCTGCAAGACCTCGAGCTTACCGGGCCGTTGTCGCTATGCGTAGATACGGTGGAAGATCGGCTGGTCGAGGTAAACGACCGTTTGCGGATGCATGCCCGTACTCAGTTCAAGGGAGGCACGGTTGGTAGCACGGTAGTCGCCATGATTAGCCGCGGTAGAACCGGAGTGGCGTTGTGGGCGGGTGATAGCCGATTGTATCGGTTGCGCGAAGGACGTCTCGAACAAATTACCCGTGACCACAATCCGGTCTCCGACTTGTTGGACGTTGGTGCCGTTTCAGAAGCAGAAGCGATGTCGGCGGATACCAATATCATTACGCGTGCCGTTGGCGGGCAGCCAGAGCTGTATCTCGATCTCGCGGTGTTCGAGGTGTTGCCGCGCGACACCTATCTGTTGTGCAGCGATGGTTTGTACCGCGAGGTGACGTTTGAGGCGTTATCCGGTGAGCTGTCGCGCGACTCGGTAGACGACTCCGTCGATGCCTTATTGGCGCAATGCTTGGCAGGACCGGCGCGCGACAACATTACCCTGATCGTCGCGCGGGCGAAGGCGTCATGAGCGACAACGATCAATCTGAACCAGCATCTGATATCACCGTATTGCGCGACGAACACAGCATCTCACATCGCGACAGCGGTGATCCACCGAGTGGCGATGCGCTTGTCCCGCGCGTGCTGAAAAACCGCTTTTGTCTGGAAGACAAGCTTGGCAGCGGCGGTATGGGTACCGTGTTCAAGGCCAAAGATCTGCGCAAGGTCGAGGCGCGTGACCGCAATCCGTTCGTCGCGGTCAAGGTGCTCAACAACGACTTTCGCGAACACCCGGAAGCTTTCAACGCGTTGCAGCGTGAGGCGTCCAAATCGCAATCGCTGAATCATCCGAACATCGTTTCGATATTCGACTTCGACAAGGATGGCGAAACGCCTTTCATTACCATGGAGCTCCTCGAGGGTCGAGAGTTGGCAGAACTGCTGCGCTCGTATCCCACCGGTTTGCCGGAGGAAATGGCTTGGAACGTGATCGAAGGCATCTGTGCAGGCTTAGCCTATGCACACGATGAGGGTGTCATCCACGCCGACTTCAAACCTGGAAACGTCTACGTCGCATCGACCAACCATCCCAAGATTCTCGATTTTGGCATTGCCCGCGCCGTGCAGATCAATCAAGCACAGGGAGATGACACCGTCTTCGATCCGGCACGCTTGGCGGCCCTGACGCCAGCGTACGCGAGCCGTGAGATGTTGAACGGTGACAATCCTGAGGTGCGTGATGATCTCTATTCGCTCGGTATCGTCATCTACCTGGTGCTGACGGGTCACCATCCGTTTGGACGTTCGTCGGCGGAAGACGCGTTCCATGAAGGCTTACGCCCGGAAAAACCGAAGCGCTTGTCGCGTCGACAATGGCGTGTGTTGGAGAAGTGTCTTGCGTTTCATCGTAGCGGTCGCCCTCATTCCGTAGGCGAGGTGCGACATTATCTCTTCGATCCAGCCCCGTGGCGCACGCGTCCGGCGTTTGCGGTCGCAGCTACCTTCGCATTTGCACTGGCGCTCGGGACGTTCTATGGCCCGAAGATGAGCGAGGTCAAAGCCGAGGTGCGCCAGACCACGCTCTTGGATGCACAAGTTGCCCGCCTTACCAAACTCATCGAGGCGCCGGTCTTCGATGAACCATGGGAAGACTTGTTGCGGGCCGAGAGCGAAACCTTGCTGGCGCTGGACACGGAAGACGGCGGTGTTAGAGAGGGCATCTTTGCGAAGATCACGGAAATCTATGCCAGCCGTATCGAAACGGTTGGTAGTTTCGAACAAGCTAGGTTGCTTTACGAACGGGGAATTCTTTACGGCGAACTTGATCACGCGCGCGACGCGTTGATCACTCGCCAGTACGAGAAAGTTGCCGGCGTCCTTGCGACCTATCAGGCCGATGGCGAATGGTTATCGAGCCTCGAGACTGCGTTTGACCCGTTGCAGATGGCGTTCTCCGACGATTCGCGTGTCACGAATCTTACGCTCGAAATTGCCGCTGTACTCGAAACGCGAGTTCGTGGCGAGATTCTCAACGGCGAGTATCCTCAAGCGGCTGCCAGCTACGCCGTTCTCGAACCGATGCTCTCCAATCAATCGCTCAAGCATGAGCTGAGCGTCGCTTTGTCGACCGGCAAGACACAATATGACGAGGCGCTGGAACTGCGGAATCGCGAAGCACTGGATGCATCCTTCATGGAGGCGCTGAGCGTTCACCTGGATGCCGCCTGTTTGCGACTTGACGTCGATGCGTTAGCGGATCTGTACGCAACACGCACGATCGATGGCGTCGGCGGGGACACCGCTACCGGCGAAAGAATCGGTCGTCGTCTAGGCGAGTGCGTACAGCGCCTCGCCGAGATAGATGTCGAGCGCAGCACCCTCCTGCACCAAAGCGCGGTGCTGCGGTTTGGCGAGTTACCCGGCTTGGAAACCGTTGCCGCCGACCCGTGCGGTATGCGCTATCTGATAGGTAACGGTGCCCAGTATGGACGCGGCAGCTACTGTGTGGACGAGGTTGGGGATGGCGATCTCGGCCCTCGATTGGTCGTCGTTCCGCGGCCGGACGGTGACGGACGCTTTGCGATCACCAAGCAGGAGGTGACCTGGCAGCATTTTGCCGCTTTCTGCCAAGTGGCAGGATCGTGCGCCAGCACAGGTGATGGACCGTTGCCGGTGACGGGTGTGTCTTTGAGCGATGCCCGCGCGTATGCCGATTGGCTCAGCGAGCGGACGGGTTACGTGTACCGATTGCCGACGTTGCAAGAATGGTTGTATGCCGCGCAGGGCGATCCGGATCCCAACCGGAATTGTCTCGTCAGCGCTGGCGGGGTGCAACGGGGTTTGAAGCCGGTAGCGGCAGATACGGGCAAAGCCAACGGCTACGGTTTGTTGCATATGCTCGGCAATGTGCAGGAATGGGCCCTCGCTGAGGACGGCTTGCGTGCACTTGGCGGCGCCTACAGTGATCCCATTCAAAACTGCGTGCAGGACATGGCTCGCAGCCACGAAGGCACGCCGGATGTGTTGACGGGATTTCGCCTCGTTCGGGAGGTGTCATGAAGCTGATGAAGTTGGCTCCGGAATCGCAACGTTTGCGCCGAATGGTCAAGGCGTTTGCAGCCGGCGAGCTAGACCGGATCGAATATCGCGAGGCGCGGCGCCAGATCATCGACAACTTCGTGCCGTTTGCCGCCGATGATGATACGCAACCTCGAAAAGATGTTACGAAGCGCAATTTTCATCCCGCAAGCAATCTAGAGCACGGCCACAAGAACAGCTGGTGGCCTAAACTGGCGCTCGCGACAGTAGCGATTTTGGCTATCTTCGCGTTGACCGCCAACGCGTTTGGAGCACTTGCGCATATCCCGCCGGTTGCCGAACGAGACCCCGACCCGAACACGAGTCCACGGCTCGAAGTCAAGTCGATCCGAGTACGTCTGCCCGATGCGACGAGCGGCGTCGATGCCGACGAAGTGCAGCGCGTCATCGATGCAACGCTCGAGGAAATAGGAGCGCGCCATACGGTAGCCGATCATGGCTTCAATACGGATGAACTTGACGAGATTGGACGCTTTTTGACGGCCATTGGTGTACATGACGCCGATGCCCAACTCACCAAGGCGGACGTCAATGACCTCAAGGAGCTGATTGCTGGGCAGAAATCACGACGCGGTGTTTCCGTCAAGGAGATCGAAGAGGTCGCGTTGCGCGTGCAAGAGCACTATCGGGACAAGGGCTATTTCTTGGCTGTCGCGTTTGTGCCGAGCCAAGCCGTCGAGGACGGTAGTGTGTGGCTTGAAGTGTTGCCCGGTCGTTTGGGCTCGATTGCGGTAGACGGCGATGCTACGCAACTGGCCGAGGCGGCGTTCGCAGATCTCTTGGGTAAACCGCTGACGCGGCGCATGGTGGAGACCAAGCTGTACGAATTGAACAGCCTGCCGGGATTCTCCAGTCAGGCTGCGTTCGTACCGGGCTCAAACGTCGGCGAGACGCAACTCAATCTACAGGTTCTCGAAGCCAAAACCTGGAGTGCCCGCGCACAGGTCGACAATTACGGCAACGAAGAATCGGGTCAAGAACGCGTCTCGCTGCAATTCGGCTGGCTGAATCCCATCGGGCGTGGCGATGCGTTGGACGTGCGCGTGATGAATACCGTAAATCCCAGCGAGCAGACGTACGTGTCGGCAGGCTACCGCACGCCGCTGGTTTCTCGACGCTATCAAGGACAGATCCGAGTTTCCAACAACGACTTCAGCTGGCAGGCAGATCCCGAAATCGAAAGCGATAGCTTGTTGATTGACGCCTCGGTATCGCGCACGTTGGCGCATACGCGGGCACGTGGCAGCAGCCTTTGGCTCGGCGCGGGATTGCACGACATTTCTCGCGATGGCCTGGAAGATCAGAAAGCGCACTATTTGAGTTTTGGCATGGCGGCACACCGCATATGGGATTCCGCCAACCCGATCGCTTTCGCAGCCAATATGGCGGTGACGGGACGCACGACGTTGGATTTGGGGCGTGTGAGTTCCGGAGAAGTGGTGGGGCAGGAAAGTGATTTCTGGCGTTTCGGTGCGAGCGGGCGAGTGTGGTGGCCCGTCGACCTGCCCATCATCGGCGCGGGACAGAAAGTCTCGATTTCGGCTACCGGTCAACTTTCCGGCTCGCACCTGCCGAGTACGCTGAGACTCGGTGTCGGCGGGGTGAATGACGTACGCGGATTTGACCCCGGCACATACATGGCGGACCAGGGTGTACATGTTAGTCTTGGACTGCATTTCCCATTGCCCGTTGGCGAACTTGTTTGGTTCGCCGATACGGCATACGCAGTTCAGAAGAATGACGTAGCCACGACCTGGGCCCAGTTGACCAGTACCGGTATTGGGTGGGATTTCGAGATTATACCCAACGTAACCAGTCGGCTCAGCTGGAGCATTCCGTTGACGACTAAAGGCACAGGAGGACTAGAGGATGAAGGCGCACGGTTTTACTGGTCGCTTCGGCTATCTCATTAGCGGCGTTGGCCTATTGTTACTGGTGCTTTGGGTGATCCCGTCGTTCGCTACAGAGGCGGAAGCGGCTCACGACGTGGAATGGAACGATGACGATGAAACGTGGCAGTTGGACACGGTGATATTCACGGAATTGTCCCCGATAACCAGCGCTGATGTGGCCGTCAAGCTGCCCGAAGACCAACAAGTGGAAGAGTAGCCGACTAACACGATTGTTCAACAGTTTTGATCTGTGGCTGTTTGTCCGATTGTTACCTCGACCGGTGGGCGTTAACGCGTCAACTTACGGAAACTAACGTGTGGATAAGCTAACGAGGCAGTGAAGGCTCGTTAGGTCGCCTTGGTTATGCACATCTGTAAGAATTGTTGCGGTTCTTCCTGAACGGCACGATTTTGACCCCTCTATGGCGCTCAGGCTGTGTGGTAACCTGTTGATTCGACTGCGTTTTAGTCCGATGCAACTAAATTTTGCGCGAAATTCGTCTATTGCCGTATTCTGTGGGTTTGCGGGGGTTTCCACGAAGTTATCCTCAGAGTTATCCACAGGGACGTTAGTGATTTTCCAGAATGCCCAGCATGCTGAGACCGGACAGTGGAGGGCCGGATGGCTGACGATAATAGGTACGGAAAATGCGAGGTTTCACAGAAAACCGACAGAGGAATTCGCGGCGCCTGCGGCGAAATCAGAAGCCGAATTTCCGGACAGGAACTAGTTGATGAGCGAGTCTGACGACGTGATGGACGAGGAAGGTCTCCTGGATCAGAAATTGGCGCAATACCGGGAGCGCGGCGTCTCTCGTGTAAAGCTCGGGGTATCCGATATCGACGGCGTCATCCGGGGTAAATACGTCGATTTGGGCAAGTTTATCGAGCTCATGGAGAAGGGCGGCGGCTTCTGCGACTGCATATTCGGCTGGGACGTCGACGACCAGCTGTACTCGGAAAGCCAGTTCACTGGGTGGCACACCGGTTTTCCGGATGCTAGATACCGTCTACGGGTGGAGACCGAACGTTGGTTAGCGGATGAAGGGTGCCCCTACTTCATTGGTGAATTCGTTGGCGAGGGAGACACCAGACATCCGATTTGCCCCCGCAGTCGCCTGAGCGATGTACTCGAACGGCTCGAATCCCATGGGTTGACGCTGCGTTCGGGGTTCGAATACGAATTTTTCGTGTTTGCGGAAACTCCGCACAGCATACGCGACAAGGGGTATCGCAATCTTACCCCGCTCACGCCCGGAAACTTTGGTTACTCGATACTGCGAGCCTCTGCCGAATCGGAGCGATTCTCCGGACTACTCGATTACTGTCAGTCACTCGATTGTGACATCGAAGGACTGCACAGCGAGACGGGTCCGGGCGTCTGGGAGGCGGCGCTCAAAGCGCACGACGGTTTGGAAGCTGCTGACCGAGCCAACCTATTCAAAACCTTTTGTAAGGTTTTTTTCCAGAAACAGGGGCTGCTCGCGACGTTCATGGCCAAGTGGTCTATGGACTACCCGGGGCAAAGTGGCCATTTCCATTTCAGTTTGCTCGATGCGGCTGGGGACAACCGCTTTTTTGCGGCAACTGAGGCGACCGGCATGTCCGAATTGCAGCACCAAGCGGTTGCCGGTCTCGAAACCTATCTTCCCGAATACCTCGCGTTGCTTGCGCCTACGATCAACAGCTACACGCGACTCGTAAAAGGCGCATGGGCACCGACCGCCGCCACGTGGGGGGTCGACAATCGTACCGCCGCGATCCGAGTGATCGGTGGTGGTGCAACCAGCCAGCGCATCGAGTGCCGGGTTGGCGGCGCGGATGCCAATCCCTACTTGGTCGCAACCGCGGTGGTTGCCGCATGCCTGCATGGTGTCGAAGAAGGTCTCAGACCGAGCCAGCCAGTGGTTGGCAACGCCTACGACATCGAAGATGCATTGCCCGCTGAACGCCGCTTTCCGCGGCAGCTGCGCGAAGCTGCCGAACGGCTGGACGGATCGAGGCACGCTCGGGCTATGTTGGGCGATGCCTTCGTGGATCATTTCGTAATGTCGCGTTACTGGGAGTGCTCGGAGTACGAACGCAATCTCAATAGCTGGCAGCTCGAACGATACTTTGAAATCATCTAGTGGGTGGCTCGTCTACTCTGCGCATCGGGATACTGCAGGCCGATTCGGTAAACGAAGAATTTCGGCCGCTTCACGGCGATTATCCCGACATGTTCGAGTCTCTTTTCAATGCCGCCGCGAACGGGGAATCGCTCGAGTTCTCAACCTATGTTGCAGCAGACGCGCGTTATCCCGACCCGCGCGCCTGTGATGCGTACGTCATTACCGGCAGTCGAGAGAGTGTGTACGACGATCTGCCCTGGATCCCGCCTTTAGTTGATTTCGTCGGCCGCGCTTTGGCCGCCGAGCGCAAGATCATTGGTATCTGCTTCGGTCACCAACTCATCGCACATTTTTTCGGGGGCCGTACAGAAGCAGCGTCGGGATGGGCAGTTGGCGTCCACAACAGCCAGGTGATCGGCGATGCGCCTTGGTTAAGCCCCAAGCTCGCTGAGTTCGGGTTACTCTCGAGCCACAAAGATCAAGTGACTGCGCTACCCGAAGGGGCAATCCCGATCGCCACAAATGACTTTTGCACCCACGCGGGATTCGTGTGGGGTGACCACGTTCTGACGTTTCAAGGCCACCCTGAGTTCCAAAGGCCCTATTCGGCGGATTTGATGCAGATGCGCCAGGATCTGTTGGGGACCGAGACCTTTGAGCAGGGGATGGCGTCGCTGGAGAACGACACGCACGAAAACCAGGTGGCTCGGTGGATTCTCAATTTCTGTAAGTCATGAGCAAGCCGCCGTCCGGATTCGAGCGTTACAAGAGTCGAGCAACTCAACTCTTAAAGTCCCCTGAAGAAGTGCTGGCCTTGTCGACTAGAGCAGCGAATAAGCTTGCCAGTACGGGCCGGTTGTCGACGCGGTTTCAGACCGTGCGGGAAGAACTCGGGCTTCTAGTTGCCCTGCTCAGGGCTTGGATCAACGGTGACTACCGCGACGTGTCGACGCAATCGATCGTCGCCATCGCTGCTGCAGTACTCTACTTCGTCGTACCCTTCGATCTTATCCCGGATTTCATCGCCGGGATCGGTTTGTTGGACGACGCCACCGTAATTGCGTACGTCGTCAGCCTTGTACGCGATGAAATAGCCGGTTTTCAGAAATGGCGTTCGGGAATCCGACCGGGAAGTGATGAACCGAAATCGCCTGACACCTAGTGTCCTCTTCGGTCGGACGCCCGTTCGGCTATGGAGGGTTTTCCGGGTGCCGATCTCACCGAGGCGAAAAACTAAAGATCGTTATGCCGTCCCAGGCGTATAGATAGCCACGGTCGTGGAGTATGGCGACCCGGTGCTCTGAATCGTCGATCGGCGTCGCGCGCATGCGATAGATGTTGCCGTCGATCGCGACCCTGACCCGGGGATCTCGGCGCACGGTATCGACCCAGCTTTCGCCGCTTATGCGGGGCATCTTGGCGAAGCGGTTTGAATGAATATGCAGCATGCCGTCGATGTGAAAACAGTTGACGCGCATGGCGCGGGGAGTGGGCAACGGCACTTCGAGATAGCAGGGTGACGTGCGTCCCAGAAAGTTGAAGTTGCTGGGTGCCGTGGTTTCTCGACCTTCTAGATGACCCTTATCGCTCTGCCAGCAGGAGCTGAGCAGCACCAGTGATGCGACAAGCAGTGGTTTCGTCGGAGGCATAACGCGACACGTCGAGGATCGGAACCTATCATCGCATGGCTTCGCCCAACGGCGGACTCACGCGAGAAATTACGACTTTGAAGCGTGCGCCGGGGTTAGCGCTCTTCTAAAACCAGCCAGGCGACGAGGTAGGCGGCAATGACGATCTTCGTGAGGAACAAGCCGGCGACGATCACAACGACTCGAATCAACGCGGGATCGGTTTGAAAATAGTCCGCGACTCCGGCGCACACGCCGGCGATCCAGCCGTTCTTCTTTTCCAAATGCAATCGCGAGCGAATGCGTTCCAACGCGGAATGTGCCATCTATTTGGTCCTTCTTGTTATCGGCCGAAAACCCAGGTGTTGATGGGCAGCAAATCGATGTTCGAACCGTGGTCGCGTGCGGTTTCCAGCATGGGAACGCTCGCCTCGGCCCAGACGCCAAAGGCCACGAACACGACCGCCAACAATGCCATAGCCCAAAGGCTGGCACGGGGGTGGCTGATTCTCGAGAGTCTAAAGTTATCTTTCATCGTCCTAGTTCCGTCGGTTGGGGACCTGTTTCCCCCTTGTTCGAAAGTGTTTGCGGTCTTCATGACCAGTGTTATTCAATAGTCGTGCCAACTCGGAATAGAGTTCTAGGCGGTAGGAAATGGTTGCTTTTCTCGACGGCACTGGTGAAAGCCACCAATAAGTGGTCAAACTAGAAGCGGTCTCAAAAAGAGACCCGCATGGATGCGCGATCATTTTCCGAGGAAAATGCCAGGACGGCATTTCGGTTGTAGAGCGATTGGCCACGGGTAGACTTCGGCGGCCTGCGAGGTTAGAACTGCCGTTCAGATTCGGGAGGGATTTTGATGGATTTCCACTTTGCCACCGCCTGGGAGGCAATTGCCGACACGGTACCCGCTCGGCCCGCGATCATCTGTAACGATGTCACGCGTGCCTGGCGTGACTATGACGATCGCGCCGCGCGCCTCGCCAGCGTGTACGGAGAGTTCGGATTGGGACCCGATTCGAAAGTTGGCCTGTACCTGCACAACCTACCTGAGTATCTCGAGGCGCAATACGCAGCATTCAAGATCCGCGGCTGCCCGATCAACGTCAACTATCGCTACAAGGCGGACGAGCTCGTCTACCTGCTAGAAAACGCCGATGTCGAAGTAATCGTGTACCAGGCTTGCTACGCGATGCGTATCTGGGAGATTCGGGATCGCTTGCCCAAGGTAAAGGCTTGCATTCAGGTCGATGATGGCACCGAGAGCCTGTTGGATGCGTCGCTCGACTTCGAACGTTGCATCCGCAATGCGTCTCCCATGCCCCGTATCGAGCGCGACTCGAGCGATATGTACATGTTGTACACGGGCGGTACAACGGGGCTTCCCAAAGGTGTGATGTATCCGGGCGGTGATTTCTGCCAGACGCTCTTGACCATGGGTGCCGCGGGCCGTGGGTTGGAACCGCCGGCAAGCGTCAGCGAAGTGCCCGCTCTCATCGAGCAGATCGGCGATGCCGCGCCCATCGCACTACCCGCTTGCCCGCTCATGCATGGCACGGGCATGTGGTTGGGGTGTTTTGTCACGATGTCCATCGGTGGAACGGTGGTCTTGTCGTCAAAGCTAGGACTCGATCCAGACGAGTTGTGGTCGCTGGTCGAAAAACACCGCGTGAGCGACGTGGTGATCGTGGGTGACGCGTTCGCCAAACCGATGCTTGCAGCACTTGATGGAGCCAAGGCCCGCGGTACCCCCTACGATATTTCGAGCATCAAGCAGATCATTTCCAGCGGGGTGATGTGGAGTGCCGAAACTAAACAAGGGCTGTTGAAGCACCACGACATGACCCTCGCTGACATTATGGGGTCCACCGAAGGCGGCATGGGCAGCAACGTGACGACTCGGGAAATGGATTCCAGTACCGCGAAGTTTGAACTGAGCGAGGGTGTTCGAGTGTTTACCGAAGAGGATCGTGAGGTTGTGCCGGGATCCGGTGAGATGGGTTTGTTGGCAACCAGCGGCAACGTGCCACTCGGTTACTACAAAGACCCGGAGAAAAGTGCCGCGACGTTTCGGGAAATAGACGGTGTGCGCTATAGCTTTCCGGGCGACTTCGCAACGGTCGAGGCGGATGGCAGCATTACGCTTCTCGGCCGGGGCAGTGTGTGCATCAACACGGCCGGTGAAAAAGTCTTTCCCGAAGAAGTCGAAGAAGCGGTGAAACGTCATTCTTCCATCGAAGATTGTCTGGTGGTCGGTGTACCGGACGAACGCTTCGGCGAACGTGTCGTGGCGCTGGCGTCGTTTCGGGATGCTCTGGGAATCGAGCAACTCGCCGAAGCGGAGTTGATCGACTTTACGCGTGAGCATTTGGCGGGTTACAAGCTGCCGAAGCAAGTGTTGTTCGTCGATCGAGTGCAACGTCTACCCAACGGCAAGGCCGACTACAAGTGGGCGAAGCGGACGGCGTTCGCCGAGTTGGGGGTCGAAGCCTGACCCCAAATATCTATTAGCCCGACCCGAGCATCGATTCACACAATCCTTACGTCTTGTTGATACGTTGGTTAGCGACGTTTCAGTAAACTAACCCGATTCTGAGTTGGGGAGTTGTCCGCCCTTGCGATGGTTTGTATCGTTGTGCCTCGTATTCTGTGTTGCACCATCGGTCCACGCCGAGCAGGGTCCTTTTGCACTGCGTAACACCCATCCGGTAGCGCTGTTGTATGGCTTGCCGAGGCCCCTTGGCACGAGCGCGCCCGAAGCGACCGAAATATCGTTCAACATCGAGCACTCCAACAACTTTTCCAGCGAGATGGACGGCGCCACCTTCTTTTTCTTCGACGGTGAGACGAGTGTGCTGACATACGGGGTTCGCCGGGCCTTCGCGGATCGATGGGAGTGGGGTGTAGAAATACCCTGGGTGGTACATACCGGTGGAAAATTCGACTCGTTCATCGGCGAATTTCATGAGTTGTTTGGTTTCAACGACGGCGGACGTTCGGCGGCGCCGCGCGGGCGGCTGGACTATCTCGTGCGTTACCAAGGGCAAGAATTCGCCAACTTTCAGAATAGTAAGAAACATATCGGTGATGTGCGTGGGTCGCTCGGCTATCACCTTTGGCAGGGCTCCGCTCGCAGTATCGTCTTGCGCGGTTTGATCAAAGCGCCTACGGGTACCGTGGAAACGCTTTCGGGTTCGGAAGCTGTCGACGTTGCGGTATCGATGGATTACACCGATACGAAATCGTTGTCCCGTTTTGGACTAAAGCTCAGCTTGATGGGCGGGGTGGTTTGGTTGGGCGACGGCGACCTGGCTCCACGCGCACAAAACGAACTGGCTGCAGTAGGGCACGTGGGGTTGAGCTATCGCGTCAACGACCGGGTCGAGCTGCTCGGTCAGATCGATGCTCACAGTGAGTTGCTGGACTCGGGCATGAAACCTGCAGGTGGATCTGCCATTCAAGGAACGCTCGGGGGTCGCATTCGTTTGTCGCCAAATGCATGGATAGATCTTGCCGTCGTCGAAGACCTCCGAAGCCAGAGCTCGCCCGACGTCGTTTTCCACATCCTACTTGGGGTTCGGTTGTAGAGGTCAGGCACCGCTATGAACCCATCACGTACTCGGCGCGCTTGTACCGGGCCTGTTAGGCGCCATCATGCGATGGCGTTACACTAACGAGTTCCAAGAAGCACTCTGGGGAGGATGCAGCCCAATGGCCATGCAGCATACGCCTTTGTTGATGTCCAGAATTCTCGACCGAGGCGCGACGGTTGCGCCCAACGAAGCCATCGTCACCGCCACCGAATCCGGCGTGCGCCACCAAACCTACAAGCAGACTCGGGACCGTGCACATCAGCTGGCCCATGCGCTCCGCGAGGCTGGTATTAAGGTGGGTGATCGAGTCGGCACCTTCATGTGGAACGGTTCCCGGCATCTGGAGGCTTACCATGCGTGCGCCGGCATGGGGGCGGTTCTGCACACACTCAATGTTCGACTCGGGCCAAAAGACCTCGAGTACATCATCGAACATGCCCAAGACAAACTGATCATCATCGATGCCGATGTCTTGCCGTTGCTCGAAGCGTTGCGCGATAGCCTGCCGAGCGTCGAACGGGTTGTCGTGGCGACCGAAGAAGGTTTCGAAGGATGGTCGACGGAGCTACGCGGTGCCATTGACTACGAGGACTTCATCGCCGGTAAACCCACCGACTATGATTGGCCCGAGATAGACGAAAACTCACCGTTGGGACTTTGCTATACGAGCGGCACGACAGGCAATCCGAAAGGTGTCGAGTACGAACATCGTTCCCAATACTTGCATACGCTCACGCAGTGCATGACCGACGCCATTGCGCTATCCGCTACCGATACCATTCTTGGAATCGTACCGATGTTCCACGCCATGGGCTGGGGTGTTCCCTGGTCGGCATTGATGCTCGGTTGCAAACAGGTTCTACCGCACCGGTTCATGGATCCCGCGAGGTTGTTGGAGCTTTTGGCCTCTGAAGGCGCCACCGTTTCGTCTGGCGTCCCGACGATATGGCAGGGCATCAAGGGACTGTACGAGGCAGACCCCGACCGATACGATCTGTCCAAGCTGTCGCGATTGACGTGTGGTGGATCGGCGCCACCACCGTCGCTCATTCGTTGGTATTGGGACACGCTTGGCGTCGAGATGATCCAAGGTTGGGGTATGACGGAGACGTCACCGTTGGCTACTTTGTCAAGAAAGATAATGAAACGCAGCCAGATTGAGCTCGAGGAAGACAAACAGTTCGAGAACGTGGCAAAGGCAGGACTACTCATGCCCGGGCTCGAACTGGATATCTTCGATGAGGAGTTCAACCGGCTACCACACGATGGCGAAACGGTCGGAGAAATCTTGGTGCGGGGCCCTTGGATTTGTTCGGAGTACTACCACGATCCCCAACCGGACAAGTTCCACGACGGATGGCTGATCACCGGTGATGTCGGCAAGATCGACCCGGAGGAATACCTGATCATTTCCGACCGTTCGAAAGATCTGGTCAAGAGCGGCGGGGAATGGATTTCGAGCGTCGATCTCGAAAACCATATCGTTGCGCTCGAGGGTATCGCCCAAGCTTGCGTGGTGGCGCAGCCTCATCCGAAATGGGACGAACGGCCCGTCGCGCTGGTCGTGTTGCAAGAGGACGTGGAGATCGGCCAACAGGACATCCTGGATCATTGTGCCACGGCCTTTGCAAAGTGGCAGTTGCCGGACGAGGTGTTGTATGTGGATAGCATTCCGCTGACGTCGACGGGCAAGATGGACAAAAAGCTGGTGCGCGCAGATCTGGCAAGCCAGAATTACCAACTTCCCGATTTGCGGAAGGCGTAGAGGTCATCTGAAGGGATGTCGGACAGCAGTCCGAAACCCTACCTGCTGCCGGTTTTTCTAGGTTCAGCGCCGTTCGTATTCATCAACTTCGGTCTACCGATCTATGCGCGGGCTCTCGATGCCAACGCCGTGGTCATCGGCGGCATGTACACCGCCTTCATGCTCACGATGTTGTTGGTGCGCCCGGTCGTGGGGTGGGCGTTGGACCGATTCGGACGGAAATGGTTTTTCGCGTGTGCATTCTTGTTTTACGCTGGCGCGATGCTGTTTTTCAGCTCCGCGAACACGATCGTGGACTTCTATGTCGCGCGCTTCCTGCAAGGGCTCGGTGCATCGTTTATGTGGGTCTCTGCTCGAACGATCGTTGCCGACTTGTCGACCGAGGCAGATCGTGGCCGTGAGATGGGCCGGATGCAGGCGTTGTCGGTGCGCGGCAGCATGGTGGGGGCTTTTTACGGATTTACGCTGCTCAGTATGTTCGCCACGCCGCGTGCTTGGCAGTTGGCATTCTTGGGTTATGCCGCAGCCGCGATCGTGGGCTTCGTCGCTTCCATTGCGCGGGTCGAAGAGACCCGCCAGGTTCACGAGCACGTTGGCCTCAGTCGTTTGGAGTTCAGTCCGCCTTTCACCAAACTGCTTGTCATCGTGTTCCTGTCTGGATTTGCGGGTGCGTTGATCGAACCGATCTATCTGATCTTTCTGCAAGACAAGTTCGAGCTACCCATAATGGTGCTTGCCATGGCTTTCTTTCCCGCCGGAATCGTGTTCGCGATTTTGCCGCGCTATGCGGGTGCATGGTCGGATCGAATCGGTCGCGCCCCGGTGATCGTTGTCGGTATCGCCATCGCCGCAATGGTTTCGGGCGGTTTGCCCTGGTTGCCGCACATTCTATGGGTCGCGGTGCTGTATACGTTATCGGCCGTCGGATGGGCGATGGCCAACCCTGCCCAAGATGCGTTGCTGGGGTCGATGACCGATGCCACCAACCGAGGCCGTATGTTCGGGTACAAGGAAGCCGCCGCCAGCGTCGGCGCCGCGTTCGGCCCGCTGGTCGGTGGCGCCATCTACGACTACTGGCGTCCCGAATATGCGTTTCTCGCCAACGGCGCCTTACTGTTCGCGACCGCCGGGTTGTTCTGGTATTGGTTCGGTGCTCGTCGGACCCGGTTAGCCTCGGGGTTCTAAGCTTCCCAATAATTGAGTCTCGAGAGTCGAAGGTTCCCAGTCCTGCAACCAACGCGGTTCCGCCAGCATTTGCAGGCGTTGGTTCAACAAGAATGTTTGCGGATAGCCACCTTGGCCTTCGATGCTTCCATCGCGCATGCCAAGCAATCCATCGCCGAGCGCTTGGACGTCGTCGCGACTCAATCGCGGTGCGCCAGGTGGTTTGAGGCGATGGGCACCGTAGATGGCGACGTTTTGTGGAAGTAGGGTGAGCAGTCGTTCGGCGGATAACAGGTAGTCGCCCATGGATGAGTTAGGCAGAAATCCATAGAGGTAGCCGGGGTAAAGGTAATCGCCGGACAACAGCACGGCGTTTTCCGCATCCCACAACGATATCGAGTCATCCGTGTGTCCCGGCGTGTACAGCACTTCGAGCGAACGGCCGCCCAGATCGATAGCGGCGCCGACGTCCAACCATTCGGATACGTGCCAGGTGGGTGCCGCAAAACCTTCGGCGCCGCCCAGGTGCTCGCGACTCGTTAGCGTGAGATGGTTGTCCGGTGCGCGCTCGCGCAGGTAGGGCAGATTCACCACCGCGATGCGCTCGAAAGCGAGATCTGCACCGATGTGATCATAGTGAAAGTGAGAGGGGATGAACGTGACGGGTAATCGAGTAAGCGAATCGATGACTGGCTTGATGTCGCGCACACCGGGGCCGGCGTCGAACAGCACCGCTCGTTCAGTTCCGGTTACCAAATAGTTGTAGTTCTCTTGGTGATAACGCGGCTCACCGATGGCATAGATGCCGGGCGCGAGTAGCTCAACCGTGAAGTAGTCGTCGAACCACGACGACTGCGCGCCCTCATCGGGTGCGGCTTTCAGGGGTGGCGGAGTACCGTCGCTTTGCCATTCGAAGTAGACCATGAGCAACACCCGGCGCTCGGATCCTGCCCAGAGTGCCAGCGCCACCAAGCTCAAAGCTACGAGCCACCACTTCGCCGGCATGCCACCCGACTCCTGAACGACGAACCGCGATGTTACCATCACCGGTTTTGCGACTGTGAGGTTGCGCGTGGCCGTAAAGGGCGTGTTCTTTGACTTGGGTGGTACGCTCTTCAGTTATCGAAACATGGGCGGGACGGCGCCTCTGCTGTCGGAGGCATGCCGGCGCATGGACGTCGCAACGGAACAAGGGAAGATCGGCGAGGCGTACGCGCAGGCGATTCGCGACATAAGCGTCACCTACGCCGACAAACCCTACTACCTTCACAAAGACCTGTTCCGCGATACTTTCGTGCGCTTCACACAGGTTCTGGGCACTGTGTTCGATGCGGAAGTCTACGCATGGTATGGAGAGCAACAGCATCAAGCCGTGCTCGACAATCTGCATCTCAAAGAAGATTGTCTGGAGACGCTCGACTATCTCAAGAACCGGGGATTGTATCTGTCCATCGTCTCCAACATCGACGACGACATGTTGAACTCGCTAGTGGCCCGCGAGGGTTTGGATGAGTTCCTGCATCATTGGACCAGTTCCGAGGCGGCCGGGTCTTGCAAACCGGACAGTCGCTTTTTCGAAGTCGGCCTCGAGAAAGCCGGGCTCACGGCTGATTCGGTGTTGTTTGTCGGCGATTCGCCGGAGCACGACATTGCCGGTGCGTCAGCGGTCGGCATGCAGACCGTTCTCATCGTCGAAGAAGGCGTGCGACCGCCCCTGCAAACCGGACGCGAGACCGTGGCCCCCGACCATCGGATCGAGCAGTTGTCCGAATTGAGACGTCTTGCGTGACGTTGCCCATCCCAGAAACCCCGGACGCCATCACCGGCGAGTGGTTGACAGACGCGCTACGGACAAGCGGTGTGCTGTCGACCGGCCAACGGGTATCGAGGGTCCATCAGCAGCAACTCGGCGAGGGCGAAGGTTTTCTCGGAGACATATTGCGCCTGACGCTCACGTACTCAGCTCGAGACTCGAACTTGCCAGGCACCATGATTGCCAAGCTGCCGAAGCTTGCCAATCGCGCGATGGGTGAGCTGTTGGGCGCGTATGAACGCGAGAACCTTTTTTATATGGACATGGCTGCTTCGTTGCCAGTGTCGACACCCATAATGTATTACGGCGATTTCGACCGCGACAAAGCCTCAGAGAAGCAAGAGCAGATACTGCGCGCGGCTAATCGTATGCCGCGTTGGCTGAACAACCCCATGACCCGTCTGGCAAGGCGCATAGCGGCAGGTAAGCATCGTCGCTATATCCTGTTGTTGGAAGACATCCAGGCAGAGCCGGGTGATCAGCTGCGGGGTGCTAGCGTCTCGCGCTGTGCACAGGTCTTAAAAGCGATAGCCAAGGCACACGCGGTCTATTGGAACAAACCGTTGACGGGTCGGTTTTGGCTGCTGCCGCTCAACATCGACAGCCGCATGCGTCACAGCATGTACCGCAATTCGCAGAGAATCTTTCGCGAAGTGTTTGCCGCTGAGATCGAGGCCGGGCTAGCACGCTTTGCGGACACGATGGTGCACCAGGGCGACGCGATGTTTGATGAGTTGTGCACGGCTCCTCACACGTTCCTGCACTGCGACCTACGGCTGGACAACGTATTTTTTCGTGAAAAAGAAGTGGTGATCTTCGACTGGCAGCTGGTTCGCCGTGGCCCGGCTGCATACGACATCGCTTATTTTCTGTCAGGCGCGCTCACCGTGGACGTGGCTGGCCGTGACGTCGAGGCGTTGTTGTCCGCGTATCATGCCGAGCTCGAGCGCGGTGGCGTCGCCGATTATGATCTCCAGCGTCTCAAACGTGACTTTGCTCTCGGATTGCACGCAGTGTTGTTTGCGCTGGCGTCTATCGACCAGGTAGACCTTGGGAACGGCCGCGGGATTGAGCTCATTCGGGGATGGATACAGCGTCTGCACGCGCGCCTCGAACAGACATACGCCTGGCTCTAGGAGTAAGATCGGGCTCAGGGAGACTGCTGATGCGATACTGGTTTGTGTTCATCGTCATCGCGGCGAGTGCGGGTATGTTCGCATTCGCGGCGGAGGATGCTGCAGAAGGCGATGTTTGGCTCGTCGACTTGGACGGCCCTGTCGGTCCCGCGAGCGTCGATCTGGTCATACGCTCGATCGAGAATGCTACCGAGGCAGGCGCGCAGGCAGTTGTGATTCGAATGGACACGCCCGGTGGGTTGGACAAGTCCATGCGGGACCTCGTGAAGGCCATCCTGGCGTCGGACATTCCGGTGATCACCTATGTATCGCCGGATGGTGCCAGGGCGGCCAGCGCGGGTACCTACATCGCTTATGCGAGTCATATCGCCGCGATGGCGCCGGCCACCAACATCGGCTCATCGACACCCGTCAGCATCGCACCCACGGTGCCACAACCCACTTCGCCGACTTCCGATGACGAACCCGCAGCCGCGCCGCCGGCGGATGCGATGACCAAGAAGGTCGTCAACGACGCGGTTGCGTATCTGCAGAGCCTGGCGGAGTTGCGTGGCCGCAATATCGAATGGGCGGAAGAGACCGTGCGGGAGGGCGCAAACTTGCGGGCCACAGAGGCACTCGAGCAGAACGTGATCGACGTGATCGCACCGGATCTCGCCACGCTGTTGGACGAGCTCGATGGATGGGAGGTGAAGGTCGGCAACGGTACCCAGATACTCCAGACCGCTGGGGCGCTGGTGGTACGAGTGGAAACCGACTGGCGTCACGAACTGTTGTCGATCATCACCGATCCGTCGATTGCGTACGGGCTTTTGATCATTGGCGTGTACGGGATCATTCTCGAGTTCTACAGCCCCGGCATGGTCTTCCCCGCCGTCACGGGCGTCATCTGCTTGTTGTTGGGTGCCTATGGGTTGCAGATGTTGCCGATCAACTATGCGGGGCTGGCGTTGATTGTGGTGGGCATCGGCTTGATGGTGGCGGAAGTGCTGACGCCGACGTACGGCGTGTTAGGGGTGGGAGGCCTGGCCGCTTTTGTCTTTGGATCTGTCATGTTGATGGACAGCGACATACCCGGCTATCAATTGCCGATTCCGATTATTGCCGGGTTTGCGATTGCGACCGGCGGCGTCGCTTTCTTCGTTGTTGGGTCGGCGATTCAAGCACGGCGCCAGAAAGTGGTGACTGGCGTGGAGAGCATGATAGGCGCCGAAGCCTTGGTTTTGGATGACTTCGATGGACGAGGTTCGGTACGCGCGTTCGGAGAAGTGTGGGGCGCCAGCAGTGCCGTGCCTTTGCAGAAAAACACGAAGGTGCGTGTCACTCGTGTCGATGGGCTGACGCTAACGGTTGAACCGGAGGATTAGAGCATGGAGATTGTTGCTATCATTGTGGCTGGCGTATTCGTCGCCTTGTTGGCGAGTTCCTTTCGCATCTTGCGAGAGTATCAACGCGCCGTCGTGTTCCTGCTCGGACGCTTTCAAAGGGTCAAGGGTCCCGGTCTGGTGATCATCGTTCCCATCGTTCAACAGATGGTGCGGGTTGATCTCAGAACCATTGTGCTGGACATCCCCACGCAGGATCTCATCACGCGAGACAACGTTTCGGTAAAGGTCAACGCCGTGCTGTACTTCCGTGTCGTCGACCCTCAGCGAGCCATTATCAACGTCGAGCATTTTCTGGACGCAACCGGACAGCTTGCACAAACCACGTTGCGCTCGGTGCTGGGCCAGCACGAGTTGGACGAATTGCTGGCCGAGCGGGAGCAGCTGAACCACGACGTCCAGGCGATTCTCGACACGCAGACGGATCAGTGGGGTATCAAAGTATCCAACGTCGAAATCAAGCATGTGGACATCGATGAGAGCATGATCCGCGCCATCGCCAAGCAGGCGGAAGCCGAGCGCGAGCGTCGAGCTAAGATCATCCATGCGCAAGGAGAGCAGCAGGCGGCCGAAAAGCTGGTGGAAGCGGCCCGTGAGTTATCCGCCGAACCGGGCTCGATGCAGCTCCGATATATGCAGACGCTGACCGAGATCGCAGGGGAGAAGAGTTCGACCATCGTGTTTCCGCTACCGGTTTCGCTCCTGGACGGTCTGCAGAAGCTCCTCACCGACAAGTCCTCCGACGAGTCTTAGGCCCGCGCCTAGACCGCGCAGGCATGCCTGCGCTTCGCGGCGGATGCCGCTTCTTTAGTTAGTTCCTGTCCAAAATACTCGTATTTTGGCCGGGGACTAGCGTCCGGAAGCATGGGGGAGTTCGCAAAGCGAACTCGTTAGCAGTTGGCTACGCCAACTGCCGATGCGTAACAGGAAATTCACAGGGATGTGAATTTCCGGACGAGTACTAGTTGGTGGTGGATAAGGAATCCCTCGGAGGCAACTCCGTGCCGGTTCGAGTCCGGCCCTGGACACCACTGAAAATAATGGTTTAGAGCCATTAGTGAATCCTAGCTCCTTGGAAATTTGTCTAAAAGTAGACAGAAATAGACAAACAGGAGCTAACCATGTGTGAACCAACCCAACCACGAAACCTACTGATCGGTGACAACCCGGCGGAGACGATGAGTAATTGCCAGCAAGTCCTTTCAATTGTGGAGCTAGCGACAGGTGATCGGGAGAATGCCACCAACAGCGATGACCGGATGGGCTACTACCTGATCTTGAACTGGGTCAGGGATGCTCTGAAATATGAGGTTGAGCATTCCGAGGAACGTCAGTCTGGCAACGTGACAAAACTCGATGCTTGAAGCTATAGCAGTCCTCATCATCCTCGTTTGGGTATGGGGCCCTCTGCAAGGATTTGGGGCGCTTGATCGAGCGGGCTAGGGATGGCCTGCTTGAGGAAATCAAGGAGACCCGGCAGGAGCTACTAAGCCAACTTGAACCGCTCAGCGGCGTCACCAGTCAGGACATTCGGGAGATGGCTGACAAGCTGGATAGGCTGAGTCCTACAGACTGAAACTTCTATTCGAATAGAAAATGTGCGCGCCTTTGGGTGCGCGCTTACGAGAAGG
>JAPUIA010000165.1 GCA_027297435.1 Gammaproteobacteria bacterium | reverse complement strand
CACGCAGGTTGCTCAATATTGCGTGCTCATCTTCGCTTACATGGTGCCTGCATTCTTTATCGCGTTTCAAATGACCGGCAACCCCATCCCACAACTCGGGCTGGGATCGACACTTGCCGACGGATCGGGAACATATCTGCTCGACAAACTCGACACGCTGAGCACACAACTCGGATTCAAGCAGTACACCGACGGCTCGCTGGGTAGGCTTGATCTGTTTTGTATTACCGCAGCTCTGATGGTTGGTACGGCCGGGTTGCCTCATGTCATCGTGCGTTTTTATACCGTGCGAAAAGTGTCCGCGGCCAGGCTCAGCGCCGGTTGGGCGCTGGTGTTTATTGCGATCCTTTACACCACCGCGCCAGCCATCGCAGCGTTTGTTCGCACGAACCTGCTGACCACCGTCCCGAACAAGCCGTATGTTGACGCGCCCCAATGGTTCAAGGAGTGGGAGGCCACCGGCCTGATCGCTTGGGCGGATAAGAACGACGATGGCATCATTCAATACCAACCCGGCGAACTGTTTAACGAAACCCCGCCAGATGATCGAACCGGTGAAGATAAACGCGTTTTCAGCAAGAAGCCACAGTTCACCGACTCAGATGAACGTGGGCCCCACGGCCAGCGCATCATCGTCAACGCTTTGACCGACAACGCAAACGAGCTATTCATCGACCGCGACATCATGGTGCTTGCCAATCCACAGATCGCGCGCCTACCCAATTGGGTGGTCGGCCTCGTTGCAGCGGGTGGTCTTGCCGCAGCGCTTTCCACCGCTGCCGGCTTGCTGCTGGTGATCTCAACATCCGTGGCTCACGATTTGTTGAAACGAAACCTCAAGCCGAACATCACGGAGAAACAGGAATTGCTTGCTGCGCGATGCGCCGCCGGCCTCGCGGTGGTCATCGCAGGCTACTTCGGCATCAATCCACCTGATTATGTTGCCGCGGTCGTCGCTTTTGCGTTTGGCCTGGCAGCATCGTCGTTCTTTCCCGCGATCATTTTGGGAATCTTTTCCAAGCGCACCAACGTGTACGGAGCCATCTCTGGAATGATTGTCGGGATCACGTTCACCGCGCTGTACATCGTGTATTTCAAATTCGGCCTGCCTTGGGTCGGCCAGGGGACATCTGAGCAATGGTTGCTTGGCATTTCACCAGAGGGGATCGGAACGCTCGGCATGCTGATCAACTTCGCCGTCGCGATAAGTGTGTCGTTGCTGACCCCCAAACCGCCCGAACACATCGCAAGATTAGTCGAAACAATCCGCATCCCGCACGGTGTCGGCGAAGCGCACGAGCTCGGCGCATAAAAACCGCTCACGGCTTCGCGCGCCTCAACACGCTGAACTGGATCGCGATCCCGTGTGGATCCACTATCTGGCCCACCTCTTAGTTGTGGCGTGTGTCAACGGGTTGGAGTCGCTGCGACCGGGCTGGGTGTGCTAAGGCGCCTAGCTCGTCAGTCTCCTGGTAGATCGCGTCGTAGAGTTGAATGGGGATATGGTCTCGGGCTAGCATGTCCAGGCCGTCAGGCGCGGCCGCACGCCGCGGGCCTCACGCTTCAACACGCTGGGTATCCCCCAGGATCGCGGCCAGTTTCCGGGGGTCGATACTCCCGCCGGTGACGATGCAGACGCTCAGGCCTCGTTTTTCGTCGGGGATCGCCAACGCCGCTGCTAACGCCAGCGCGCCGGATGGTTCAGCGATCATCTTGTTGGCGGTCGCGAGCCGGCGCATCGACGCCTTGACGGCATCATCCGAGACGAGCACCGCGTCATCGACGAGGTCGCGCAGCAGCGGGAACATTTCCTCGGTGATGTACGGCACCGCCACGCCGTCGCAGATCGTGTTGCAGTCCACGGAAAGCGGTCGGCCCGCTTCGAGGCCGGCATGAAGCGACGGACACCCCCGCGGTTCGACGGCAATGACGCGAATCGACGGCTTGAGCGCCTTGACCGCACTGCCGACGCCGGCGATCAGCCCGCCGCCACCGACCGGGACGAACACCGTGTCCACGTCCGGACACTCGGCGATGACTTCGGGCCCCATCGTTCCGTGGCCGATGATGAGGTCGCAGTTGATCCACGGATGGATGAACGCATATGGCTCGTCCTCCCAGCTATGCTCGCGTAAGTAGCGAAACACTTCTTCCGTAGGTACGAGAATCGGCTCACCGCCGTAAGCGCGCACCGCTTCGATTTTGCTGGCGGGCGCATTGTCGGGCATGATGCTGCGCGCCGGCACGCCGAAGTGCCGACCGGTCCACGCCAGCGCTTGAGCGGTGTTACCCGCACTGACCGTGCTCAAACCGCGCCGGCGCGTTTCCGGCGACATAGACGCCACCGCATTGAACACCCCACGGATCTTGAACGAGCCGACCGCCTGGAGAATCTCCGGCTTGAGCAGGATCGTCGCATCATCATCGGTCGGCCCCAAAGGCAGGAGCGGCGCGTTGACGACAACCTCTTTGATCCGCTCGGCAGCGGTGCGTATCTCTTCAAGCACCGGTCGTTGGACCTGGACCATCGCTCTTCCTTGGTGCGATCGTGCGCGGATGCCGTCTGCTCAATCGCATACCGCATTCGAAGGTCATGGACAGCGCTAGAACTGGCGAGAGATCACGGCGTCGGCGAGCGACCGGAGAAGCTCCCGCGCCGGGCCCTGGTCCAGAAAGCCAAGCTCGGTCTTTGCGTCCTTCACGAGCTGAGTCGCTTGTTCACGGGTTTCTTCAACGGATCCGCAGGTGATGAGACGGCGGCTGAGCTGATCGGCGTCGCGCTTGGCGATCAAGGCCAGAACCTCCGCCCGTTGCGATTCGTCGGCCACGGCCAGACAACGGATCAGCGGCAGCGTCAGTTTTCCAGCGTTGAGGTCCTTGCCCAATGACTTGCCCACGATGTTCTCGTCCCCGGTGATATCCAGCAAATCATCTTGAATCTGGAACGCGATCCCCAACTGCGTGCCGAAGCGGCGCATCGCTTCGCTGACCGTCACGTCGTCGTTCGACAGCATCGCCCCGAGGCGGCAGCACTCCCCGATCAGTGACGCGGTCTTACGCCGAACGACCTCGAGGTACGTCGTCTCGTCGATGTCGTAGTCGTCACGGTGATGCAGTTGCAGCAGCTCGCCCGCGCAGAGCGTGTTGGTGATTTCACCCAACGCCAGATTGATCGCCGGCTCCATGATCGACGAGCACAGATGAAAGGCGTTGGAGATGAGATAGTCGCCAAGCATGACCGCCGTCTCGTTGCCGCGCAGGTGATTGAGCGTGACCACGCGCCGGCGAATCTGGGCTTCGTCCAGCACGTCGTCATGGACGAGGGTGGCCAGG
>JAPUIA010000164.1 GCA_027297435.1 Gammaproteobacteria bacterium | reverse complement strand
GACGTCAAAGCGCTCAAGGGGCGTTCGCTGGTGCGGGGCGAGGAGATCACAGTTCAGGATCTGCAGGACGCGCTCGACCGTCAGGGGTTGCCTGAGACGGTGCTCTCTCCCGGGGACGTGGCACTCATCCGTACCGGTTGGGGAGACCAATGGATGGTGGACAATGAGAGCTACTACAATGGTGAGCCCGGCGTCGGCATGGCGGCCACTCAATGGCTCATCGACCAGGGTGTGAGCATGATCGCTGCGGACAATTGGGCGGTGGAAGTGCTGCCCAACCCCGACTCGTCGCTCTCCTACCCGGTTCACCAGCTCTCGCTCACCAAGCACGGCGTCTACCTGTTCGAAAACCTGACCCTCGATGCACTATCCGAAGACAAAGTCTACCAGGCGGCTTTTGTCTTCAGCCCCTTACCGATCAAGGGCGCCACCGGATCCCCGGGCAACCCGATCGTGGTGCGCTGACGGCCAGGCTCGGTCGCGGAGTCAGAGATTGTGACCCTGAAAGGTCAGCCAGATAGAGTGCCTTGAGCGTTTGGCGCACCGCTAATTTCGCAGATGAGGATATGTGGAAAAACGGCTGGTCATGGCCGTTCTTTACATTTGGAGGGTGCTAATGGGCGTCCGCTTACTCTGGCGATGCTGATCTAGCCGCTGGTTGGGCGCTTCGGCAAGAATGTGCCCATTGCGGACTGATAGCTCTCCGTTAAGATGATTCGCCCTAGCCATAAAGGGGTCTAGGCGGGCGTGCGCATGATGGTTGCGGTGCACGTGCTTACCCCATCGCTTAGATGGATGGATTGATGACTAAGCTTCACCGTCAAACTGTCCAAGCCTTTGGGAGCTGGCGGTGGCCAACGGGCTCAACGCTTCATAAGCCAAGCCGCTATGAGAAGGCCGATCGAGCACGCGCCGAGCAGCAAGCTCGTCCAAAGGTCGACGTCGTGAAGTAGGGTTGCTTGCTTCGCGGCCAGGTTGTTGTCGAGAGAGACGCCGGTTATGACGACGTTGTCCGCCGTCGAGAGATACATTGGCTTGACCGCCGGATTGGTGTACACGTCCAGCAGCTCGGTTCTGCTCGAAGTGAGCTCGGCAAGCGATACATCGAATACCGGTCCATACGACGGATCCGCCACGCGCCACTGGCCGTCGACTTGGATCTCGGCAACCACATGGCCGACCAGGCCCACCGCCCGCGTCGGGAGGCCGGCACGCTTCGCCAGTGTGTTGAGAACGATCACGCTATCGGAGCAAAGCCCAACGCCGCGCTCGGCGATGATCGCTGCGTCCTTGGCAACGAGCAGCCTCGGTGCAACGAGTCGCTTGGCGTGAAGCCACAGCAACGGGTTATCGGTGAAACCGAGTCGCGGCGAGTTGCCGTAGGTGATAGCTCGATGTACCAGCGCATTCATCGCCTCTAGATCGAACGACTCGAGGTGCTCGTGTTCAAGTAGCTCGGTGAGCTCGGTATTCGCGGTCGCTTCGCTCATATTCGCGAAGGCTATCACGTTGCTTTATCGGCGGTTGTGATCCGGTGCCGGGTTTTGCGTCGCTATCTTGCTCACTCCGGATACACCTGCTTGAAGATTGGATAAGTATTTGCCATTTGCCTCCACCAGAGTGATGAACCCATCCCTCATGTCTGCTACTGGCTGTTAGTGTCGATCGGGCGTGTGTTGATGTTGGTCTGTGAGCGACGGCTAACTGATGTAGAGCGGCCATGGAGCGACCTCCAAAGCGTCCTCGACCTCAAGCTGTCTGTTGCGCTCGAAACCGCTCCGTCCGCTTTGGTGAACAACCTGTGCCCACACACACGGCGAAGGTAATTTCAGCGGGATATGTCTATACCCGCCTTTAACCGAACGAGGCTTCGTGCGTGCCGAGCGGCACCGGCGGCTGGTGCCACGCGACGTTGGTCTCCGACAGGGTGACCACTGGTTTCAGATGGCTCACCGGGCCCCAGCTGGTGCTCGCGTCGGTCTTCATGGCCGCCAGTTCAACCTCGCTCAGCGGCTTGGTTTCGGTAACCGGCCTAAGGCCCAAGTTCCGGATCCAGACCCCGGTTCTCGACAGCGAGACGCGCACCCAATAGCTACCGCCGTATTCGGCCCGACGCTGCAAAGCCAACAACGTACCGTAGGCCGCGAGATAACCGGTCGTGTAATCGGTTACCGCCGCCGGGAGCAGTTTTGGCTGTCCGGCGTTGTAGGCGTCACCCTGGATTTTTGCCATGCCGGTAACGGTTTGCGCTAGCTGCTCCCATCCCGGGCGGGTACGCCAGGGTCCCTCGTGCCCATAGCAGTTGATCGATACGTAAACAATGCCGGCGCGAACGCGGGCCACGCCGAGAGGGCCAAAGCCCAGGCGGTCCATCGCTCCCGTTCGATAGCCTTGCGAAAACACGTCGGCGTCGCGAATCAGTTCGCGCAACCGGTACGCCCCGGTGCGTTCGTGCAAGTCCAAGTAGGCGGCCCGCTTGCCAAATCCGGTGTCGGCGACGAACAGTGGAATGGAGGGAAGGTGTTCTGCACTTACGCGCAACACGGTGGCGCCGTAGGCCGCGAGGGTTCGCGCGCAGGTCGGACCGGCGAGAACGCGGGTCAGATCGAGTACGTTCGTACCGGTAAGTGGCCGCGCAAAGTCTTCGGGAAAGGGTTCGGGCGGGCTTTCGCCTATCTGGATCACCTCGACGACCGGACGGCTAGCGAGTAGCAAGCCGGCGGGACTGCTATCCCACTCGCGGGCGGTTCTAACCATGGCGCCGCACAATCCCGCCTCGGCGACCCTGTCCTCGAGCTCCGCGCCCGTGTAGTGGCGTACGGCGGCTGTCACGGCAGCCGATTCGTTGGGCGTGTCCAGAAGCCGCAGCATATCGGCGGCTTGTTGTGGAAAGCCGGAATGCAAATAGACCCATCGGTCGTCCGCGGTTTGAAAGAAACCGGCTGCGGCGGTGCGTTGTTCCGGTGCTTGGCGTGCTTGGGGTGCTTTGTCGCGATCGGCGAAGTGGAGATGGGCGAAGCTCGATAGCGATGCTTCGGCGTGACGACTGGATGCGAAGATCTGACTGGGCCGATGTCCGCGAGCCTGTGCGATGCGATCCGCGACGAGGCCGCCGCCAACTAGCGCAGCGCTCGCGGCTTCTGCCGCACGAAAAGGGCTATCAAGGTTCAAGTGCTGTGCCGCAAACTTGATGCGACTGGAATCGATGGTTGCTAGCCCGCTCAGCGCGGCCAATTCGGCGAGCGCGACGTTGAACGACTTTCGGCTAGCGCGTTTCATGACGCGTGAGTGTAACGATGTTGAACTGGTTTGGCGTACACTTGGAATGTATTAGAAAGGCCGATGCGCACCGTGGCAATCAAATTGTGACGGCGCTCACGGCAGCGACACTAAAAGTTGCGATGCTTGTGCGTCGCCCGATTCGCGCACGAAACCATGGGTTCTATCGCAAAACCGATCTGCTATGCCACCACACTCGCGGCAATCTGTGTAGGGTTGGTGATGTTGTTCGCCGGTTTTATCGAATATCTACAGATCGGCCGCTGGGATACCCCTAGTCTTCTCGAGATCGGTTATGAGACACATCTGATCAAGGCTCGTTGGTTCTTGGCCCACCAATGGAGTTGGTGGATACACGACATATTGGAGCGTGTGCCGGTTGCCCTGTTCCTGTTGGGCGTTGCGCCCTTATTCTGGTGGGCGGGCAACCGGTTCGGTCGTCGTTGACATCCCGCCCAGCCAGCCCATGACTTCGTCGGTGTGCTCGCCCAGCCGTGGCCCTGGGCGGTCGAGGCGTGGCGGAGTCTCCGAGAATTGAGTCGCGTGACCGTCGTAAAGCATACGCCCCATTTCGGGGTGCTCTAGCTCGACAAAGAACTGACGGTGGGCAAGCTGCGGGTCCTCGTAAAGGTCCGTCGGCCACAACACGGGGTACGCCGGAACCCCGATCTTCGTCAACCGCTCACTCGCGTGCCATGCGTCTTGATCTCGACACCAGAGCGCGATCGTTTCGTTGAGCTGATGCTTGATCGCGATTCGTTCCTCGAGGGTTGCACGTATGGGCAGGTTCGGAACGAGTTTCGTTAGCGAACGCCAGTGGTCGTCGGTGTCGATCGACAGTGCCAGATAGCGTTCCTTGCCAGCGGTAGAGTAGATGCCTTGCGGGCAAGCGTGCCGCGAATCGAAACCGGTTCGTAGGTTCTCCTGACCGTTGGTCTGGTAGTCGGCGACCAGCGGACCGAGGAAGTGTATGCCCGCTTCGATCTGAGACAGGTCGATAAACTGTCCTCGACCGGTTTGTTGTCGATGCAACAAGGCAGCCGCCAACGCGGCCGTACCGAAGCGTGGCGCGATGAAGTCGGTGTACGCCCCCCACGGCCCGCAAGGGGGACGGTCCGGCCACCCGGTTATGTCGAACAAACCCGCCAATGCAGCCCCCTGGTTACCGAAACCCGAGTAGCTGCGCTCAGGCCCCGTCTGGCCTCGCATGCACGTGCTCAGCATGACGAGGTCGGGTCGATCCTTGGCGATCGATGCATAGTCCAGGCCGTACTTGGCCATGGTCCCCGGCGTGAAACTTTCCACTACGACATCAGCCCAGGCCACCAGCTTGTGCGCTGTCTCGAGGTCAACCGGGTTGCTGAAATCCAACTCGATGCTGCGCTTCGACGTATTGAAGTTGGCGAAAAACTGAGAACGGTTGATGCCACGTTCGCCATCTTTGAACGGCGGCAACATTCGCAACACGTCGAACCGTTGCGACGACTCGATGTGGACCACGTTCGCACCGTGATCCGCGAGCGCCTTGCTGATCATCGGGCCGACGCCGACCCAGGCGAAGTCGGCGACTTGCAATCCGTCGAACGCGCGCGTTACATCGAACGTGCGCGTCGCATCGAACGCGCGGACATTGTCCTTTATCTCTGCGGACCTAGCTGGCCTGTGCGGCTGATTCAGCAACCGTTGGGCGTCGCCGAGTTCGGGCGCCGGGCGCCGGTACACGATAGGGGTCTCGGAAAGTTTGGCGAACGGCCCCGGTAGTGTGATTCCGTTTAGAGATTGCCAATAGTCGCGAGACGCTAGTTGTGGGTCGCTCAACAAATCCGGTAGCTCGAGAATCGGAGCGAGCAACCATTTGCGTTCGACTGCGAGGGTTAGAAGCTGCCGCTTGGTGTGGGCCTCGAACGCGGTCGTTATGCCAGCGTATGCGCGGTTGAAGACCTCCACGGTGAGCTCGCCCGCGCGTACCGCGGACATCCAGTGGGTCCAATCGACATTGCAAAGCTCGGCGTCCACTAGCTCCGGATGTTCCGTCGACATCCAGCCCATGCACGACTGCAGGGTTCTTTCGCCGATGCCGGGTAGATGCAGGCCAATGACGATGTTGCCATCGGCGCACGGTACGGACCGTACCATGCGCACGCCGGGAATCTGAGTGGGACGGGGCTCGCCGCGCGCGGCGCCGAAACCGGGCGGGTCTACACCCATGGCGGACGGGTAGCCGGTCGCATTCATCAACGTCCACACCATGGCTGCTTGCATCGACACGTCGAGATGCTGCCCTCGTCCGGTGATGTGCCGCGCGTAGATCGCCGTTATAGCGTCTGCGGCAGCTTGCACGCCCGCGTGCAGGTTTGCCTGGGGAAACCCCACCGGTATCGGGGGACGGTCACCGTCGCCTTGCATGCCGACGAGTCCTCCCGCAGCTTCGATCGTGAGGTCCGTTGCGGGTAAGTGTGCGTTGGGTCCGGTCTGGCCCCACGGAGAGATCGAAACGTAAATGAGCGCTGGGTGGCTACGCTCAAAGTCGTCATAGCCTAATCCGACTTTGGCCATGTCCCCCGGGTTCGAGGATTCGATTAGGATGTCTGCGGTAAGAACCAAAGCCTTGAGCTTGGCTGCGTCGCCGGGGTTGTCGAAGTCGACGACGACGCTGTGTTTGCCATGTGCGAGGGTCTGCCAGTACAGCGATCGGTTCGATTGCCTGCCGCCGAGAGGCGGGCGGTTGTCGAATGGTGGGCGGCGCCGCGAGTCCGACCCCTGCGGCGGCTCGATGACGATGACCTCGGCTCCTAAATCAGCCAATATGCGGCCGGCGAACTCGCCGCGATGGTCTGCCAGGTCGATGACCCTGATGGCCGACAACGGCATGGCGTTACAAGCCGAACCGGTAACGCAGCTTCAGCACCAGCACGTCGATGACCGGTGTGATTAGCGTGTCGTGAAACAGATCGCTGAACTCGTCCGAGATGCGATTGTCGAGGTTGCTGCCGCGCGTGTAGACGATGAACAGATCCGAAAGGGGACCAATTTCCCAACGATAGCGAACCTGCGCAGTCAGTCGCGATAGCGTGAAATCGTCGGTGGACTCATTGGGGTCTTTCGTCACCCGCTGCAGCGAACCATCGTTGTCCGGTATCCGCCAGAATTCTTGTTCGTCGGCGCGAATGCCCGCCCACTGCAGCGTAAGACGCAACTGTTGCCGAGCGGTGATGAAGAGGTCTATCGCCATTCGGGGTCGCCATTCCGAGGAGCGAAGGTCGTCATGTTGCGGCCTTCTTGGTGCAGCAACCAACCGTCGCGACGGAAGTACTCGGCGTCGAAATCCAACGAGAAGCGGTCGTTGGGTTTGTAGGTGAATCCTGCCGTGCCTCGATACGTCAACCCGCCCAAGGCTTCTTCGGAGATGCCGGCGGCAATGCTGACGCTTAGGGGTTCTTTCGTATTGGTGCCGTAGCTCACGTTTGCGGCGATCCTCTGCTCGGTCTTGAAGCTGCCATTGCCGGAGCTGTTGCGATCGTCCCATTGCGCCGGCGAGAAATCGAAGTCGGCGCGCAGCTGAGAACTGTCGTGGAACGTCCATCCTTGGTTGGCGAACAAACCGGAACGCACGCTGCGGCCGTCGCCGTTGACTTCATGGCTTACGAAGTAGCTCGCTGATCGCGTGCGAAGGCGTTGCAAACCTTGAGACGTGTTGTACCGCGCGTGGTATTGAATGTTGGTGGCGTCATTGCGACGGATGAAACCGAGATCCGAGATGTCCAGCGTATCGTCCAGAAAATCCAGTTGGAGCGAATCCACCACAGGGTTGACTATGAGCAGCAGAACCAGTGCAACGCTGTGGCGTGAGGTGGAGTTCATTGACTACGTTGGTCAGCAGATTCGGCAGTATAGCCGATCACTGATGGGTGGCGATTTCCTCAGGCCCGGATATGCTGGAAGGTCATTGATAGGAGGGAATATGTTGCGAACTGCCGTGTTGCTTGGACTACTGGCGGCAATGCCGGTGTGGGGTGCCACCGCGCGTGGCACTGTGTTCGAAGATCTGAACGCCAACGGCGTGCTCGATGAAGGTGAACCGGGGATTGCGAAGGTGCGTGTCTCCAACGGACACGACGTCGTGTTGACGGACTCGGCCGGCGAATATGCATTGCGCCTTCCCGCCGAGACCATCATCTTCATCACCAAACCGGCTGGTTACCGAACGCCAGTCAATGGCCGCCAGCTGCCTCAGTTCTACTACATACATCAACCCGATGGGTCACCTGGCGGGTTGCGCTACCAAGGGATCGCGCCGACGGGACCGCTACCAGAGGCCGTCAATTTCCCGTTGCAAGCGAGCGAGGAACCGAGCGTGTTCGATGCGATCTTGTTTGCAGACACGCAACCGCAAACAGAAGCGGAGTTGGACTACATACGAGACGATGTGGTCGCGGAGCTGATCGGTACCGATGCGCGCTTTGGCATGACGTTGGGCGACATCACGTTCGATGACATGTCGATGTTCCCTCGAATCAACAGCATCATCGCCCAGATCGGTATCCCCTGGTACAACGTCCCGGGCAACCACGAACTCAACCTCTTGGCGGAAGGCGACCGCTACTCTCTCGAAACCTTCAAACGGGTATTCGGACCTCCGTACTACGCCTTCGAGTACGGTGATGCCGTGTTCTTCGTATTGGACAACATCTACTACAACGGCGGGGGTGAAGTGACCGCAGACAATTTTCGCGGCAACGGCGGCTATGTCGCCAAATTCGATGACGATCAGCTGCGATGGATCAAGAACGAACTCGAACATGTGCCGAACGACAAGCTCGTCTTCTTAGCAATGCATTCGCCGCTGGAAACCTATCTTGGCGATGCGCCCGGTGTGACGACGCAAAACCGCCGCGATCTGTTCCGAATGTTGTCGGGTCGTGAACACCTATACGCTGTCGCCGGGCATACCCACACGACGGAACATCGCTACTTCGACGCTGATGATGGTTTCAATGGACCCCGGCCGTTCCATCATCACGTATTGGCGACCGTGTCGGGTAGTTGGTGGGGCGGTCCCTTCGATACGCGCGGCATCCCGACCACCGATCAACGAGACGGTACGCCCAACGGTTATCACGTGCTCGAGGTCGATGGGGTCGACATGACCGTGCGCTTCAAAGCCGCGGGCCAACCGGAGGATTTCCAGATGCGGATCGTGTTCGACGTGCACCACGGCGGCGGCAGGGTGGACGGCATGCGTGACTTTCGTCCCGGCGAATTGCTAGATGGCCGCATGAACGTAGACCAGGTACCGGCCGCGGCCGTGTACGTTAACTTGTTTGACGGCGGCCCGAACTCCACGGTGGAATTCTCGATTGGTGGCGGCGAAGTCATCGAAATGCGGCGCGTGCTTCTCATTGATCCGTGGATCAACGAAGTTCTGATTCGTAACCCCGATACGAAAAAAACCTGGGTTCAGCCCCAAGCGTCTTCGCACTTGTGGACCGCCGATTTGCCCGACACGCTGGGGCCCGGGGTGTACACGCTATCGGTCAGGGCGATTGACGAATTCGGTCGCGAGCACCACGCACATCGGGTCGTCGAGATCGAAGGCTCCCCGGCATCGCCGACACAGCCACACCGCTACTAGAAAACCTTGCTATTGGGGTAGGAGATGCTTTAGCTGCGATTTCCTTTGTCCATCTAACTGGACACAAAAGAATCGCGGCGCCGCGTCCAGGGGACGCGCAGCCGCTCCTACCCTGCCGTTCAGTTTTCGGACAGTTTGGGTTCAGAGCGCATTCAGCGCGCTGGACGTATCTTGGGCGTGTCCATTGAAGTTGTAGGAGGCAAAGATGGTCCGCAAAGATAGACGACTGAATCGCAAATGGCTCGCCCCGGCCGCCATCGTGCTTGGCCTGTCAATGCCTTTGGCGGCGAACGCAGACGACCAAATCGACGGGTGGAACGTTGTCGTTGGCGCGACATTGGCGATTGCGTTTCACGACAGCTACTACGACCGTTACTATCCCGCGCGGTACTACTCAGGCTACCGCTTCGCCCATCGGGATTGGTATAGGCAACACAGGCCCTGGCGACATCGCAACGCACATCGCTTCTCTCATGGAAGGCATCAGGTGAGCCATCGGCATGACCGTCATCACGATCGCCACGATCGTCGCGATCACGGCAACGACCGTGGTCGCGATCGCAGCCGCGGCGATCGCCGACACTAACCCTTCAACCTTCCCTCTAGACCAAAAAAGGCCGCTCTTGGAGCGGCCTTTTTGTGTTGAGCGATGCGTCGCTACGAGATCAGCTGTGCTGCTTGTTCCCGCGTGTAGAACGTTTTGTCGCGTACGAAACCGGCGATGACGGTCGCTTTGATCGCCGAGATGTGTCCGCAAAGATCGTGTTCTACGGCCCATTCTTCAGGCAAGCCAACGATGATATGCACGGAAGCAGGGCAGCCGTTCTGTAGGCGGGCAATCTCGATGCGGCCTGTTTCGATGTCTTGGAAGGCGGGCACCAACTTTGCATTCGCGCTAACGCCACCGGTACCGATGTAGGCCAGGTTTTCCCGGCGGAGTACGTGTTCTGTCATGGGTCGGCTCATTACTGCTCTCCGACATCTTGTTGTTACGTTCGCGCAAGTTCACCCTTGCTACTTGCACATTGCATCTTTCGTACCAACCCGGGCGGGGTCGGCCTGGCGCTATAAGACACTGTTTTAACTGAATAAATCCTGAACGCTGGGGAACCGAAAAGGCGTGGCTAGGTGACGTTTTTTGACAGGTCGAGCCTTAGGGGTGCCCGTAGTGGTCGTGCCGGGACAACCAGCCAACGAGCAGGTCCGCGACGTCGTCACGGGCGCTGTCCGGGGTTTCCAGATAGTGGTCGCCGGGGACCATCTCGATGTGCTTGTCCCCGGAGGCAAGTGCCTCGTATATCGCCGTCGCGTCGCTTGGGAATACGCCGGTGTCGGCCGTGCTCTGCACGACCAACGCAGGCACTTCGATGCGGTTCAAATGTGGTGCACCGCGACAGTGTGAATCGCCGAGGCTCCACATCGACAGCCAGGTACGCAGAGTGTTGGTCAGCCCAATGCCGCGCGGGCCAAAGTTCGCCGCTTTCGGGTCACCGGCGTAACACCACCTTTCGCGACGTTCCGACGGATCGATCGTTGCGTCCATCAACCGTAGATCGGCCCAGGTCCGGTACACGTTGAATGCCCGGTCGAACATGCCCCGCTCCTGTAGACGTGCCAGCTCTGCGTGACACCACTCGGTGATCCTGTGGTTACGCGCGGTCTGAGCGCTTTGGTAGCGCTGCACGAAGTCGTCTGAATAGGGGGGCCCGTTAGCTTCTTCATACATGTTGAGAGCAGGGTCGACGCTTGCCGGGTCGGTCTCATCCGTGATTGAGGGGTCGAACCATGCGGTGAGTACCTCGGGCCTACCGAGATGGGCGCATAGCGATATATACAGATCGGCGGGTTGCAGTTCGTCGAGGGCAGAAGGCAATTTCAATCCCGGTGTGGGCGCCATCGTGACGCCGACGGCTTGCGATTGGTACGCGCCCATCAGCGACCCGCCCCCCGAGTTGCCGAGAATGACCACCTGCTCTACCCCGGCTGCTTCTCTGAGCCAGCGAATGCCTCGACCGATGTCAACCAACGCATGCTCGAGTAAGAAAAAGCCTTCGTTGCCGCGAAAACGAGTGTTCCATCCCAAAAATCCGTAACCGCGGGCGGCCATGTACTCGCCGAGATAGTGCTCGCTGAAGTCGACGTTGTAGTGCGTCGCGATCAAAGCGGTTTTCGGCCGCCTACCCTTGGGGGTGTAGTACAGCCCTTGGCAAGGACGAAACCCGGCGCCGTTGCGACGGCCCGTGGGTGAATCCAGGGAGACGAAAGACCGTTGCCATCGGTTGGCCATGCCGGCGCGATTGCGGCTACGATCCGGCCGCGACAACCTCGGTCGAAACTGCTTCGACGTTGACGTCGCGCTCGTCGAGTTTGCGGGTCCAGGCGGCGAATTCCAAAAGAATGCCATCCGGGTCTTTGAAGTAGATCGAGCGAACGAAGGTCGTGTCGGTGACCTCTGCACTCGCCTGGGTTTCGGAGTCGTCGTGATTCACGACGGCAGTCGCATCAACACCGGCGGCCAGCAATTTTTGTTGGTACTCGTCGACCTTGTCCAAGGGAATGTTGAAGGCCACGTGGTTCATCGACGCATGAGCCGACGTCAGATCACCTCTTCCGACGAGGGCGCGCGCATGCGTGACACCGGGTACGCTCTCCGGCGCGTTCGGGAACCAGAAGAATGCCAGTTGATCGCCGTTGCCGATGTCGAAGAAAAAATGTTGACCCATGTCATTCGGCAACGTGATGGTCTTTGTCAATGGCATGCCGAGGACGCCCGAATAGAAGTCGACCGTGCGCTTCATATCCTTGCAGACGAGCGCGAGGTGATTGATACCTTGGATGTCGAACGTTTCGTTGGTTGGCATGGCGTACCCCTGTTGACTGGCCCTCCAATATCGTTGCGGTCGTCCGTGCCTGTCAATAGCATCGGTCCATCAATTCAATCAGAGGTGCATCAGCATGCCCAGACTCAGAGAAGTACCGCTCAACGAGGCGCCCCCCAATGCGCTTAAGTTCTATCAGGCTTTGTTCGGAGATCGGGATCCGGTGGCTGAGCCAGGGACCGCGACAGGTACGCCGGGCAACTGGTGGACGGTGTTCGCGTTGGTACCTTACGTGTTCGAACATGCGACCGACCACTTCGGTATGTTCGGGATGTTCGCCGACAAGAGCATCAGCAATCTGGACGGGATAGTCCGCGAACTCGCCATCATGCGTGCGGGGTATGCGCAAGGCAGCCAGTTCGTTTTCTCGCAGCATTGCAAGGCCGCGCGGCGAGTCGGCATCAGCGAGGAACAGATCGATGCGATTCCCAACTGGCAGGTTTCCGATGCCTTTTCCGCCCGGGACCGAGCGGTGTTGGCCTGGGTCGATGTGTTGATTCTGCAAGGTGGTCGTGCCTCGGATAACCTGTTCGAAGCGCTTCATGAGCACTTGACCGACGAAGATATTCTGGAACTGACCTACCACACCTTGTGCTACAACCTGCATGCGGTGTGTTGCAAAGCACTCAGGCTCGAATACGACGACGTCGACGAACGCGTGCACGAGATACCCATACCGAAAGACGGTGGCATCGCTGATTGGGCAGGTAAAGACACGAACCGCTAGCCCGGATTGTTCCGGAAAGATCCGAGCTGGTAGCGAGTGCGGGCACTCAGGTGTACATTCGTCCCACCTAAACTGCTACCCAACGGAGAAATGGCGTGCGTTATATCGGGAATCGCATCGTCCGTGTGCGATAGAACTCGCGGCTTGAGGATCTCAACCGCAAGTGACCAAAGATAAACCGGGCGGTATCACCTACCGCGAGACTGAGGCAGACTATTTTACCCGGCGTGGGCTCAAGCGTTATGCCGGGGTGTTCTCCCTTTGGGCGCTCGGCGTCGGCGCCGTCATCTCAGGCGATTTTTCGGGCTGGAACCTGGGCGTCGGTCAAGCCGGGTTCGGTGGATTCTTGCTTGCCGTCGTCGTCATCACGGTCATGTACCTGGGCTTGTGTTTCTCCATCGCCGAGATGTCGCCTGCGTTACCGCACACCGGCGGGGCTTACTCTTTTGGGCGAACCGCGTTTGGCCCATGGGGTGGGTACGTCACCGGTCTTGCGGAAAACATGGAGTACGTCATTACCACCGCGGTTGTGTGCTACTTCGCTGCCGCCTACCTGCAAAACATCTTCGAGACGACCGATGTAGTGCAGCCAGTCTGGTGGGCCGGCCTGTATGTCGCGTTCGTCGGGCTCAACATTGTGGGCGTGGAGGCGTCGTTTCGGTTTGTCGTTGTGATCACGCTGGTGGCGCTGGCCATCCTGGCGGTTTACTTCGTCAGTGCCGTTCCGCATTTCCAGTGGGACAACCTCTGGAACATCGAACCCGATCCCGGCCACAGTCGATACCTCCCGAAAGGGTTTGGCGCCGTGGGTGCTGCGTTGCCGTTCGCGATCTGGTTGTACCTCGCTATCGAGCAACTGCCTTTGGCGGCCGAAGAAGCGGTGGATGTGCGCCGCGACATGCCGCGGGGTCTGATCTGGGGCCTTGTTACCTTGATCATCACGGGTGTGTGCGTCACTTTCCTCAACATGGGCGTCGGCGGCGGCGCCGCTTACTTTGGGTCCGCCACCGAGGAGCCGCTGCTCGATGCGATGAAGATCACGCTGGGCGTCACCAGCAGCAAGGTGTTGGGATTAGTGGCAGTGGCGGGCCTGATTGCTAGCTTCCACGCGATCATTTACGCGTACGGGCGCAACATCTATTCCTTGAGCCGGGCCGGTTACTTCCCGCACTGGATGTCGATCACCCACGGCGAGCGGAAAACGCCGCATGTCGCCCTCATCTTGGGCGCATTGGTGGGATACGCGGTATTGCTAGTCCTGCATTTTGCGGACGACTCCGGTGCGTTTGGCGGTGTCATTCTCAACATGGCCGTGTTCGGGGCAGTAATCGCCTACGCTATGCAGATGGCCGCCTACCTGGTGTTGAAGAAGCGTTTCGCTCACATGACGCGCCCGTATGTGAGTCCCGTTGGTGCACCGGGGGCCTGGATTGCGCTGATCATCAGTGTGGTGGCGTTGGTTACCTTGTTTCTGAACGCCGACTTTCGTCAGGGGGTGATCGGCGTTGCCTTATGGTTTGTGGCGGGGCTTGCCTATTTTGGGTTTTACGCACGGCATCGCATGATACGCTCGCCGGAGGAGGTATTTGCCCTCGAGCTGGACGAGACGCGTACCTAGTGTCCCGCCCCATAAATATCTGCACGAATACGCTGGCGCCTCTCTTTTTTATGAAAAGGGCCGCTGGCGGCGTTACTCCTCCTCCCGTGGGGCCTACCACTGCTCGTCGTCGGCAACCCAGAGGGTTGCTGGCAGTTTGGATTTGGCACGTATGAACGAAAAAGAGCGGTTCTCAGCACATGGCGGCCTGGATCAAGCGACGGCTAGCGCTCCTTGTTGGTCACCCAAACGCTGTAGTTCCGGCATAACTTGGTCGACGAACAAGCGCATGTTGCGGTTCGCTTCATCGTAGGGCATGCCGCCGAACGCGAAATGGGTCATCACGCCGCGTGCGCCGATAGTGTTGTGGATGAACTCGATTTTCTCAATCACTTGTTGGGGCGTGCCGTAAGGCATGAGGTTCACGAAATCGGCGGCCGCGCCGTCTTCCGAGCGTTTTTCGATGTGTTTGTGCATTCCTTTGTAAAATTCGTAGCCCTTGGTTTCCGCGAGGTGTCCTGCGCGTAGTTCGTAGTGATCGATGACGGAGTGGTAGTAACGTCCTATGTATTGGTGGGCCATCTCGGCGGCGCGATCGGCGCTCTCGTCGACAAAGAAAAATCCGCCGCACATGGGATCCGGCGGGTGCGACTCCGCTCCGTGGGTTGCAGCCCAGACGTCGTGATACACGGTGAAGTCTTCGCGCACCGATTCCCAGGGTTTTTGCGGAATGACCAGCAAGCCGACGCCAAGTTTCGCCATTATCGGCATTGAGTCGGGCGAGACGGCGGCCGCAAACGTACGCCCGCGAAAGCTCTGATTCGGTGCCGGACGCAGATCGCGACGCGGTTGGCGAACGTACTTGCCATCGAATTCCACGTAGCCGTTTTCCAAGCCTTCTAGAATCATCGTTGCGGATTCGACGAATCGATCGCGGGATTCGTCCATGGGCACTCGAAACCCGCCGAACTCGACCCGGCCCAGGCCGCGGCCAATCCCTAGAATCATGCGTCCTCCGGACAACGCGTCGAGCATGGTGATTTCCTCGGCCACGCGAATTGGATCGTGCCAGGGCAACACGATGACCATCGACCCGAGTTGGACGTTCTGTGTACAGCCGGCCATGTAACTCAAGAATTGCGTAACGTCGGGAACCATCGTGTAGTCGCTGAAGTGATGTTCGACCGACCAGACGGAATCGAAACCCAGCGGCTCGGCTCTGCGAGCCATCGCGAGCTCGAGGGCGTACACCTCGTGGTCCGGTATCGGTTTGCCGAGGTTCTGGAATAGCGGTGCGAAGCCAACGTGCATTTTGATGTCTCCCGATGATTGCCCTTGCATCCATTAAACACCAACGCAACCGCGAGGGCATAGCCGACCGCTCGGCACGCCGGTGATTATTGCTCCAACCTGGCCAGCAACTGCGCCGCGGTGACCGGTCCGTGACGCATGAACTGTTTGATCACTCGGGTTACGCGTTCCGGCTCGTGTACGGCCACTTCGTGACCGGCTCGAGAAAGCACCTCCAACGTTGCGTTGGGTAGGGCGACGAAGTCCTGAAGGTTGGCCTCGAGCAAGCTATCCACGGCGCCGGCGATTATCAGGGTCGGCACCGTCAGCTCGCCGAGCCGATCGGCAACGCGCAATGCCTCCATGGATTCTGCGCTCTGTTCGAAGTGTCCGTCCGCGCAGCCGAGGATGTGGTCGGCGCGACTCTCCAGCCATTCGTCCGTCTCGACGTCGGGTCGAAAGCGCATCGCTCGATAGCGCGTCAATATTGCTGCGCGGTCACCGCGACGACGCTCGTTCATCCGCTGTGCTCGCAGCTCGGGCGTGATGGCGCCGACGCCGTCGGCGGGGATCGGCGCCATCAGGATGAGGCGCGAGAGCCTTTGCGCGTGGTTCAGACCCAGCAGATAGCCCATGCCGCCCGCCATGCTGTGTCCGGCGAATGTGACCTCATCCAGCCCAAGGTGATCGAGCATGCCGATGACGTCGGCTGCATATTGTTCTAGCGAGTAACCGTCGAGTGTATGTTCGCTCTCGCCGGTGCCGCGTCCCTCCATCAATATAATTTGATATTCGTCTTGGAGGCGTTGTGCCACGGGCATCCAGTTGACGCGCGAGGCGGTGTAGCCGTGGTGTAGAAGGATTGGCTCGCCATCGCCCCTTACCTCGTACCAGAGTTTCGCTCCGTTGATGTCCACGTGCGCCATGTTGGGACGGTCCTTAGTTGTGCGTCGAAACGCGGCATTAAAACGAATTCGACGAGAGGCGTACAATCCAGGTGTCATTTTCAATGGAGAGAAGAGGATGTTCAGCGTTAAATGGATTACCCGCTGGGCCTGTGCATTCATGGTCGTAGGGATGTGTGCCAACGCCTACCCACAAGAATCCACCACGGGTACGGCGATGATCGAAGAGATCATCGTCACAGCTCAAAAGCGGGAAGAGAATCTGCAGGAAACCCCGGTTTCGGTCACTGCGTTCACAGCAGATGCGATCGAAGCGTTCGGCTTTCGTCAGTCGGTAGATATCACTGCTCAAACCCCTAACTTCAGTGTCGGTTATCCGAACGGCGATACTGGGGTGCCGGCTCCATTTATCCGGGGCGTCGGACTTAATGACTTCGGGGTGCTCAATCAAGGCCCCGTCGCGGCCTACACCGATGAAACCTACATCTCATCGAACGCCGCACAGATCTTTCAGCTGCTCGACGTCGAGCGGGTGGAGGTACTGAGAGGACCGCAAGGAACCCTCTACGGACGCAATGCCACCGGCGGCGCCGTTAATTTTGTCTCGCGCAAACCCACCCGAGAATGGGATGGCTGGGTGAGGGCGGGGTACGGTAGTTGGGACATGACCAAGTTCGAAGGTGCTTGGGGCGGTCCGCTTGGTGACACCACGGCGTTTCGGGCAGCTTTTCTCAAGACCGATTCCGACGGGTGGATGAAGAATCGATTTACCGGCAACGACCAGCAAGGCATCGACGAGTTTGCCTGGCGCGTACTACTGGAGACCCAGCTAACGGATGACCTGAATGTCTTGTTCAACGTTCGCGGTGGCAAGACGGAGTCGGACGCTGTTCAGTATCGGCATCTCGGCGTTTGGGATGCCGGCGGAAACATGTGTCCCACCGCAGACATCCTGGCCGGCCTTTGCGTCGACATCTTTGGCTACTCGGAAGAGGCACCATACACAACGCTCAACGGAGTCGACGTACCGGCAACACCAGATTACGACGAGGGCAACTACGATTTTGAGGCTAAAAACGATACGGATTTCTGGGGCGTCTCACTTACGGTCGATTGGACGATCGGTGATTACATCGTTACGTCGATCACGTCTTTCGACGATATGGACGACTTCCGCCCCGAGGAAACCGATGACGGCCCCAACGACATCCTAACGGGTGAACTGGCGGTTGATCAGGAATCGTTCTCTCAGGAAGTGCGTATCAGTTGGGAAGGCGATCAATGGTCCTGGCTGGGCGGTGTTTATTATCTAGACGATGAAGCGACCGACAATACCGCGTTCGATATTTTGCGAGATTTCCGACCTTTCTTCGTCGGTGACGACGTCAACTGCTCTGCCCCGGTTGGCAACCCCAGCGGTTTCTGTCCGGAAGCGTTTGTCTTTAAAACCAAATCCGGCACCAAGCAGGAAATTACCAGCTTTGCGCTCTTTTTCGACACTTCCGTGTATCTCAGTGATCAGCTGAAACTCTCGGCAGGCCTACGCTACACCGACGAGGAAATCGAGCATGCTAGCTTCTTTTTCTTTGACGAGCCTGCCGCCGGTAACCCCGCGCAACCCGGCTATCCGGCGTCGGCAGACAATGACTTCAGTAACGTGTCCGGACGCGCGGTGCTCGACTACCAAATAAACGACGATCTAATGTTGTACGGCAGTATCACAACTGGTTTCAAAGCCGGTGGTATTCAGAGCACCAGCGACGGTATCGCGCCTTACGACGAGGAAGAGCTTTTGAGCTATGAAGTCGGCTTCAAGTCGATGCTGGCCGACGGTCGAATACGGTTCAATGGGTCGGCCTTTTACTACGACTACTCAGACCTTCAGGTATTCGCTTTCGTGATTGTAGGGGGTATTGGCTTCTCCACGATTTCCAACGCAGCAGACGCTGAAATTTATGGTGCGGAGTTCGAACTGCAGTGGCTGCCCATCGACAACATGTTCGTCAATTTGGGATTGGGCTGGCTGAGTACGGAATACAAGGATTTCGTTCTTCCTTCGGGCGATTTTTCCGGCAACGACATCACCATGTCGCCGGAGCTTACGTTCAACGGCCTGGTGCAGTACGACATTCTGCTCGACGGCATCGGCACGGTTACGCTGCAGACCGACTTCAACTACCAAGACGAAGTCTGGTTCGATGCGTTGAACAATCCGCTCTTGCGTGAAGACGACTACTGGCTTTGGAATGCACGGGTGAGTTGGACGTCCGCCGACGACAAGTGGGAGGTATCCGCGTTTGGCCGCAATTTAGGTGATGAAGAGTATATGGTCTATGCGTTTGACCTGTCGTTCTTCGGGTTCAATGAAGAGATGATCGGCACGCCACGCCATTTTGGCATCGAAGCTACCTATCGCCCCTGATGCGCGGATTCGTCTCAAAACTAAAAGTCGGTGTGCTTTGGTTGGGTTGTTTAGGGGTAGTGGCCTGTACGGGCGACGAGGCACGCGAACCCGAGCGGAAGGCAGCGGCGCCGCAAACCAGTCAGATTGCGGAGACAGTTCTCAACAAATGGACGAGAAGCTGTGCGCTTTGTCATGTGAACGGGGAGGGCGGTGCGCCGCGTATGGGGGTCGTCGAGGAGTGGCAACCGCGACTTCAGCAAGGCAAAGACGTGCTTTTGACACACACGATCGAGGGGTTCAACAACATGCCGCCGCTGGGGTACTGCATGGCTTGTGAACGCGACGACCTCATGGCGATGATCGACCTCATGGCGGGAGGTGGGCAATGACCGGAATCACCCGGCGCAGGCTGCTCGCAAGCAGTGCGCTGGCCGCCTTCTTTGGTGGTGTGAGGCCAGTCCTGGCTGAGTCGGGCGGGTCGTTGCCGTGGCGCAATTGGTCGGGTGGTCTCGTGGCCCACCCCAGGGGCCGATTCGCGCCTGCCACTGAACTCGAACTCGCTGACTTCTTGGCGACGACCACCGGTTCGATCCGGCCGGTCGGCTCGGGACATTCCTTTACGCCGCTGGTGCCGACCGATGGTCACCTCGTCGTCATCGATCGGCTTGCCGGGCTCATCGAGCATGATGCGGGGGCCTTGCAAGCGACGTTTGGTGCCGGCACGCGGCTCGGCGACATGGGCGCGCCGCTCGAGGCTATCGGTCAAGCCATGTTCAATTTACCCGATATCGACCGCCAGACGCTCGCCGGCGCGACGGCGACCGCGACGCATGGTACGGGAATCGAGTTCGGGTGCCTCTCCGACTATGTGACTAACCTGCGGCTGATTGCGCCGAATGGAGAGAGTTTCGACGTGAGTCGCGAGGCAACGCCGGAACTGTTCGATGCGGCAAGGGTCAGCGTCGGTGCGCTTGGCGTGGTGACGCGCATGACGTTGCAGAATCGCGGGTCATACCGCCTCATCCAGAAAACCTGGACACAAAAAACCGAGGAGGTGCTCGAGAGCTTCGATGAGTCGGCGGCTCAGCACCGTCACTTCGAGATGTTTCCCTACACGCATTCGGACTACGCTGGCGTGCTCGCGACGGATGAAAGTGATGCGCCGACCAACAACCCGCCACCGTCACCGGAAGCGGATGCAGCCTTCGCTCAGATCATAAAGGACCTGAGCCAAGTTCCACCGCGCGAACGTCTGCCGATCGTCAACTCGATCATGGGGCAGTCGGAACCTTCGGAGCGAGTGGATGATTCCTACAAGATCTTGACGAACGTGCGCAATACCCGCTTCAACGAGATGGAGTATTCGGTACCCATCGATGCAGGCGCGCCGTGCCTGCGGGAGATTCTCAAGACCATCATCGACAAGGAAGTCGACGTGATCTTTCCGCTGGAGTACCGCTACGTGCGCCGTGACGATACCTGGCTCAGCATGAGTACGGGCGATGAAGACCACGCGGCAATCTCCATTCACCGCACGGCTGGCGAAGACTACCGTCCTTATTTCGATTTGATCGAACCGATCTTCTGGAAATATGGCGGACGACCGCACTGGGGCAAGGTGCATTCGCTGGGAGCGGCCGAACTCACGAAGCTTTACCCGCGGTTCCGAGACTTCCAGGAGATCCGCCAGAGCCTCGACCCCCAAGGTCGAATGTTGAACGATCACTTGAAGAAACTCTTCGGCGTGACAGCGTGAAGCGCAGGTCACTGTTGTTCGGCGGGGCCGGCTTAGCGGCAGCGGCGGGTGGTGCGGCTCTGCTTTGGCGACCCGAGGACCGAGGTGCACCGCACAACGAATACTTTTCAAGCCTCAACGAGCTGTTGAAACGAGACGGACCGGGACGACCGGTTATGTTGCTCGATGCGGATCGCGTCGACGGCAACGTCGACGTGCTGACGAGTTCGGTCGGGCCGGACAAAACCTACCGCGTGGTGGTGAAGTCCCTGCCTTCGGTACCGTTGCTGCAACACGTGATGCAACGGGCGAAAACCAACGCACTCATGGTGTTTCATCAACCGTTCTTGAACGCCGTTGCCGATGCGTTCCCGGGGGCGGACGCGTTGTTGGGTAAACCGATGCCGGTGGCTGCCGCCGCGACGTTCTACCGAAAACTCGGACACGCGAGATTCGATGCGGCGAATCAGGTGCAATGGCTCATCGATTCGCCGCAGCGCCTTGGGCAGTACCAGGCCCTTGCCCGGCAGCTTGGGGTCAAGATGCGCATCAACTTCGAGATCGACGTGGGCCTGCACCGAGGTGGGTTGCCGGAACCGGAAGCACTCGGGCCGCTGCTCAAAGCGATACAAGAAGACCCTGAGCATTTGAGTTTCTCAGGCTTGATGGGCTACGAACCGCACCTCACCGGGTTAGGGGCGTCGCTCGATCATCCTGCGGTTCAGAACGTCCTTGGCATCTATCGAGGCTTCATGGACAACGCCAAAAACGCCGGTGTTGCCGTGGACCAGTTGACGTTGAACGGTGCTGGAAGCCATACGCTGCGAATCTACGATTCCGACAACACCATGAACGACTTAGCGGCCGGGTCCGGCGTCGTCAAGCCGACCGATTTCGATACGTACCACCTGACCGAGAATTTGCCGGCGTTCTTCATCGCTACGCCGATCCTCAAACGCTACGATGAGCTGAAGGTTGCCGGTGATCCCTGGATCGCGAATTTCTTACCGTGGTGGAACCCGAACATGCGCAGGCTCTACTACATCTACGGGGGTTACTGGAAAGCCCGCGTCGTATCGCCGGCCGGAGTACCGGATCCTCTTTACCAAAGCACCAACCAAAGTCCTATCACCACCTCTGAAGCGGTTGATTTGCAGGTCGACGACTACATGTTCTTGCGCCCCACCCAAAGTGAGTTCGTCATGCTGCAATTTGGCGACCTGTTGGTGTTCCGTAGCGACCGGCTGGTCGATACGTGGCCGGTATTTCATCAGACAGGCTAGCCAGGTCGTGCGAATCACTAAGACCGGATACGATCTTATCCGTGACCCGTTGTTGAACAAGGGTACTGCGTTTACGCAAAAAGAAAGGGCAGCATTCGGACTTCACGGCCTGTTGCCGAGCGAAGAAAAGAGCATGGCGCAGCAGGCGCAACGCATTTATGCCTCTATTAGTGCTTATGCGACGCCCCTCGAGCGCTACGTTAGCCTTGCCGGGCTACAAGACCGCAACGAGCACTTGTTCTACCGGGTGCTGACCGATCACTTGGAAGAGTTCATGCCCATCGTATACACACCCACGGTGGGTCTTGCGACGCAGAACTTCAGCCAAGTATTTCGACGAGGACGCGGCGTTTGGATTACGCCTGAGTTTCGTGGGCGCATCAATGACGTACTGTTAAACGCCGTCGGCTCGCGACGCATTCGGTTGATTGTCGCGACCGACAACGAGTCGATTCTGGGTATCGGCGACCAGGGCGCCGGTGGCATGGCTATCTCTATTGGAAAGTTGGCGCTCTACGTCGCAGGCGCCGGCGTGCATCCGAGCGAAACCCTACCCGTGAGTTTGGATGTCGGCACCGACAATGCGGCGTTGTTGGAGGATCAGGGCTATCTCGGGTGGCGCCAGGAACGACTGCGAGGTGCAGCGTACGATGCGTTGATCGATGAGTTCGTTGAGGCGGTGCGAACCGTGTGCCCCGACGCGCTTCTGCAATGGGAGGATTTTCGCAAAGACAATGCGCTGACGATCCTGAACCGCCATCGGTTCAGTTTGCCGTCGTTCAACGACGACATTCAGGGAACCGGCGCGGTCGCACTCGCCGGTTTGTTGTCGGCCCAACGCATCAGTGGGCTCGCCCTGGCAGAGCAACGTGTGTTGATCTATGGAGCGGGCGCTGCGGGTCTTGGCATCGCCCGGCAGATCAAGGCTGCCATGACCGGCGTTGGTCTTTCGGGGCGCAAAGCGCTCGAACGGGTCGGCGTCATCGATTCTCAGGGGTTGTTGGTCGACGACCGTGAGATAGGCGACGCTTACAAGGCGGAACTTGCTTGGCCCGTAGAACATGCCCGAAGCTTAGGCTTGCCGGATGTGTCGACTCGGGACTTTCTAAACGTCGTGACGCGGTACCGGCCAACCACCTTGATTGGTTCATCGGGTCAACCTGGAGCGTTTACGCAAGCGATCGTGCAGCGCATGGGGCAGGATACCGAGCGTCCGGTGATAATGCCTTTTTCCAACCCGACGGACCGTGCCGAAGCCCAGCCCGAAGATATCTTGAACTGGACCGAAGGCCGTGCGTTGGTCGCCACGGGTAGCCCGTTTGCACCTGTGCGTATCGGGACACACGAATACAGCATCGGCCAAGGCAACAACGTCTTCATCTTTCCCGGACTGGGTCTCGGCGCGCTCGCCTCGAATGCGCAGTCCGTCACCGACTCGATGGTCAGTGCCGCGTCGGCTGCATTGGCACAATCCATAACCGATGACGAGCTTGCACGTGGGCTCCTATTTCCTGCCATCGACCGGTTACGCGAGGTCTGCCGCGACGTCGCCGTTGCGGTGGTCCGGCAAGCCGAGGCGGACGGAGTCGCTCGCTGTCAAGGCCAAGCCGACATCGACGACATGATGTGGACGCCCGACTACCCGGAATACACCAAGAGCTGACGTCATCGATCTTCTTACTGGACCGCAACACCCATCCGGCGAATCAGGCCTTCGTAGCGAGCGTCGTCTCGGAAAACCTCGTTTCCAGGATACGTGCTGAACCACAGAAGCCCGCGTGAACGCGAGTCGAACAACCGGTCGAGTATTGCGAAGGCCGCATCTGCCTGGCCAGTTGCCATGAGTGCCCGCGCACGGGTAGTGCTGTCACGGGCCGGATTCTCCAAGATCATCCGGGCACCATCGAGATTGCCGGTTTGGCTATAGATCCACGCCAGCAATGAGCTTGACGCCGGGTCGCCACCGGACCATTCGATAAGCTCCAGGGCGGCGGTGATCGCTTCGTCATTGCGACCCAGCAGCAACAGAACGCTCGGAACACCGGACCGTGCGAGTATGTGGTTGGGCTCGATGTCGAGTGATTGCGTGATCGCCGTGAGCGCCTCTTCGTAGCGCCGAGCATGAACCAGGGCATGTCCAAGGTACTGAGCCAGGTTTGGTTCGAGTGGGGCTAGTTCGACGGCCCGTGTTGCTGCAGCAACGGCCTCCGAGACGCGGGCTTGCGACAATAGTGCCTCCGACACCCCCTGCCATGCGTCCCCGTTGTTGGCATCCAATTCTACAGCTCGCCTAAACGCCGCCTCCGCACCAAGCCAGTCCCAATCGAAGTGGTGGGCTAGGAAACCCAGTTCGACATGAACTTCAGAAAGTGAATCGTCTAGCGCCAACGCACGTTGTGCGGCCGCGCGCGAGATGCGTCCGCCTTCCGCCCAGGGTATGCGGCCAAGGTAAGCACGGGTCATTTGTGCTTGGGATAGCGCAACATGGGCGAGCGCGAAATCGGGATCCAGTTCGATCGCCTGCTGGGCGTAACCAACGCCCTTGTCCAAGCCGTCGGCGGTAACACGAAAAATGTGATACTTACTCTTCAGGTAGAGTCGGTATGCCTCTGGGTTTTGCGTGGCCGGGTCTGTTAGCTGCGTCAGTTCCTCCGGCGTCAAGCTGAGAGCGAGCTGTTCGATGATCGCCCCGACAAGCTCTTGCTGGACGGCGAGTACATCGGCGACGTTTCGATTGTATTGCTCGCCCCACAGTTGCTCGACGCGAGTCGCGTCCACCAGTTCGGCGCTAATGACGAGCGTGTCACCGATTTCGCTGATTCGGCCGGTGACTAACGCCCGCACGCCTAATTCGGTCGCGATTGAGCGGAGGTCCAGGTCACTGTCTTTGTACGCGAACGCGATGCCGCGAGGAACGACGCGCAAACCGTTCAGCTTCGAGAGACTATTGATCAACCCGACGGTGATACCGTCGCTTAGATACTAGCCTTACGGATCAGTACTGCCATTTTAGAAGGGCAGTACCGCGATCGAGTCGATCGGCGCCTCGGTCGAGTCATCGAGAAACATCACGCCAGTAATGATTGCCGCGACGACGACCAGAACGGCGATTGGTGTGATCAGCTTTGCCGTGGGCCGGCGCCACGCACGCTTACCCCGCGAAACGGGTTTAGGATCCGTGTCGAGTAACTTTGCAACCGCATCGGTGATCTTTTGTGTGTATGCGCTTGACGATAGCTCGTGGTGGAAGATTGCTTGACGATCGCTCAGGCTGAGGGCCAAACCCGGGGGCAGGTCCGTTGGTTCGAGGTGCACTGCTAGTAGAGGCCGATTGCGGCTCAATGCGTAGTTCAACTCCTTCAAGCAATTGTCGGAATTGATTGAGTGATTTGTCACGAAGAATAGGAACAAGCTAGACCGATCGATGGCGTGTGCGAGTTCGTCGCGCCAAGCGAAACCGGGACTGATACCCTCGTCGTACCACACGTTGAACCCGTTTTCGCGCAAGTGCACCAACTCCGCGTGTACGTCGGAGGAATCCTCGTGCGAGTAGCTCACGAAAATATAGGGCTCGTCACCTTGATACGGTGCAATGGGGCCGCCCGCCATGCGTGCTCCTAAGCTCGATCAGTCATCAAGCATAGACCTCTCGGTGATGCGAATCGAATACAGGGGGCAAGCCACGAATCGGAAAAGTTGCCGTGCAAGGTTGGCTGACCGTAAACTGGGTTGATCGTGGTGCTGGGTGGACTGAGTGAGAATTCTTGTTACGGGTATGAGTGGGTTGATCGGTACCGCGTTACGCCGCGCGATAGATAGCGAACAGGACCTCACGGCGTTGAATCGCGGTATGGTCGATGGCGTTAGCACGCACTGCGCGGATATCAGTGACTTCGATGCGATCAAGCTGGCGTTTCAAGACCAGGATGTCGTGGTGCATCTCGCCGCCAAAGCGGGCGAAAACTATACGTGGCA
>JAPUIA010000163.1 GCA_027297435.1 Gammaproteobacteria bacterium | reverse complement strand
CGTAGAATTACCAGCGTGGAAATTGCAAGGTTTTAACGGGTTTCCCGCTAAAACCTTGCAATATGCGGCGGCCGACTTGCAGGGCATGGGTCCCCTGCATCGCAGGGGCGGCCTGCCGCGAGCGAAGCTCGGCGCGAGCCGTAAGTGTTGCAAGCAACACTTACGGCAGTTTGGCCCTGCCCAAACTGCAAAGCTCAGACGATGTTTGAGCCAGGCGACATCCCGGAAAAAGTCCCGGACGGACTTTTTCAGGGACGACTAAGTTATAGTCCCATCTCGGCACTGGAGGGGTTGAGATGGCGAGGCACGGCGGACCGTTGTCCGATATCACGATATTGGATTGCACCATGGCATTGGCGGGCCCGTTCGGTTCGGCCATCTTGGCCGACCTAGGCGCCGACGTCATCAAGATCGAACCTCCGAATGGCGATATCAGTCGCGGCTTGCCGCCACATCCCGAGGACTTCGCGACCCCAGCATCCGATCGCGATGCGGGTTGTGACTTCGGCGGCTACTTCGCGAGCATCAATCGCAACAAACGCAGTGTCATGCTCGACTTGAAAGCGGCGGACGATCGCGAAAGATTCATGCAGCTGGTCGAGCATGCCGACGCGGTGATCGAAAACACCCGCGCCGGGGTCATGGACCGGTTGGGTTGCGGTTATGAAGCGGTTTGCCGCCGCAATCCGAAAATCGTCTACGGTGCCATTCGTGGTTTTGGTGATCCGCGTACCGGCCGAAGTCCCTACGTCGATTGGCCTGCCTTCGATATCGTTGCTCAATGTATGGGCGGGTTGGCGCACATCACCGGTCCGGATGGTGGGGTCGGCTATCCGGCGGGCGCCAGTGTCGGCGACCTCTATCCCGGCACTCTACTTGCGCTTGGCGTGCTGTCCGCGGTGCATGAAGCTCGCCGTAGCGGAGAGGGTCAATTCCTCGATATCAGCATGTACGATGCGATAACGTTTCTCTGCGAGACCCTCATCACCAACTATAGCTACGAGCGGCGGGTTCTCGGACCGCGTGGATCGGGGCATCCGAATCTCTGTCCTTTCGATATCTATCCGACCGCGGACGGCGGCGTTGCGATTGCCGCACCAGGCCCGAAACACTGGGCGGCGCTGTGCACTGCCATGCAACGTGAGGATTTGATCGATGATGAGCGCACTCGCGATCTGCGTTCAAGGGTCGAGCACCGAGATTTCGTCAACACGACGATTACTGCCTGGACGGCCAGCCTGGCAAAGGCCGACATCACCCGCGCACTTGGCGGCGAGGTGCCCTGCGGTCCGGTCAACACGGCAGAGGATCTGTTCAACGACCCGCACTTGGTGATCCGCGACATGCTGCAAACTGTCGAGGTGCCAGGTGCAAATGCCGATGTACGGCTCGTCGCCAACCCGATAAAGTTCACCAAAACCCCATTAGATAAATTGCATCGCGCGCCGCTGCTCGATGAACATCGACAGCAGGTGTTTGCCGAGTTCGGCATTGCGGACAAGGAGTAACGCATGCAATTTCCAGGTGCCGGATTTACGGTGTCTTAAATGTCCTCCGTCACCGTGGTCATTCCCACACTGAACGACGCCACCGTTCTCGAGCGCCTACTCACCGACCTGAGTTCTTGTCACTTTGAGGTTGTGGTGGTCGACGGCGGTAGTGGGGACAACAGCGTTGCCGTTGCTGGGCGTTTTGGCTACCGGGTTCTCGACGCGCAGTCCAATCGCGGCCAGCAGCTCAACATCGGTGTGGCGGAAAGCACCGGCGATTGGTTGTGGTTGCTACACGCTGACAGCACGATCTCGCCAGCGATTGTTGCGGCCATTGGAGAGATTGCCGACGGACCGCCAAGTTGGGGTCGTTTCGATATCCAGTTGGCGGGCGCGAGCCTATTGCTCAAGGTGGTTGCTCATGGCATGAACAACCGATCTTGGTTGACCGGTATTTGCACTGGCGATCAAGGCATGTTCGTGCACCGATCGCTGCTCGAGGCTATCGGCGGTATTCCTGAACAGCCGTTGATGGAAGACATTGAGCTCTCCAGACGCCTGCGCCGGGTTGGCAAGCCCATCCGCCGGCGGGAGCTCCTCACGACCTCGATTCGCCGCTGGCAACGCGATGGCGTGGTCGTGACGATTACGCGTATGTGGTGGTTCCGATTGCGCTACTTCTTTGGCGCCGATCCTGACGCGTTGGCGCGCGACTACTATGATTGACCAGCCGCTGGTGTGCCTTTTCGTCAAAGCTCCGGTGTTAGGGACCATAAAAACGCGTCTTGCCGAGACGCTGGGTGATGACCTGGCGCTCGATGCCTACCTTCAGCTAGTCGAACATGGTCTGATGATGTTGGCGGATCTTCGGTTGCCACTGCGATTGTGGGTCGAGGGTGGCGTCCAACATCCTGCTGTCGTTCGATGGGCAGCACAGCTAGGGGTTACCGTCCATCAACAAGTCGAAGGCGACCTTGGTGCCAAGATGCATGCGGCACTTACCGATGGTCTCGAGGACCATAGCGCGGCCATGGTGATTGGCAGCGATCTACCGGAGGTCGATGCGCAATACCTGCATCGTGCGAGCGATCTACTCACCTCGAACGATGTCGTGTTCGGGCCGACCGAGGATGGTGGGTATGCGCTGGTTGGGCTGAACGTTTCGGTCGCGGGGCTGTTCGAGGGTATTGCCTGGAGTACCAATCAGGTGTTCGAACAGTCGCTGACCCGTGCCGCTGAGCTGGGTCTATCGGTTGGTTTGTTATCTTTGACCTGGGACGTCGACGAATCTTGCGACTGGCATCGCTTCCAGCGTCTCATGCGGGTTGGGAAACCTTCGCAATCGATTGAATAAATTGTTCGAGGCGGCGCCGATCGGTAACGTGCATCTCGGTCAACTCGATGCCGCAAGTCAGTCGTTGCTTTTGTTCGTTGTAGTTGAAATGCCGAATGGCGCCTTTCGAGTGTAATTCCAACAGGTTTGGAATCGTGATCGCGATGGTAGGCACTTCTTCGTCCGTATCGAACATAGGACTAACCGGACCTTGGAATTCGGCGCGGAACCCGCCTGCCGAAATATCGATGATGCTGCCGGTGATCGGTTCACCACGAAACAGCGTGACGGTCGCGCCGTTCGCCATCACTCTCAGCGGCAGCCGGAACCGTGCGGCACGTCTGCGTTGCTGATAGAGCAGGCTTTTGGGTAGGCGGACGTGGAAGAACGGCAAGCCTCGTTCAGATTCGGTTTTGTGAACTTGATTTTCTTCGCTGTACACGTAGATACCATCGGCGCGCCCCGAGAACGAGAACACCTTGCGTTGACCCAACACGCTTAGCCCTTCACGCGGTTGGATGTCTTCCAGCAACATCTCGCCGTCCTGGATGTCCAACACCTTGGCTGTAAAGGCTTCGTTGGGTTCGAGAAAGCGTAAATTCAACGGAAGCCGCTGATCGCGGAACACCTTGATGGCACGCGCAATTTCATCCGATTTCGTCAGATAACGACTATCGACGCTATTCGAACGCGAGTGCTCCTTGGCGTCACGAGCAGTCTCAGTCATGTTCCACCTCCGCTAGGCTTCCGATTGTTGAGATCTATGAACGGTCTTACCGTGACTTGAGTTTTAGTCTTGGGCGACGTGGGGCACGTCCAGTCGAGTTTTGTGAGGTGCTTCCACATTTGCTGCACCGGACAGGGCACGTTACTTGCGCTGATAGCTTGAACCGATCTCCTTATTTGAGACCGCTTCTGGTTTTCAAGCCGCCTGTTTAGCCTCGTGCCGAATGCGCGCCACCATCGAACGCAAGCCGTTGCCGCGAGTCGGGCTCAGGTGCTTGATCAGATTGAGTTCATCGAACAGCGCGTCCATATCGAATGACAAGATGTCCGACGCATGCTGGTTTTGGTAGGCGGCTAGGACAATGGCAATGAGGCCGCGCACGATGTGGGCATCACTGTCGATGTCGAAGGTAAGCTTGCCATCGCGTTGGTGGGTGACCAGCCAAACTTGACTCTGGCAACCGCGCACGATGTTCTCGGGGATTCTCGCCGCCTCAGGCATAGTTGGCAACGACTTACCCGTGTCGATGACGAACCGGTACTTGTCTTCCCAGCTATCGAAGTAGCGAAACGCCTCGCGAATGTCGTCCAGGTCCAAACTCATTAGAACAGTCCGAGTTCCAGTTGTGCTTCCTCGCTCATCATGTCGCGGGACCACGGCGGGTCGAACACAAGCTCTACCAGTACTTCCCGCACGTTGGGAACTTGTCCGACTCGGGATTTGACATCATCGACCAGGACTGGCCCCATGCCGCAACCCGGTGCGGTCAGCGTCATAACAAGGCTCACAACACCACCGTCACCAATCGAGCGTTCGTAAACCAGGCCGAGATCCACGATGTTCACCGGAATCTCGGGGTCGAACACGCTCATCAGCGCTTGTGAGACTTGCGCGGGGTCTATCTTGCCGTCTTCCGGCACCGGAAAGGTCAACACGTCCGGCTCAAAGCCGAGCGCATCTGCATCCGCTCCGTCGATACGCGCCATGTTACCGTTGAAGATGACGGTGTATGAGCCACCGAGAGTCTGTGTCAGGGTAACAAAGGTGCCGTTGGGAATCGTCACAGGATCCCCGGTCGGCACCAGTTTCGCCTCGACGGAGCGCTCAGTGGGGATGACTCGTCGTTCCATTATTGACCGGAAGTTGTGGCCGCGATCGAGAAACTCTCTCCACAACCGCAATGGCTCATCGCGTTGGGGTTTTTGAATTGAAGGCTTGAATTCAAGCCTTCGGTCACCAAGTCTACTTCCGTACCTTGCACGAGCGGCAGGTCGGATTCGCTGACGTATATCGCGAGGTCATCTGCAACTTGAAATGCTTGGTCGCGGTCGGTGGGTTGCTCGACGTAGTCGAGGATGTACATGTATCCGTTACACCCACTCTCTTTGACACCGAGTCGAACATAGCGACGACCCGACTGGGCGATCTGCTCCACGAGATGTTTGCGCGCCGTTGCGGTGACGGAAATTTGCATGGGATCGAATGTTGCTACGCTCATGATCTTCACCTCAGACAAAATCGATGGCTTTTTCGACACCAGCCACCAGGCGTTCGACGTCTTGTCCGGAATTATACAGGCTGAAACTGGCGCGGATGGTGCCTGGAATCTCGAGCCGCTGCATTAACGGCATCGCGCAGTGGTGGCCGGTACGCACGGCAACACCCTGCTGATCGAGCAGCGTGCCGATGTCGTGGGGATGACAGTCATCGATCAGGAACGACACCACCGACAATCGTTCCGCAGGATCGCCGATGAGGCGTACGCCCGGTAGCTGTTTTAGCCGACTGATGGTCAGCGCGACCAATGCTTGCTCGTCGGCCAACAGCTCTGGTCGCGGCAGCCCGTTCAAATAGTCGATCGCGGCACCCAAGCCGATAGCGCCCGCAATGTTTGGTGTCCCCGCCTCGAACCGGTACGGAAGTTGGTTGTAGGTGGTCCGCTCGATCGTGACGTGTTCGATCATTTCGCCGCCGCCCTGCCAAGGCGGCAATGCATCGAGCAGCTCAAGTCGTCCATACAGAACGCCGATGCCCGTGGGCCCGAACATCTTGTGTCCGGAAAAAGCATAAAAGTCGCAATCCAAGGCCTGAACGTCCACCGGGACATGCTGCACTGCCTGGGCACCGTCTATGAGCACCCATGCGTCGTGCTTGTGTGCGGCGTGTATGAGCTCGTCTACGGGATTGACGGTGCCCAGCGCGTTGCTCACATGGCCGAAAGCAACGAGCTTGGTGCGCCGGGATAGCTTTTCGTGGAAGTCGTCGATGTCGAGTTCACCGGTGGAAGTGACGTGACAGGCTTTGAGGGTTGCGCCGGATCGCTCACACAACATTTGCCAGGGAACGATGTTGGAATGGTGCTCGAGTTCGGTGATGAGTATCTCATCGTTTGCACCGATGCGGCTGGTAAGGCTTGCGGCGACAAGATTTATGCCTTCGGTGGTGCCACGCGTGAAGATAATTTCTTGTGTATGCGCGGCTCCGATAAACGCGCGGACCTTTTCACGGGCGCCCTCAAACGCCTGTGTTGCTTCATCGGCAAGCGCATGTACCGCCCGGTGTACATTGGCATTGTAGCGCGCGTAGTAATCCGCAAGCGTATCGATGACCTGCTGGGGTTTCTGTGTGGTTGCGGCGTTGTCGAGATACACCAGGGGATGGCCGTTTGCCGACCGCTTAAGAATCGGGAAGTCTTCACGCATGGCGAGGTTTGCGGCGTTCATGAGTCCAGGTGCCTCAGCAGTTCGCCGCGTAGCTCATCTGCGAGCGGCCCGTCGATGCACTCTGTGATGAAGCCGATGCACAACAACCTTTTTGCGAGAGACGGCTCGATGCCACGCGAGCCCAGGTAGAAAAGCGCGTGCTCGTCCAATTGACCAACAGTGGCTCCGTGGGCGCACTTTACGTCATCGTCGTAGATCTCGAGCTCCGGTTTTGTGTTGATCTCGCTCGACTCATGCAGGGCTAGGTTCTTGTTCTGCAGATCCGCATCCGTACCGCTCGCCCCGGCATGAATGTGAATCCGTCCATTGAAGGTGCAGCGGCTTTTACCCTTGGCGATGTTGTGCAACTTGTTGCGACTGGTGGTAGCGCGTCCGATGTGTTCGACGACATGTCGTTGATCCAGATGGGTACCGTCATTGGTTATCCCGGTACCCGTCAACTCGGCGGTCGCGCCGTTGCCTTCTAACAGTATCTGGCAGTCGATGCGGCGTAGTCTTGCGCCAACCACATGGCTGTGGAGCTGATAACTCGCATTGTCGTCGAGCGTGACCCGTAGCAGCTGCCAATGTTCGCAGTCGCTGACGAAATCGTGGCGGGCGTGAACCAGCTTGGCATCGCGACCGATCACGATGTTGATCAGGCGGGCTTGTACTCCGGTAGCGTGTGACACCTCGTGTAACTCGACTTGAGCTCCGGGGGCGATCTCGATAATCACCGGCGAGTTGATGCCACTCGGTGCGTCGATGATCAGCGGGGTGTCCAACGAGCGTCGTACGCGGATCATCCAACCGTCTTGAGCTATGAGATTGACAACGTCTGCGAGCGGGTAGCGTGACCAATCCATGCGGTGCGCGAGCCGTTGTCGAATGACCTCGAGCGTAGCCGAGTCGGCTTCGCTGAAGCGCAGCGTTTCAACGCCGTTCGGCAATTCGCCCAGATCCTCGTCGACACTGCGCTCGGTGCCAACGAGTGCCTCCAGCGTCTTGGCCAAGGACGAGTGTTTCCAATGTTCCCGTGCGCCGGGACCTTCAAGGTTGAGTTTGATGCGCGCCCACGCATCTCGGTCGAGCCAATCGGGAACGTCGCTGGAGAGGCGATCCAGGGCTGTTACGCCGTCACCCATGCGTATCCTTCGGCCTCGAGTTTCTCGGCAAGCCGCCTGTCGCCGGATTCGAGGATCCGGCCGTCGGCTAGAACGTGTACCTGGTCCGGCACCACGTAGTTCAGCAATCGTTGATAGTGCGTGATCAGCAACACGGCGTTGCCGGAGTTGTGATATCGATTGATGCCGTTCGCTACGGTTTGCAACGCATCGATATCGAGTCCCGAATCGGTTTCGTCCAACACGGCAAGCTTTGGTTCCAGCATCAACATCTGCAGTATTTCGTTACGCTTCCTCTCCCCCCCGCTGAATCCTTCGTTCACGCCGCGTTTCAAAAAGTCGGGATTGAGATCCAGGCTCTCTGCCAAGGTCCGGACGCTTTTCATGAATTCGACTGCAGATCGAGCTTCAAGACCGGCGGCTGCCCGTTGGCTATCGTTGGCGGCTTTCAAGAATTCCATGTTGCTGACGCCCGGAATCTCTATCGGATATTGGAAAGCCAAAAACATACCTGCGTGTGCTCGTTGGTGAGGTTCCAGAGGTGTGAGGTCGACGCCTTCGAAATTGACCGTGCCGGAGGTGATCTCAAAGCCCGGCCGTCCGGCGAGAACGTTGGCCAGCGTACTCTTGCCGGACCCGTTGGGGCCCATGATGGCATGTACCTCGCCGGCTTCAATCGTGAGCGTCAAGCCTTTCAAGATAAGCTTGCCATCCACCGTGACGTGGAGATCGTCGACCTGCAGTAGACTCACCCAACGGCTCCTTCCAGGCTTACTTCGAGAAGCTTGCCGGCCTCCACCGCGAACTCCATCGGTAGCTCACGAAACACGTCTTTACAAAATCCGTTGACGATCATACTGACGGCTTTTTCGGCATCGATACCGCGTTGCTGACACAGAAACATCTGGTCTTCACTCACCTTGGAGGTCGTCGCTTCGTGTTCGATGATCGCGGTCGCCGACTTGTTTTCGATGTAGGGGAACGTATGTGCGCCGGATTTGCCCCCGATAAGCAACGAGTCGCACTGGGTGTAGTTACGTGCGCCACGGGCCGCCGGCGAGGTGCGCACGAGACCCCGGTAGCTGTTTTGGCTGTGGCCGGCACTGATCCCCTTGGAAATAATAGTGCTCTTGGTATTCGGGCCCAAGTGGATCATCTTGGTACCGGTATCGGCTTGTTGGTAGTTGTTGGTCAGCGCCACGGAATAAAACTCGCCGACGCTGCCGGCGCCGCGCAGCACGACGCTCGGATACTTCCAGGTAATGGCCGAGCCGGTTTCGACCTGCGTCCAGGAAATCTTGGAACGCTCGCCAATGCAGGCGCCGCGCTTCGTGACGAAATTGAAGATTCCGCCTTTACCGTCCTTGTCGCCCGGATACCAGTTCTGTACGGTCGAGTACTTGATCTCGGCGTCTTTTAGCGCGACTAGCTCGACGACGGCCGCGTGCAGCTGGTGCTCGTCTCGCATCGGCGCGGTACAGCCTTCGAGATAGCTCACGTAGGCGCCTTCCTCGGCGATGATCAAGGTACGCTCGAATTGGCCGGTGTTTTGCGCGTTGATGCGAAAGTAGGTCGATAATTCCATGGGGCAACGAACGCCTTCGGGAATGTATACGAAGGAACCGTCGCTGAAAACCGCGGAATTCAGCGCCGCGTAAAAGTTGTCTTGCCGCGGGACCACGGAACCAAGGTAGCGCTTCACCAGTTCCGGATGTGACTTGATAGCCTCGGAGATCGAACAGAACACAACCCCGGCTTCGGCAAGCTTATCTTTGAACGTGGTCGTGATGGAAACGCTGTCAAATACCACATCGACCGCCACATTGGGACGTTGTTTGACGACGCCTGCCAACGTTTCTTGTTCGTGCAGCGGAATGCCGAGTTTTTCGTAGGTGCGCAACAGCTCCGGGTCGACGTCCTCAAGCGACTGAGGACCGTCGGTCTGGCTTTTCGGTGCCGAGTAATAGGAAATCGTCTCATAATCGATGGGCGAAAAATTGACGTGGGCCCAAACCGGTGCAGGCATATCGCGCCACTTCCTGTATGCGTCCAGGCGCCACTCGGTCAGCCAGCTGGGTTCGTGGTTCTTCGCCGAGATGAACTTGACCACCCCTTCGTCGAGACCTGGCGGTAAGGTCTCCGACTCGATGTCGGTGACGAACCCCGCCTCGTATTCCTGACTGACGATATCAAGAGGACTATCACTCACGTTCGATTCGTTCCGGGTAGTAGGGGAGCGCAATTGTAACCGCTCGGGAAGGTAATACCATACTAAATTAGTCAGGTATTAGGGATGTCCTGACAGGCGCATTTTCAGGGTGTTTTTTGGCAATCGGACCGGTAACATTGCGGGGTTTGACGATCGCCGCCGCGCCCTTACCGAACGGTCCGCGCTTCGGCTCATGGGCTTCTTGTCATCGGGATACGGAACTCGGGTTTCGCGTCGCACGACGCCTGAGTGAGGAACATTTTCATGCCAAAACTGGAACGCATGCCGGAAGACCACGTCTATCAAGCGTACGGCATTTACCTGCTGCGGTCGCAACATCGGCTGATTCGGCGTTTGAAGAAACGCTATCGGCCGTCGGTACACGGCCACAA
>JAPUIA010000162.1 GCA_027297435.1 Gammaproteobacteria bacterium | reverse complement strand
GAATCGCGGCTAAAGCCGCTCCTACCCCATTAGTGAACCAAATCAATTATGGGGTAGGAGCGGCTTTAGCCGCGATCTCAAAGGCTCTTGCTGACAAGCTCATAGACGTCTTTCGACAATCCTTCGCGCTCGCTGATGCGATTCAAAGCTTTGCTCATCAGCGCTTGGCGTTCAACGTCGTAACGCCGCCAGCGGGTCAACGGTGTCAAGAGCCGGGCGGCTATTTGCGGATTCGACCCATCGATCTGGATCACCTTGTCGGCAAGATATTCGTATCCCGATCCGTTAGAAGCATGAAAGTTGCGGTGGTTCTTGAGTCCGAACACGCCGAACAACGCGCGCACCCGGTTCGGGTTGCGCAGGTCGAACGCCGGATGTTTTTCGAGCGCAAGCAACGCCGAAGCGTCATTTACCGGACTTGCAGACTGAACGGTGAACCATTGATTGACAACCAGACTCTCCTGTTGCCAGCGCTGGTAGAACGCATCCAACGTCGACTGCCGATCCGCGAATACGTCCGAGTAGGAAATTTCTTGCAGCGCCGCAAGACGATCGGTTAGGTTGTCGGCCGCCTCAAGATGCGACAACAAGAATTGGCGCAGCGCATCCCCCGACAAGGTCGTGGCTAGGTATGACATCGCCAAATTACGCAAACCGCGGCGGGCCATGCCGGTGGCATCGGGTACATACTTGCCGCTTGCGGCATTAGCCTCATAAAGCGCTTGCCACGTTGGCTGCAGACGTTCTGCCAACGTCGATTTCAACGTTGCGCGAGCATCGCAAAGGCCGTCGACATCGACTACGTCTCCTGCTCCGCAGGAGCAGACGTCGAACTGCTCGAACAAGTAGTCTTCGGTCGGCAAGGTCAACATTTCACGCAGCAGCGATTGCTGCTCAGCGTCGCTGGCAGTCAGGGCGTGTCCTAGCAGGTCGGCAAACAGACCGACGACAAGATCGCTGACCGCGGCGCCGCTCTGTAACTTCCCGATCTCTGCCAGCAGTAAGCTCTGTAGCGCATCCCAACGGGCAAAACCATCCGAATCACGCACGGCCAGCAAGGCCAGGGTTTCCGCATCGCGCGGAAAATCCACCCGTACCGGCGCGGAAAACCCCCTGAGCATGCTTACGATCGGCTCATGTGCAAGGCCTTTGAAGACAACACGATGCGCGCTGTCCTGGCAATGCACCAACAAGCTGGAGCCACGCCGCTCGACCCGCGCCGAAGTCTCGATCTGCAATGCGCCATCGACGAGCTCTTGACCCTCTCGGGTCAGCAAACCCAGCTCCAACGGGATGTGGAACGGCTGCTTGTCGGTCTGTTGCGGTGTTGGAGGACAACTCTGCTGTAGCTCGAGCACGAACGTGTCGTCTCGCCAGAAGGTCGTCACCTTCACCACCGGGGTACCGGCTTGTTGGTACCAACGCCGAAACTGGTGCAGATCCACGGCGTTGGCGTCCTCCATTGCCGCCACGAAATCTTCCGTGGTGACCGCTTGGCCGTCGTGGCGTTCGAAGTACAGATCGGAGCCTTTCCGAAAGCCTTCCGCGCCGACGCACCGGTGCAGCATACGCACCACTTCGGCGCCTTTTTCGTACACCGTGGTGGTATAGAAATTGGAGATCTCGATGTACGAATCAGGTCGTACCGGGTGGGCCAGCGGACCGCGGTCCTCCGCAAACTGCACGGATCGTAGAAACGCAACGTCTTGAATGCGCTTGACCGTGCGCGAGTGCATGTCGGAAGTGAATTCCGCATCGCGAAATACCGTAAAACCTTCTTTGAGGCTCAACTGGAACCAGTCCCTGCAGGTCACCCGGTTGCCCGACCAATTGTGAAAATACTCGTGTCCAATGATGGCTTCGACCCGTTTGTACGCAGCGTCTATAGCGGTGTCGGGCGAAGCGAGCACGCACGAGGTGTTGAATATGTTGAGCCCTTTGTTCTCCATGGCCCCCATGTTGAAATCTTCCACGGCGACGATCATGAAGATGTCGAGATCGTATTCGCGACCGAACACCTCCTCGTCCCAGCGCATCGCCCGTTTCAGCGCACCCATTGCGTATTCGCACTGGTCGATGTTGTGAGGCTCCGAGTAGATTCTGAGTTCCACCTGCCTCCCGTTCAGGGTGGTGAACGTATCCGTCATGAGGGCTAGATCACCGGCCACCAGCGCAAACAGGTAGCTCGGCTTCGGAAACGGATCCTCCCAGGTGACGCTGCGTCTTGCCCCGACGGTGGTGTCCTCGATCGGGTTGCCGTTTGAGAGCATGACCGGGTAAGTTTTCGCATCGGCGATGATCGTCGTCGTAAATTTCGACAATACGTCCGGCCGGTCTTGATAGTAGGTAATCTTGCGGAAACCCTCCGCCTCGCACTGCGTGCAATACATCGACCCGGATTTGTAAAGCCCTTCGAGCGCGGTGTTCTGTTCGGGCTTGATGCGCGTCACGATCCGCACTTCACAAGCATCAGGTACCGAGAATATTGAGAGCGTGTCTGCATCGGCTTGAAACTCGTTGCCCGACAGTTCCTGGCCGTCGACATGCACCGAGACGAGCTCTAGGTCCTGACCGTCCAGAAGCAACGGCCCGGCGGCTTCATCCGATTGTCGCTTACGTATTTGCAGCCGGCTCGTGACCTCGGTCGAACCGTCGTTGATATCCAACGTGAGGCGTGTGGTTTCGGTTAGGTATGCGGGTGGACGATACTCGCTCCGCATGACGGCCTTGGGACTAGCGTCTTTCACGGCTGACTTCCTTTATGGGTTTCGCAGCAACGTTGCAGATTCAAAACATTTCCAGCTGCGGATCGCCCTCGATTGGCGCAGCAATCGTCTCGGCGCGCACGTGGTAAGAACGGTGCTGGCGCACGTTGAAGACACCGTGGTCGAATAACAAGAACTGACCCTTGATACCAAGCAGCAGACCCTCGATGCGGTCTTGTTCCGGCGTCAGGGTCAGCCGTGCAACCTTGCCATAACGCATGATCGGATAGCGAATGACGGTGACCGCTTCCCCGTCGAGCCAGCGGGTGCCTTCGGGCAGCTCGGGCAGTTGGGCCTGCAACTCGTCCCGCAACCCCATCAGATCTACCTGCGGGCTGTCCGTACTGACCAAGCGCCGCCACTCCGTACGATCGGTGACATAACGGCGAAGCATCACCTCGACGACCCCGGAAAGATGTCGAGTCGCCGCGCCAACGATGGCCACGGCCTGGCTGGCCCCCTGATCGCGCCAGCGTTGCTGTTCGCCACCGCGACGGGTAATCCCGACTTTGGGACCACTCGAGTTGGCGAGATAAACGAGGTGCTCTTGCATGCAGAACGCCTCTCCCCATTCGGGCTCGCGACAGGTACCCAAGTGATAGTGGCAGCGGTCTGGACTGACGACGCACAGGTCGCATTGCGCCAATTTCTTGAAGCAAGGGTAGCAGTATCCTCCGCCATAGCTCTTGCGCGAGATCGCGCGGCAATGGCAGCAGCTGATCTGATGCAAGAAGTCGAGCGCCAGGCCTTGTCCGATCAATTCGTTCAGCGGCAAAACATCGTCACCCACGGGCAACTGATAGGCAACCGGGTCATTGCCGTCGGTCAGCATCTTCTCGAGCGGCCCTTGGATACTCATCAACCGTCACACGGAGTAAACTGCCCACAAAATACGAGCATTGAAAACATATGCAAGCCGTCGACACCGAAGTACTCAATCAAGTCGCAGCCTGGCTGGAATCGGACCGGCCCTGTTGGTTGGCCACGGTCGTGCAAACCTGGGGGTCATCACCCCGCCCGATCGGATCGCTATTCGCGTGCGACGCCGACGGCCACGTCGTCGGGTCGCTGTCGGGTGGCTGCGTCGAAGATGATTTGTTGGAAAAATTGACGGACGGCGAACTTGCCGCGACGGAGGCGCAATTTTTTCAGTACGGCATCACCGCCGAAGAAACCGAAAAACTCGGGTTGCCGTGCGGCGGACATCTCTACATCGTCGTCGAACCGCTCGACACGACGGCGCATACGCGACACCACTTCGAGCACCTCAAGCAGCGACTCGGCGATCGGCGCACGGTCCAACGTCGGGTTGATCTCAAGCATCGGACGTTTAGCTTCACCGATGTCGAACACCACGAGCCCCTCGAGTGGGACGCGGCAAACGAGGTGCTCGTCCACACGTATGGACCGCGCTACCAACTATTCATCATCGGCGCCGGCATGGTGTCGAAGTACCTCGCAGACATGGCGCAAAACCTCGACTACGAGGTGACGGTGTGCGATCCGCGCGCGCACCTCCTCGACGACTTCAACGTCGCAGGCGTGCGGCTCATTTGCGACATGCCGGACGATGCGGTCAGAGAACACGCTGCCGATTCATCATCCGCGATTGTCGCGTTGACCCACGATCCCCGCATCGACGACATGGGTTTGATGGAAGCGCTCAAAACCGACGCTTTCTACGTGGGTGCCATGGGCTCTGCTCGAACATCGGCCAGTCGACGCGAACGGCTCGAAGCACTGCAACTCAGCCCGGCCGAAATCGAGCGTTTACACGCGCCAATCGGTTTGCCGATTGGCAGCAAGACGCCACCCGAGATCGCCATCGCGGTCATTGCGGAGATCACCGCTGTGCGCGCGAAACGGGCAATCCTTGCACGCGAACGACTCGCCGAGGTCAGTGCTGGCTGAGCGAACCGGCGCGGCCATCCTGCTTGCGGCCGGTTTCTCGCGCCGTTTCGGAACGGACAAGCGCCAATTCACTCTGGACGACGGGCAGCCGATGTTACCTGCCACCATCGCAACCTACCTGGCTGTCTTCGAGTTTTTGACCGTTGTGATGCGACCGGAAGACACAGCACTTGCCGCGCAAATTTCCGGGTGCAACATCGTCTACGCCGGCGATGCCCACCTCGGCATGGGTCATTCTCTGAGCGCCGGGATGCGATCATTGCTGCCCGTCGATTTTGCCTTTATCGGTCTTGCCGACATGCCGTTTATAGCAACCTCGACACTCCAGCAACTCATCGACTGCATGGGCCAACTCGACGACGATGCGATCGTACAACCGTTCTATCGCGATACGCCCGGTCATCCGGTGGGATTCGGGCGCGCTCATTTCGACGCGCTCTCGAACCTTACCGGTGATGTCGGCGCCAAGACCGTGGTTCAGACGCATGGCGCACAGCTTCGAGCGGTCAAGATCGACGACGCGGGCGTCGTTCGCGATCTCGACGTGCCTCCTTGAGCAAGGCTTGAGGCACCCTTACCGCGACTTCAATTCGAAGCTCCACCAATGATCCGGACGCGGACGGCGTTCGTTGCCGAGTTTGTTCGCGCGGGCCACCCAAACTTTGTCGAGTAGATCCGCATCGGTGACCCTATTGACGTCGACCGGAAAGACCCGCGTGCCGACCTCGATGCGGCCCCGGGAATCACGCAGCGCATAAGCCGACCAGGTCTTACCCTCGCACTGGGAGCAGCTGACGAAGAGCCGATCCGCCCACGACATGCAATTGAGCGTAACGCTGTGCGGGCCGGTCGGGTTGACCTCGAGGGCGCACAGACCCACCCCGTTGGCAAAGGACCAATCGGTCACGGGCGTGGTTTCATCTTCACCCGACAAGCTGCCCCCGGGTAGCCGTCCACAAGGTCCGATACCCATCAGCAAGGGCGCCAACAGCATCCAACCAAGGGCCCGAGTGTTGAGGTGTGTCATTCGGATCCCCCCAATCGACTTGCCCAGTCGAGTTTGCTCCGGCAGGACTCGTAAAAACTATGCCCCAGCGTGTACAGCAGGCGTAGCGGCGCCTGGTACTTCTTGACGTGAACGGTATCGCCCCTTTGCAAGCTGAACTGCACCTGCGAATCGCAGCTGGCTTGTGCACGGCTGACATCGCCGATCGTCACCATGATTTCAGCGTCACCGCGGACAACCAAAGGACGCGACGTCAACGTGTGCGGGAACATCGGCACGATGACGATGGCGTCGAGCCCGGGGTGCATGATCGGACCGCCGGCAGACAGGGCGTAGGCCGTCGACCCGGTAGGCGACGCAATAATCAAACCATCGGATCGCTGGTCATAGACGAACTCGCCGTTGACGGTCAGCGCAAACTCCATCATGCGGGCCATGCTGCCGGGATGCACGACGACGTCGTTCAACGCCGGTGAAGCATCGACCTTGTTGCCGTCGCGGTGAACCTCGGCTTCCAATAAAAAGTGGTCTTCGACCCGAAACTCACCTTTGAGCACCTCGGCGAGCTGCTGTTCGATCTGTTCCGGCGCAATGTCGGCGAGAAAACCCAGGCCGCCGCGGTTGATGCCCAAAACCGGCACCTCAGCGTGGGCAAGATCACGCCCAACACCAAGTAGGCTGCCGTCTCCGCCAACGACCACCAACAGGTCACACCGGGTGCCCAGATCCGCGCGGGAAACCACCTCGCAGTTCGAGACATCCAGCATTTTGGCCGTGTCGTCTTCGACCACGACGTCGACACCATGCCCGTCCAGACAACGCACCACCGTGGTCAGGCTGTCGACGACGTGGGGACTGCCGCGCCGGCCGATAATGCCCACCGTCGTAAATCGGCTTTCCGTGGATTTTGCCATTCCGGCACAGTACACGAGGCACTCGCTCTCCGACAATGGTTGCAAAATTGGCCGGTATCGCTAGTCTTTGACGCCCCCTACCGCCGCTCGGGAGTTTTGGCATGTCGAGCGCCTTGAAAAAACGCTATTCGCAAGTTCTAAAGGATGCCGACGCGCCGTCATTGAACGCCATCAAGAGCCCAGGTGATCTGTGGCCGGTGATGTGCTCGGAAGCCCGCGCCAAGGCTTTAGAAGAACCGATTCTCGGCAGCTACTTTCACGCCACCATACTAAGTCATCCTAATTTCGGCGCAGCCTTGAGCTTTCGACTCGCCAGCAAGCTCGACAACCCGATGTTGCCGACGATGCTGATCCGCGACGTCATCCAACAGGCCACCACCGCGGATCCGGGCATACTGCAGGCGGCGGAAATCGACGTGCTCGCTACCTACGCCCGTGATCCGGCGTGCGAGGACTTATCGTCGCCGTTCTTGTTCTTCAAAGGCTTTCACGCTTTGCAATCCTATCGCATCGCGCATTGGTTATGGCATCAGGGGCGCCGAACGCTGGCGCGCTTTTTTCAGAACCAGATCAGCGTAACCCTCGGCGTGGATATCCACCCAGCCGCCAAGATCGGTTCGGGCATCATGCTCGATCACGCCACGGGCGTGGTCGTCGGCGAGACCACGGTCATCGAAGATGATGTGTCGATCCTGCACTCGGTGACCCTTGGCGGCACGGGCAAACAATCAGGCGATCGCCACCCGAAAATTCGCCGCGGCGTGTTGCTGGCAGCAGGTTGCAAAGTCATCGGCAACATCGAGGTAGGCGAAGGGGCCAAGGTCGGCGCAGGCAGCGTGGTCCTCGAAAACGTGCCACCTCACGTGACGGTCGCCGGGGTGCCAGCCAAGATCGTCGGTCACCCCGAGGGCGCGCTACCTGCCCATGCAATGGACCAGAGCCTGGATTAACCGTGGCGGAACCGAAATGTCCGGAGTGCGGGGCGCAAGGTGTTGAGCATGTCGTTTCCAAAGACAGCCAGGAGCGGTCCAAAACCAAGCAACCCTGGTTTCTGATCGTCCATTGCGACGAGTGCGGTCATGTCTACAACGTGCTCGCCAAGCACGTTTTCAACCTACCGGTAACGCCAAAGTTCGTTTTGCCAAAGTAACCGTCTCTCGACTGACTCAGGGGTCAGCCCGGCCGCCACCAACGGGGCACGTCAAGCCTACAACCGCTCCTTGGCACGTTCGATGAACTGTCCTATGACGTCCGGGGTCTGTGCGCCCGGAATTCCGAACCGGCCCGCTAGCAGGTAATACGGTACACCGGAGACGCCTAGCTCAGTTGCTCTCGCAAATTGCTCGCGCAGCGACTCGACATCCGCTTCACTTCTAAGATACGTTCGAACCCGACTAGCGTCCATGCCAACCGATTCGCCCGCGTCCACCAACACCTCCACATCACCGACGTCCTTCCCCTCGCAGAAGTAGTACTCGAAAAGTACCTCGGCAAGTTCATGCTGTGTGCCGGTTGATTCCGCATAGCTCAGCAACCGATGGGCTTGGAGGGTATTCGGCATCTTCTCGATCGCGCCGAAATCCAGGTCGAGACCTACATCCTCCGCTTCGATGCGAATTCGTTCCGGAATCTTGCTGCGATCTGCGCGGTCTCCGTAGCTAGCCTCGAGAAACGCCGCCCGGTCCAGACCCTCGACAGGCATCCTCGGATATAACTGGTAGGGCCGCCAACGCACGTCGACGCCCTCACCCACGGATGACGATAGCACCATGTCGAGACGTTTCTTGCCGATGTAACACCACGGACACACCACGTCCGAGAATATTTCAATCTTCATCTATTACCGCGCTTTGAAACTAGCCATCCGTTCCACTTCGGGTGATTATAAAGAGTTCTCGAACACTGATGGAAGTTCATGCAAGTCGGTTTGGTCACAGGACGCAATACAGTCGAACTCATCGAAATGCCGACACCCGAGCCGGCAACCGGCAAGGCGGTAGTCGACATCGGCTATTGCGGCATCTGCGGCACGGATGTACACGCCTATCTGTCCGGCGCGCCGTACAACCCAGCCATTTGCGGCCATGAGTGGATGGGGCACATCAGCAGCGTGGGCGCTGAAGTCGGCAACGTCAAGGAAGGAGATCGGGTTGCCATTGGAGTCTCCAGCGCCTGCGGACAGTGCCCAACGTGTCGCCGCGGCGACGCCAGCCATTGCGAGGTAGCGTTTGCTGGGGCCATCGGTGCCGGGCCGCATGCCCCACCCCATGGTGGGTTCGCAAGCGCCATCGCGTTCGATGCTACCCGCCTCTATCACATCGACACGGGCATGACCGATGAAGACGCAGCGATCCTCGAACCCGTGACGGTGGCGGTGCACGCCGTACGCCGCACCAACATCCGGCTTGGCGATACCGCGGTCATCATCGGTGCAGGCCCGATCGGCTTACTGGTTTTACAAGCGGCTCGGGCTGCCGGCGCCGGGCACACCATACTGGTCGAGCCCGAACCGGTACGGCGTCGACTCGGGCAAGCACTCGGCGCCGACACGACCGTCGATCCGACCCGTGACGACGTCAACGACGTTATTCGCACGACGCTCAATCAGGACGGTGCCGATGTCGTATTCGAGTGCGCGGGCATCCCCAAAACCGTTCAACACGCGGTCGACTTCGTGCGGCGCGGAGGCGTCGTCTCGCTTGTGGGGTTACCCAACGTGCCTGCAGAGATCAACGTGGCAACCTGGCTCGTCAAAGAGATTCGCCTGTCCTCGTCGATCGCCTACGTGCACGAGGAATTCGAAATCTCAAAACACTTGGTCGCCGATGGACGCATCAATTGTGCACCCTTGCATACCAGCACGGTACCGCTCGGGGAGTTGAGCGATGCCTTTGCAACGCTGGCAAGCCATCCGCGCGAGGTCAAGATCCTGGTGGATCCCAGACGTTGACGACGACGCGACCGGTTCGACCCCTCTACTCGTTGGACGGCATCGTCATCGCCACGGTGCTCGGCTCGTTCATCGCCGGCGTGTTCATGGTTGCGGCCAACTACACGACTCTAGGGTCCGACGCGTTAGCCAAACGCACTTTCCTCAGAGGGTTGGTAGTCTACGTTGTCATCATCGTGCTGACGATGTTCATGCCCAACTCGCTTTGGATTGGAGTGGTTTTCATGTTCGCACAAGCCGCCTTAGCGTTCGTCCTGGCCACGCAACTGCAAGGACCCGTCTTGCAATACCACAAAGCACAAGGTGTTGCGTTCCACGGGCTGCTGCGTTCGGCTATCGTCGGGATATTTGCCGGGTTGGTGGCCATCATTGCAATCGTCACCATCGGCACCTTGATTGCGTTTGTCGCGTAAAGTGGGCGCATGGTCGCCTTACTGATCATCATCAACCTGCTCTGCACGGCGGCGTGCTATTCGATCGCTAAATCGCGCTCGGCGGATCGTCGGTACTGGGTGTTGATGGGCTTACTCGTCGGTCCATTCGCCATTCCGTTTGCATGCTTGGCGAAGCCTGAGACGAACCGAAAGCCGCGAAAACCGAGGTCAACCTAGTCTCCGCGCAGCAGCTCCTGCAAACGTCGATTGCGATCCTGCTCGTGACGCAACGCGACCTTCAGCTCCTGCAGGTCGTTCTTCAAGCCGTGAATCTGGTCTAGATAGTTTTGTTGTTGTTGCTGTAAATCGTCGCGGAAGCGTTGCTTTGCGTCTAGCAACTGATCGTTGTGCTGTCGCATGAACTGCTCCACGCCGACCTTGCCTTCTTCGCCAAAGGTCTCGGTAAGTCGCGCATCAAACTCTTGCTCGCGAATACCCTCATCGCCATTAATCAACCCGCTTACGTCTCCGTTCATTTTGCCCATCGGTCTAATCTCCAGCCGATTTCGCCACACGGATTTCTGTACCAACATCGCCTGGCTTGCGTCTCCCTCGCCTTGAGGTTCCCACAAATTGATGGCGTGCCAAGGCACTGGGCATCGACCACGGCAAGCCAGACGTACCGGACCATGGCCAAGATCCGGGCCAGCGCCGGCATTTTCTGCAAGGTATTTCAAGGGAAGATTGAAGCCGGAATGGACGTACCCGTCCTCATCAACCTTGAACACGAAGAAAACCAGACCGCGGACCACAAGTCCCGAGCTGACGATGGCGTAAACGGCCTGCACGACACTGGCGGCAAACTGATCCAACGTTGCTTCTCGGGCAGTGAATGATTCGAAATCCGCGAAACGGTATTCCGACAACACGGCCGTGCCGTCGTCGTCGAACAACACTACGATTTCTTCTGAACCATCCTGGTCGGTCATTATCCTGCGCCGTATCTCACCCGCGGCTATGGGTCGCCTTCAGCGCATTACATCAGAGTCGCCGATACGGCGCCGCGTCTCGGTTCACGTTAGATCTGCGAACTCGCGTCAGATCTCGCTCGGATGGGTAGTCGACCGGCTAGGCGATCTGGGATCTGTCCAGCAACGGCTCAATATCCGCGTAGTGGAACGCCGCCCGCCGCGGACCCGGCGCATTGCTTGCCGGCTCGGCCTGATCGGATTCGGCGTATATCAGGATATCCCCGGCAAGATTCCTGACGGCAACGATCTGATAGTGCCTGTCGTCCAATTGGAAGGATTGCCCAACTAAATCCTGCACCGCTCGCCCCTGCTTCCCCAACACGGATCTAGCATAGCTATGCCGTTGGGCAAGGGGGGTAACTGAGTTGTAAGATCATCTTAACCTCAATAAGTTGGTCAAATTCGCCAATTCCGCACGTTTACGAAGATTTTTCCGTAGGTTTATCAATGGGTTACACCCGGCATGCAATTTGCATTCGTATCTCGTAACCAATCAAGGTCAAGGACATGATTCGAAATCTACTCATTGCCCTGGTGGGGGGCGCTTTTCTGGTACTGGGACTGCTGGGCCTGGTGCTGCCCATCTTGCCGGGATTTCTATTCCTCTTGTTGGCGCTGCTGTGCTTCGCCACGATTTCTCCGCGCGTTCGACGACGCCTCGAAGGCAATCCGACGTTGCGTGGGTTGCACGCCCGATGGCGCCGGGGGAGAGGGTTGCCCTTGTGGCACCGCTTCAAGTTGATGTTCTGGTTGTCCGCCGAATCCACCGTACAAGCATTGCATTCGAGGCGCATCGAGTAGCACGGGTTGGTGATAAGGTAGCCGAACACCGCCTTTTGAGTGGAGCAGCGGTTGGGAAGCATCCTGGTGACGGGCACGCTAGCCTACGACGATATCTGTTTTCACGCAGACCATTGGTCGGGAGAGACGCGCAACATCAAGCTCACCCGCCTGGAAAGTAGTTACGGCGGGTGCGCGATGAACATCGCATACAACCTCAAAAAGCTAGGCTTGGAGCCCCTGCCGGTCGTGCATGCCGGAGATCTCGACTTTGAAGCGTACGCAACCCACCTCGCCGAGCTCGGCGTCAATGACATCGGCGTGATTCGCGTGGCGGATGCACGTTGCTCCAAAGGCATCATCTTCACGGGGCCCGACGGCACCCAAATTACTGCTTTCTATCCCGGACCCGCCACCACCCATCAGTCGGTCGAGCGGATCGAGGCACTCGGGCGCAATCACGCCATAGACGCATCGATCATCGCCCCCGACCTTCCCGAAAGTATGCTGGAAATCGCGACCGCGCTACGAGACACGCGCAACCGATTCTGGTGTCCCGGACAGTACGCCGACCGCCTGACCGAACCGCTCATCCGTTCCACCGCTTCCAACATCGATACACTCATCGTCAACCGTCACGAATTCGAAGCCATGGAGCAAACCGTGAGTGGTATTACGAACCTTTTTCACGTGCTAGTCATCACCGCAGGACCGGGGCCAGTGACGCTCGTGACCGATGGCCGGTCGACGACGGTAGCGGTGCCAACGACGCAAATGATCGACCCCACCGGTTGCGGCGATGCTTTTACGGCAGGGTTTGTGACCGGCCACCTCGGGGGTCGAACCCTCACTGATAGTGCCCTTGAGGGCATCGAGCTAGCCGCACGTTGCTTGCTCTGCTACGGCGCGCAAGCGCACTGACCCAGAATCTTTCGTCCGCGCGCCGCTATGGCGACTCGATACCGCCCATACACAAATACTTGATCTCCAAGTACTCATCCATGCCGTACTTGGATCCTTCACGACCGTTACCCGACTGTTTCATGCCGCCAAAGGGGGCCGCCTCGTTGGATATCAACCCCTCGTTGATACCGACGATGCCGTAGTCGACGCCCTCGGCGACCCGCCAGACACGCCCGATGTCCCGGGAATAGAAGTACGCGGCCAAACCGAACTCGGTATCGTTGGCAAGCTCGATGGCTTCCTGTTCCGTCTCGAATTGGATCAACGGCGCGACCGGGCCAAATATTTCCTCTCGAAACACCCGCATCTTGGGTACCACGCCGGTCAACACCGTCGGCTCGACGAAACACCCGCCGTTGGCTGCGCGTTTTCCGCCAACGATTGCCCGCGCGCCATTAGTCACGGCTTCGTCGACCATAGCGAGCACCGCGTTAGCCGCATCGAGATCGATGAGGGGCCCAATCGTCGTGCCCTCCTGCATGCCGTCGCCTACCTTGAATTCACGCACCGCGGCGGCAAGACGTTCAGCGAACGCATCGTATATGCCCGCCTGAACGAGAAACCGATTCGCGCATACGCAGGTCTGTCCGGCGTTGCGGTATTTGGAGATCACCGCACCTTGCACCGCGGCGTCGAGATCGGCGTCGTCGAACACGATGAACGGTGCATTACCCCCCAGTTCCATCGACGTGCGCTTGACCGTAGCCGCACATTGTTGGATGAGCGTCTTACCGACTTCGGTTGAACCCGTAAACGTGAGCTTGCGCACCACGGGGTTGCTCGTGAATTCTTCACCGATCTCGGCCGTCCTGCCGGCCAAGATGTTGATTACCCCGGCCGGAATGCCAGCCCGAACGGAAAGCTCGGCGATCGCCAAGGCGGAAAGCGGTGTCGAGTTGGCGGGCTTGCATACGACCGTGCAGCCCGTCGCCAGCGCAGGGCCGATCTTACGAGTGAGCATGGCGTTCGGAAAGTTCCATGGCGTGATGCACGCGACGACGCCCACGGGTTGTTTGATCGTGACGATGCGCTTGTCGTTAGCAGGGGCTGGAATGGTGTCGCCGTATACGCGCTTCGCTTCTTCGGCAAACCACTCGATGAAGTTGGCCCCATAGGCTATCTCGCCACGGGACTCATTGAGCGGTTTACCCTGCTCTGCCGTCATGATCCGGGCGAGATCTTCCTGGTGTTGCATCATCAGATCGAACCATCGACGCAACGCTTGGGAGCGTTCCTTGGCGGTACGGCGCCGCCACTGGGCGTGCGCGCGCTCGGCGGCCTCGATTGCCCGCCGCGCTTCCGCCCGGCCGCAACGCGCAACCTCGGCGATCACCTGCCCGTTGGCTGGATTGACGATGGGCGTGGTTTCACCATTGTCGGCCGCCACCCACTCACCATCGATGAAGGCGTCGGTTCTGAGGAGTGTCATATCGTCCAGTTGCACGCTCAAACTCCTCAACGCTTGGCAAACAGTGCTTCACAGCCGGTGCCTTCCAACAAACCATCGACAAATTCTCGATCCTCACCGTCGAGGCGAGCATGTTCTTGCCGCAACCATTGCAGGCATTTCGCCTGGTACGGAAACGGCTGCTGGGTCCACGGTCGTCCGTCGATTTCGGTTTCCACCTGATCGGCACCGGACTCAACCGCTCGTGCGTTGGCAAGCAACGCCGGCACGTACACATAACCAACCTCGTTCAACAAGGCCCGCAACGTGTCGGGTATGTTGTCGCGACCAACCCAATCCTCTTCGGTAGGACGTAACCCGGATAAATCCTCGACAACGCCGACCCAGGCGTAAACCTGCGGCGCTATCGCTAACGTCACGCGCATCGGTGTGGGGTCGAACGCCGTCAACTGGGTCAGTTGACCGAAGATCGCGAAGTCTGCTGCGCCGGGCCGGTTACCCAATACAAACGGGCCGTTGCGAATGTGCGCGTCGAAGAGCTTGAGGAACCGTTTGTAGGCGCCCTCGATGGTCGGCGCCGTCGTGTCGTTGCTGCCAACGACGTACAGGCGACTGATTTGCCGTTCCCGAATGAACGTCGACATCTCTAAAATGCGTTCGTCGCTGCTGGTCAGGTTGCGCCATCGTGGCAAGATCTCGCCACCACGTTCGATATCGTCTTCGTAGTGCCAGCGATAGTGAAACATCGCCTTGGTCAGCCATTCGTCGCCATAGTCTTCCAGCAGGTAGTCGATGAAGGCAATGGCCGGGTCGGTCGGCACGACCGAGCGGTTCAGAGACAATGCCTCCAAGCGACGAATGATCGGCGTGGAATCCACTACCGCCTCGAACTCGCCATCGTCATCGACGAAGTAGAACGTGGGCAATAGCTGCACCTTGGCTTCGGGCAGATCGTTTTCGGCACCATCGACCATGCCCTGAATAAAGCGATAGGGCAGTTGCCGGTAACGCAACAGCGCCAGCATCTTGCGGGTATAGGGCGACCCAGGCGCACCTTTGAGCGCTATGCGCCCATCATCGACAAGCGCTTTACTCACAGCTTCCTCCCCTAACTAAACGACTCTAGCTTACCCCGTCAGGCAAGCGCTACCAACTGACCCGACCAAGTCGCCGCCTTGAATCTGGAACGAGCGGTAGCGTTCAGCACCGGCCAGGAGCCTCGTTGCAAAACCAAATGTTTCGATAGCCACCGATCAGAAGGTTCCAAGACGCTACGGTACAGCTCGCTTGCCAAGGTGCGGGCCGTGTCGCCAGCCCAATCCGACGGCAGCAGGTCGTTCGGCAATTCGGGATCGGTCAGCACGATGCGTCGATACTCGTGAATCAGTAGCACGCGTATGGACAAGGCGAGTTCAGGTGTCAGATGTTCCGCGGCCACGTCAATGAACCGGTTGATGAACGCCTTGTAGCGTTTCGCTAGTGACCCGATTGCCCACAGGTCCCGGCAAAGCGTGGTGACCTCGACGCCTATCGCGTCGGTATCCGCGCGGAACACCGGAACCGCAACATCGAGCTCTTGAAGCACGCCGCGGTGGTCTTCGCCGAATCCCGCCCGCAGCAACACCTCGTTGTTCAAACACCCGAACCCCAACCAACCGAGTCGCTCGGCGAGCGTTGCGCGGACTTCGCGTTTTAGTCCGCCGGTTAGCATGACCGTCCAATAACCATCCCAATGGGGTTTGTTCGGAGCATAGATGCGCGCGGCCGCGCGCTGATACTGGCGCGCACCAAACTCGCTGAAGTGGTAATAACTCTTGCGCCCGCCGCGACAGGATTGCAGCCATCCTTCTCGTAACAATCGATTGCACGTCGTGCGCACCAACCTCTCGCTCAGGCCAAACGCAGCGAGCGTACCGATGATGCTGCCAAGCCACACGCGCTCCGGTTGCACGGACACAATTTCGCCCATAAACGTGATGACCAGCGAGCGCGCCTTGCTGGATTTGTCAGCGCGAGCTGCCTCGATTAGTTGCTCAGCCTTCATACATCGTAGTCCAGCTCGACGTTGGCGGTAATCGGGTGGCTCTGGCAAGTCAGAACCAGGCCCGAGGCGACTTCTTGCTCGGTCAATGCGTGGTTGACGTCCATGTCCACACGCCCGCTGACGATCCTCGCCTTGCAGGTTGCGCAAACACCATCCTTACACGAATACGGGACATCCAGTCCCATCGCCTGCGCGCGGTCCAACAAGTTCTCGCCGTCGCTCTCGAGATCGAATACATGCCGGCGAGCGTGCAGGTTGACGGTCACCGTCGACACCTTGTTGCTGAAGTGGCGGGCCCGCTCTTCGTGTTTGCGCACCCGGTGCGCCGCGTCATCGGCCGATGCGGAAAACAGCTCGTAGTGAATGTTTGCGGCTGCCACACCTTCACCTCGTAGCCCGCGCGTCACTTCGGAAACCATCGATTCCGGGCCGCAAAGAAAAAACTCGTCGAATGCACTCAAGTCCAACAATCGTCGAATCAGCTCCGCACCCTTGGCGTTGTCGATGCGGCCGTTGAACAGCTCGTTGTCTTGCTGTTCTTGGCTGAACACGCCTATCAGATGAAATCGTTCCAAGTAGCGGTTCTTCAGGTACATGAGTTCGTCGCGAAACATCATCGACGCGGTCGTCTTGTTGCCGTAGAGCAACGTCACTTGCGACTTTGTATCCTGCCCGAGCGTCGCTCGAATAATCGACAGAATTGGCGTGATGCCGCTGCCGGCAGCCATGCACAGGTAGTTGACGCCGTCACGTTGTCGTTGCCGTGGGGTGAACCGACCTTCGGGGGTGCCGACGCTCAACGCCTCTCCTACGGCCAACCCATGATTGGCAAACGTACTGAACCGGCCATCGGGCTGCTGCTTGATGCCGACCTGCAGTGGCTCGCCGGGTGCGCTGCAGATCGAGTAGCTGCGCTTGACCTGCTCGTCGTCTATGAGCCGCTCGAAGGTCAGATACTGCCCTGGTTTGAAGGCGTAGGCTTTCGCTAGAGCCGCAGGAACCTCCAGCGTGACTTTGACCGCGCTCGATGTGTCGGGCACCACGCGCGCGACTTTCAGATCGTGAAACAACTAATGTTCCTTGAAATAGTCGAAGGGTTCACGACACGTTAGGCACCGGTACAAGGCTTTGCAGGCCGTCGATCCAAACTGACTGATCACCTCGACGGAAACGCTGCCACACACCGGACACGCGGCGCCGTGTGGCGCCGGTGGTGCGACGCCACCGGATCTGAGCCGGGTGCGCGCGGCCTGACTCATTAGGTCGGTGCTCCACGCCGGTATCACTTGATCTTCGATTTCAACCTTATCGATACCGGCGATGCGCAAACACTCGACGATATCCTGGCGAATGACATCGAGCGCCGGGCATCCCGAATACGTTGGCGTGATGGCAACCACCAGTACCTCGTCTTTGCGTACGTCCCTCAAGACGCCAAGATCCCAGATACTGAGTTCGGGCAGCTCCGGATCACGCACGGCATCCAACAAGTCGAATACTTCACGAAAATCCGACGCATCGCGTCGGGCCCGGCGGGCAACGTACTCGGGCGTCTCGAGCGCCACCAGGTCTCGGTCGATCACCAGTTCACTCCGGGATAGGTTCGCGGCAAATGCTGCATCTCCGCCAACAGGAAGCCGAGGTGTTCGGTGTGTACCCCGGTTCGACCACCGGCCACCGACCAGTTGCCCGCCGGCACGGTCAACGTCGCGCGTTCGACCAACTCACGAACGCGTTCCGACCAGGCTGCTTTGAGGACCGCACGATCCGGCAACGCCCCGTTTGCTACCAACGATACGTCGGCCGATGGATTCTCGAACAACTCCAAGTGATAACCCCAGACGTCCTCGAGCGCTTGTTGCATACGAGCGTGACTCTCATCGGTGCCGTCCCCAAGCCGCAACAACCACGCGCTCGAGTGGCGTACGTGGTATACGGCTTCCTTGTACGACTTCGCGGCGATACCGGCCAACGTGTCGTCCTGACTACCCTGCAGCGCATCGAAATACAACTCGTCAAACACATCGATCAATAACTGACGAGCATAGGCGGTGGCGAAATCAGACGCGGGTAACTCGTAGATCAGTAGATTGGTGAAATCCGGAGCGTCACGCAGAAAGGCGTATTCATCTTCGTTGCTGCCGCCAAGCTTTTCGGCATGGCCATACAACAACCGCGCGCGACCCAACAGATCGAGAGCCGTATTGGCCATCGCTAGGTCTTCTTCCAGAAACGGCGCCTTGCCGCACCATTCAGACAACCTATGGCCCAGCACCAACGCATCGTCGGCTAGCCCCACAACCGCAGACAGCAGACTCATAGATTCTTCACCCCTTCGGGCAGGTCGTAGTAGGTCGCCTGACGATAGGGCTTGTCATCTGCCGGATCGAAGAACGCGGCCGCGTCCTCTTCTTGCGAGGCGACGATATCGCCCGAGCGTACGACCCACAAACTGACGCCTTCCTGGCGTCGAGTGTAGATCTCTCGGGCGTATTGCATTGCCATTTCGGCATCTTGGGCCCGCAAGCTGCCCACGTGACGATGTTCCAGCCCGCGCTTGGAGCGCACAAACACCTCAAACAACGGCATCGGTTCAGACATCGGATTGATCCTGATGTTTGCGGTCATACGCGACGACCGCTTCGCGGACCCACGCGCCGGCCTCGTGCACGCGCTTGTGTTCGGCAAGCCGTTGACGATTGCAGGGGCCGTCTCCCCTCACCACGCGATTGAACTCGTCCCAATCGATCGCACCGTATCGATAGTGCTGAGTTTGCTCATCCCACGCGAGCTCGGTATCTGGCACCTCGAGCCCTAGAATGTCTGCCTGGGGTACCGCTTGGTCGATGAACTTCTGGCGAAGCTCATCGTTGGAAAAGCGTTTGATTTTCCACGCCATGGATTGCGAAGAGTGTGCCGAATCGGCGTCTGAGGGACCAAACATCATGAGCGACGGCCACCACCAACGATTCAGCGCGTCTTGGGCCATGGCTTTCTGATCGGCACTACCGGTCGCTAGCGTGTACATGATCTCGTAGCCCTGACGTTGGTGAAAACTTTCCTCCTTGCAGATTCGCACCATGGCGCGGGCATAGGGGCCGAACGAACAACGTTGCAGAGGCACCTGATTGACGATGGCAGCGCTGTCGACCAGCCAACCGATGGCGCCAATGTCGGCCCATGTCAGTGCCGGATAGTTGAAGATCGAAGAGTATTTGGCGCGGCCGCTGTGTAGCGCATCGATCATCGATGCACGGCTTGCGCCCAACGTCTCGGCTGCGCTGTATAAATACAACCCGTGACCGCCTTCGTCCTGCACCTTCGACAGCAAAATCAGCTTGCGTCGCAATGACGGCGCCCGCGTGATCCAGCCGCCCTCGGGCTGCATGCCGATGATCTCGGAGTGCGCGTGCTGGGAGATTTGCCTGATGAGGGTCTTGCGATACGCATCCGGCATCCAATCTTTGGGTTCGATGCGCACCTCGGCATCGATGCGTTCTTGAAACCGCCTCGCTTGAACATCGACTTGGATTTCGGCCATGCAGCCTCCTGATATGCCGAATCAGATCTCAGAACCCTAACATAAAGTGATACGAAATAGACAACTACTATCACTTTTACGTATCACGTTATGGTCGCGCGCGTATAGCCAAAACGCGCCCTGCATATCTTTGCGGTAAACTAGCGAATTCTCGACCAGGCAGTATCCGTTGTGCCCCAGCATCACAAACTCATCGTCCTCGGCTCTGGACCTGCCGGTTACACGGCCGTCCTCTACGCCGCGCGCGCCAACCTGAAACCCGTGCTGATCACGGGCATCGAAGTGGGCGGCCAACTCACAACCACGACTGAGGTCGAGAACTGGCCCGGTGGACACGCCGATCTTCAAGGACCAGAGCTCATGACGCAGATGTCCGAGCACGTGGAACGATTCGAGGCATCGATCATCAACGACCACATACACACGGCCAACCTGGGCGAGCACCCGTTTCAGCTCAACGGCGACAACGATACGTACACGAGTGATGCTTTGATCATCTCCACGGGTGCATCCGCAAAATACCTGGGGCTGCCCTCCGAAGACCACTACAAGGGGCGAGGTGTTAGCGCCTGCGCCACCTGCGACGGGTTCTTTTTCCGCAATAAGGAGGTTGCCGTCATCGGTGGCGGTAACACCGCGGCCGAGGAGGCTCTGTATCTCTCGAATATCACCAGCAAGGTATATCTCGTACACCGTCGCGACGCGATGCGCGCCGAGAAAATACTGCAGGACCGGTTATTCGCCAAAGACAATATAGAACCGGTTTGGAATCATACCCTCCAAGAGGTAATCGGCGACGACTCCGGCGTTACCGGGATGCGCATCGCTTCCACCGAAGGTGAGGAGCAATCGGTGGACCTGTCGGGCGTCTTCATCGCCATCGGTCATACGCCGAACACGCAGATCTTCGACGGCCAACTCGATATGCGCGACGGCTACATCAATATCGTGAGCGGCACCGATGGCAATGCCACGGCGACGAGCGTACCCGGCGTGTTCGCGGCCGGCGACGTTGCCGATCACGTCTACCGGCAAGCGGTCACGTCGGCAGGATTTGGCTGCATGGCGGCGCTGGATGCCGAGAAGTACCTGGACGCGCTCTAACTGATCGCGGCTTCGCGTCCTTTGTAGCAGTCGATCTAAGTGAACCGACAAGCAACCTTGCCAAGCTCTCCATAGTCGACGTCGAACGTATCGCCCGGCGCAATGGTGACAGGTCGCGTAAACGAGCCGGACAGAATCACCTGCCCCGGTTCAAGCGCGATACCGTGTCGAAAAAACTTCTTGGCGAGCCAAGCGATAGCCGTGGCGGGATGATCGAGCACCGCGGCGGCGATACCCGTTTCCTCTATGATGCCGTTGCGGTAAAGCAAGGCCCCGACCCAGCGCAGGTCTACTTCGGATGGCTTGACTGACACCTCGCCCATAACGACACCGGCGTTGGCCGCGTTGTCTGCGATGGTGTCGAGCACCCCGCGAGGGCGATTGGTTTCGGGATCGACGCGAAAACTACGGGCGGCGATGATCTCGAGGGCCGGTATCACGCAGTCGGTTGCTTTCAACACATCGTCTACGCTGAGGTCGTCGCCGATAAGCGGTCGCTTCAACACGAATGCCAACTCTACCTCGATCCGCGGATCCGTGAACTGCCCCGCCTCGATCTCCGCGCCGTCGTCGAAGAACATGTCGTCCAGCAGCGTGCCGTAGTCGGGCTCGTCAATCTGCATGGCGTCCTGCATGGCGCGCGAGGTCAGCCCGATCTTGCGTCCCCGAATTACGCGTCCCTCCGCCAACTTCAACTCGATCCAAGCTTTTTGGATGGCATAGGCGTCACCCATATCCATCTGCGGATACTCGATCGAGGTAGCGCGTATTTGCCTGCGTTCGGTTTCCGCGGCGTGCAGGGCAGCCGCTGCTTCTCGGATCTGCCGATCGCTCAACACCTCAATATGTCCAACTCGACAAGGTCGCGCACGAACCAGGGCGTAAAGCACTGCGGGATGGCCTCGATCTTGGCAGCAAGCTGATCCAGCGAGACGAATCGTACCGCCGCTACCTCGACGGCGTCTGGTACGACTTTGCCATCGTAGACGGCGCGGTACGCCTGCTGCATCTCGCAGTCTGCGACGTCGAAGTGCGCATCGATCAAACGCGACTTTCGTACCCCGCCAATCGGAGCAACCTCGATACCAACGACGCCAAGCTCTTCGTTCAAGCCGCGAATAGCGCCTTCGAGAAAGCTCTCGCCGGGTTTGAGATGTTCCCCGACGCTGTAGTCCCAAAGATCGGCGTAGAGATCCTTATCGGGGGCCCTTTTCTGCACCAACAGTTCGCCTCGAGAATTGAATAGGAACACGTGAGCCGATCGATGCCACAAACCCAAGCGATGCACGTCTGATCGCGGCACGAGCCCGACTGACGTTCCCTCGTCGTCGAAGGTCTCGAAATGCTCTTCCATGCAATCCCGGCCTACACGCGTCCCGCCACCGGCAGCAACACGCCGTGGACGTCGGACGCGGCATCAGACGCAAGAAAACATACCACGTTGGCCAACTTGCCTGGACTTACCCAGGTAGCGAAGTCCGCATTCGGCAGGTCGGAGCGGTTGCGCGGCGTATCGATCAGGCTCGGAAGCACCGCGTTGACGTTGACCCCGTGTTGGCGCACCTCGGCCGAGGCTGCCTCCGTCAAACGCATCACCACAGACTTGGCTGCTGTGTATGCACCCATGGCGGCCTGTCCCTGCAGCGCGCCCAACGCACCGACGTTGACGATGCTGCCGCCACCACGCTCGACCAACCGCGGGAGGGTAACGCGCAACACGTTGCGCAGTGTCGTCACATTGATGTCGAACATCGCATCCCAATGCTCGTCGGTGATCTCAGACACGTCGAGCCCCATATCGAACCCCCCGGCGATGTTGCAGACAACATCGAAGTTACCGACTGCATCAACACAGCGCCGCACGGCATCAATATCGGTCAGATCCACTGTGTGTGTGTCGCCAAGGTCCGATTCGAATCCTTCAACGATATCCAGCATGACAACGGCCGCACCGTTCCGCTGACACGTCGCACCCACCGCCTGGCCCAGAATGCCCGCTCCGCCGGTGACGATCACCCGTTTGCCGGTCAAGTCCATAGTCCCGCTCAAAATCTCGAGTTCCAGAACATCATACCCTGCTGCATAATCACTTGGGGATTACGGAGAAAACCAAGTTGAAACGCACCCGCATACCCCTCACGGTGCAAGCAGTACATTGACTGACGCCATCGATCTCTATACCCAACGCCCCGGCGAGGCGGTTGCACCGCCGACCCGTCTTGCCGGACGCATCAAACACCTCGGGCCTAGCATCATCGTATCGGGTTCGATCGTCGGGTCGGGCGAGATCCTGCTGACCTCGAGCCTCGGAGCCCAAGCGGGCTTCGTGCTCTTGTGGTGGGTACTGGTATCCTGCTGGAGCAAGTCGATCGTTCAAGCGGAGATTACCCGCTACGTCATCACCTCCGGCGATACCTACCTACGCGCGCTCAACCGTCTTCCCGGTCGCATACCGGGACCGTGGGGTCCTTTCAGCTGGCCCATCGGATTGGGACTGCTCGCTTTCGTACCCGGCGTACTCGGTTTGAGCGGCATCATCGGCAGCGCCGGACAGGCGCTGCAACTGCTGGTGGACATCGATCCGATTATCGCAACCGCTACTATCTCGCTCGGTACCATATTGGTACTCGGTACCGGAACCTATCTGCGTATCGAACGCGCGATGCTCGTATTCGTGATCAGCTTTACGGTGTTGACCATCGTTTGTGCGGTGTTGATGCAGTTTACGGAGTACCGCATGACGCTAGACGACGTGAAATCCGGATTCACCTTCGAATTTCCGACCGAATACTTCGTCATTGCGCTCGCTATGTACGGGTACACGGGCGTCAATTCGGGGGAGACCGCCGCCTACACCTATTGGTGTGTCGAGAAAGGCTACCCGAGCTACATCGGTCCCGATCGCGACGACCCGGAGTGGGTCGCACGCGCCAAGGGCTGGATCAAGGTGTTGCACACCGACGTGTGGGTGACGCTGGTGCTCCTGACGCTCGCGACGTTGCCCTTCTATTTTCTGGGTGCAGGCGTACTCCATCGGCTCGGCCAGAATCCCGAAGGCCTCGAAACCATCCGAGTGTTGTCCAGCATGTTCACCGAGACGCTAGGCGCCTGGTCGTTGTGGGTGTTCGGCGTCGGCGCGTTCTTCATCCTGTTTTCCACGGTTTTGTCGGCCATCGGCGCTGGCGGCCGTTTCATACCCGAATACCTGATCGAACTGGGCATCATCGATCGTGCCAACGTGCGACGAAAACTTTGGATACGCGGCTATGTTTTGGTGATACCGGTCTTGAGTTTCGTGTTGTACATGACTTTTCAAAATCCAGTGGTGCTGGTCACGATCGGTGCGATAACGGCTGCATTGTTTTTGCCGATTCAAAGCGGGGCCACGCTCTGGCTGCAGCGCCACCACATGGACCAGCGCGTCAGACCCTCGCGACCGATGTACATCGCACTTTGGTCGGTGTTCGTATTTCAGTGCGTCATGGCGCTTGCCGTCATTCGCTACGTCGTCTTCTAACCCTCATTTACGACGTCGCTATATCTCTCGCAACGTTTCCCGGATCTTGCCGCACATCGACTCGATTTCCTCCGGGGTCGAGATGAAAGGCGGGGCGAGTTGCAACGTATCGCCCCCACACCGCACGTAAAGCTCCTTTTCCCAACACTTTATCGTTGCCTGCAACGGACGCTTACCCGGCTCGCCGGCAATACCTTCTAGCTGCACGGCGGCCGCCAACCCGTAGTTGCGAATATCCGTCACGTACGGTTCGTCACGAAGCTCATGCACGGCGCGTTCCAAGTGCTTGGATAGCTCGGCGGATTTCTGCCACATGTCATCGCGTTCGTATACGTCGAGTGCCGCTAACGCAGCGGCGCAAGCCACCGGATGTGCCGAGTAGGTATACCCGTGCGGAAACTCGATCTGTGAGTCGAACTCGGCGCTCGACATGAACGTCTCATAGATGGTCCTGTCGGCGATCACCACGCCCATGGGAATCGTACCGTTGGTAAGCGCCTTGGCCAGATTCATGATGTCGGGCTGCACATCGAACGTCTGCGCGGCGAAGGCGTTGCCCGTGCGCCCGAAGCCGGTAATCACCTCATCGAATACCAACAGAATGTCGTGCTTGTCGCAGAGCTCACGCAGGCGCTTGAGATAACCCGCCGGGGGTGGGATGACGCCCCCTGACCCGGCAACCGGCTCCACGATGACGGCGGCGATATTGGAAGCATCGTGTAACGCGACGATCTCTTCGAGCGCATCGGCAAGTTCCAGCCCCCCGTACCGGGGCGAACCCTTGGCGTACGCGTTCTCCTCCAACAGCGTGTGCGGAAGGTGATCGGCGTCGGCCAACAATCCGAACAACTTCCGATTAGGACCGATACCACCGAGACTGGTACCCGCGAAATTGACGCCGTGATAACCCCTGGCTCGTCCGATGAGTTGGTCTTGCTGGGCTGCCCCTTTAGGCGCCAGTACGCGCGCGCCATCTTCATAGACGTATCGGCCGCATCAGATCCGGAATTGACAAATGAAGGCGTAGTCGAGACCGTCGGGGGCCATATTCGTCAGACGGTTGGCCAACTCGAACGCGAGCGGTTGGCCGAATTGGAATCCAGGGGCGTAATCGAGCGTGTCGATTTGTTCGCGCACCGCTGCGACGATATCCGGGTTGGCGTGCCCTAGCGGCGTGCACCAAAGCCCGGACAATGAATCGTATATCTGCCGGCCTTTATCGTCGGTGAAGTAGCAGCCTTTTGCGCCGACGATCATGCGCGGGTCGTCTTTGAACATCCGGTTGCCGGTGAAGGGCATCCAGTACGCTTCCAGCGCCTGGCGGTTCAGCCCTTGGGCCAGTTTTTTTTCCGTCCAGCTTCCCGGATGACATCAACGCGCTCCCAAGGTTGCAGTTTTGAATCCCGAATATTTCGGCTGATCGATCGCAATCTGATTGACCACGGTGGTGCGCAGGTGCTCGGCCAACCCCGGTAAATCGAGCGCGATGCTACCGTCGCGCAACCCGCCTACCAACCCCCACCTGAGTGCATCGAGGCTATCCTCGGCGTCCAGCAACCGCTTTAACCGTGCTTGTTCGAGCCCTCTACCGGCTTGACCCAGCGCCAGCTCGCGCAACACGATATCCAGCGAGTTACTGGCCACGCGAGCCATGAAGTTGCTGCGGCCTCGAGTCTCAGACATGACGTCGCCGCGTAGAAAATCGCGCACGCTGATCAGCAGTTCATCGATTCGCGGCATGTCCTTCGAGCTTGTGAGATCCATCGGCGTGACCAGTTCTATCGGACCGGGCATCAGCAAGTTGACACAGTCGACCTGGCATTCCGAAGAACGACGCCCGATGGCGGGCCTCTCGACGGTTTGATCGGGACCCACCCGATAGTGCTCGGCCATGCCAAGACAACCAATCGCCCACCAGAACGATCCGAACACCTCCCAAAATTTGACACGCTCGCGATCCACTTTGGTTCCGGAAACGGATTCGTATCCGGCGAGCAAATCTTCGAGGCGTCCGAAGCCGCCAACGGGCAGGTCACTGCGCCCGAAGCGCCACGAATTCGTGCAGATCCAGCCGAGGTCGCGCACCGGATCACCGATGTGGGCGACTTCCCAGTCCAAGACTGCTACGACGCCTTCGGGCGAGACCATAATGTTGCCGTTGCGAAAATCGTTGTGGACCAGCACGGGTTCAACGTTGTCCGGCAGATGATCCATCAACCATCGACCGGCGTAATCGATCATTGGCTGAGGCGTATCGAACAATCGATAGCGCTCCCAAGTCTGATCGACGTAATCCGCGGTCGTTGTCGTATCGAGATGCTGGTCGAGGCCGGTGGCCTTCAGGTCGATCGCGTGGATGCGCGCCAGTATCTCGCCACATTCGAAGGCGAGCTTGGGGCGGATCTCATCCAGCGCGGGCGAACGCACGATGCGCGCGCCCAAGGCTTCACCCATCAACCACTCCATGATGAAGCCCTCGCCCAGACCGTCGGCGTCCTGCAAAACGTAGAAAACTTGGGGCTCCGGCACACCCGCTGCTTGCGCCGATCGCATCAGCAAGGCTTCGATCGCGAGCCCGGGACGGTTAGGGACAGGTTCCACTTTGACACCACCCGGCGCCCGGCGCATGGCCAACGTTCGTTCACCATCACCGGCACGGGTCATCAAACGATAGGTTTCTTGACTAGCACCACCCGAAAGCCGCTCAGCCGATAGCAAGCCGTCACAATCCGGAATGTGGCGTTTGACCACCGCGTCCAGCTTGGCCTCAAAATCGGCGCCCGCCACAACTAAGCTTCTATCACGCCCTTCGGTGCCCCCTGCTTCATGTAGCCAAACATGTACCCGGCGACGCGGCGCATCTGAATCTCTTCCGCACCCTCGGTAATCCGATAACGGCGGTGGTGACGGTAGATGTGCTCGAACGGTTTGTGTCTGGAGTAACCGAGCCCGCCATGCACCTGCATCGCCCGGTCGGCCGCCTCACAGCACAGCCGGTTCGACCAGTAGTTGCACATCGACACCTTGTCCGACTGCGAGAAGGCACCGTACTTATCCATCATCCACGCGGTCTTGTGGATCATCGCACGCAGCATTTCACATTGGGTTTGCAACTCGACCAGCGGAAACTGGATGCCTTGATTGATCGACAGCGGTTTGCCGAACGGTTTGCGAATCTTCGCGTACTGCACCGATTCGTTCACACAATACTGCGCCGCACCCAAGCTGGAGGCGGCCTGACGGATCCGGTTCTCGTTGAAAAAGTGCTGCACGACCTGCAGACCGGTGCCCTCCCCGCCGAAGATCGCGCCATGCGGCACTCTTACGTCGGTGAGCGAGATGCGCCCGTGGTCGGTCGGCATATTGAACGTCCAGAGCATCTCTTCGATCTTGAAGCCCTCCGCATCGGTCGGCGTCAAGAATGCGGTGATACCGTGCCCATCACCCGCCTTGCCGCTGGTACGCGCCATGATCATGTCGTACTTGGCTTTGTGAATACCGGTGTTCCACGTCTTTTCGCCGTTGATCACCCATTCGTCACCGTCGCGTCGGGCGGTGGTTTCCATGTGAGTCGCGTCCGATCCGTGTTCCGGCTCGGTGATACCAAAAGCAAAACCGCGCCGCCCTTCGGCAAGGTCGTCGATCCACTCGGCTTGTTGCTCTTCGGTACCGTAGGCGATCATCAGCAACAGCCCGACATTGTTACCAACGATGGAATGCTCGGTTTGCAGATCGTTGTGTAAACCGAGTCCTTTGGCCGCCAAGTGCTCGCGGATGATTGCCATGCCCAGGTTGGTACCTTCTTTGCCACCGTATTCCTTTGCCAAGGCGTAGCGGTAGTGTCCGGCTTTGTCGGCACGCCGTCTGGCTTCCGCCAGTAGCGCTTCCCACTCTTCATTGGGTAGTCCGCCACGGTGCCAATCGGTTCGCGCATCTTCTCGCCGGTAATCGAAATAGCGTTCGTTATCGTTCTCCGCCTGCAACGGCTTGATCTCTTTCTCGATAAAGTCGTCCAACTCCTTGAGGTAGTCGAGCATGTCTTGTGGAATGTCGAAATCCATCAGTGTCCCCCTTTCTGGTCGTTCGTGATGACCAGCGTTGCCAAGCGCTGATCGAATATCGGTTCGGCCAGCGTAATTGATGCTTTGTGCCGTTCGGCTTCCCTAACAAGTCGCGCGACGACGCCGGGATGCGCCGCAGATATCTCTATCTGTTCGCCGGGGTCTTCACGCAAGTTGTACAACAACGGTTCGTCGTGCTGTTGCCTTGGTGGTGGATCACCGTAAGCACCCTCGGTCACGAAATGTATCTTGTAATCGCCACTTCGAAACGCCGTTAGCTCGCCGGCGCGATAGTAGGCCAACCATCGGCGCGGACTCGGCTCGCCGCGCAACAGCGTTCTACTCAAGTCCACACCGTCTATCTCGCGGTCGTCAGGCAACGTGCCACCGGCAAGCTTGGCAATCGTCGTGAAGAGGTCGGCGGCCATACCAATGGCTTCGATAACCGCGGGTTCGACCGTACCCGGCCACGAAAAGATGGCGGGAACGCGCACGCCTCCCTCGAACGTGGTGCCCTTACCGTGGCGTAGAGGACTTGCCGATCCGCCGTGTTCCCGCATGGTTAGCCAGGGCCCGTTGTCACTTGTGAAAACGACTAAGGTATCTCTCTCAATACCTTGTTTTTTAAGTGTTTTTATAACCTCACCCACGCTCCAATCAATTTCTTCGATGACGTCTCCATAGCGCCCTCTTGCGCTTCGACCGGCAAAGGCCTCACTGCGGAAAATCGGGGTGTGAGGCATCGTATAGGGCATATATAAGAAGAAGGGTTTTTCGGCACGCTCGATGATTCGCACCGCCTCTTCGGTGTAGCGCCGTGTGAGCGTTCGCTGATCCGTCGGGCGCTCCACGACCGAATCCTCAAAGGACGGTCCAATCCGGCGGCTACGCATGAGTGGCACATTCCAGAATTCAAGCCTCGGATCGAAGTAGCGTTGATAGCGTGCCGCATACAGGGCCGTCACTTCATCCCCTCGTCCTGCAGCCCGCATCCGCAACGCCTCGTCAAAACTGACGCCGTCCGCCCAATCCATATCGTTGGAGTACGGAATGCCGAACCATTCATCGAAACCGTGGCGCGTCGGCAAGCGATGGGATGCATCGCCCAGGTGCCACTTGCCCACGATCGCGGTTTGATAACCCGCATCTCGCAATACCTCGGCAAGAGTTACCTCTGAATGTGGCATGCCTTCCGAGTCGCCGGGAAACAACACGCGAATCTGGCGGCCGTACAATCCGGTGCGCACCGGCAAACGGCCGGTTAGTAAAGCACCTCGACTCGGCGAGCAAACGGGGGCCGCGACATAAAAATCGGTCCAACGCTGGCCACCCGCTGCCAGCGTATCGAGATTTGGTGTGGCAATGTCCTGCGCACCGTAACTACCCAGATCACCGTATCCCAGGTCATCGGCAAACATCAGTATCACGTTGGGTCGCTGGTCCTGCAGCGCCTGGTCCTCCAGCGCCGGGTCTTCTAGCGCGTCCGCCGCGACGGCTGCGCATAAAAACAAGATTGCGAATAGCGGGATGCGTGCGGTCACGGCTGCCTCAGATCCTCCCCTAGAATCTCAAAGTGCCACCTACATTACCGACGAAGCCGCGCTGCGACCAGCCCTGCGACCCATCACCGCACCGGCGGTCAGGCCGGAACCGCCAGGATAGCCGTCGAAGAAGATGCCGCCGACGATCTCACCCGCAGCAAACAGCCCGTCGATCGGCTCGCCCCGGTCGTCCAGCACCTCGCCATCCGTGCTGGCGGCCAGCCCGCCATAGGTGAACGTAATGCCACCAGTGACTTCAAACGCGAGAAATGGCGGTGTGCGGAGCGGTAGTGCCCAATTGCTCTTCGGCAGATCCAAACCCTGCGTTTCGCATCCGTCCTTGATCGTCGGGTCGAACCCATCGCCAACGGCAGCCCGGTTGTAATCTTCCATCGTTTGCAGCGCAGTACGCCGATCGATGCCGGGCAGCATCGCGATCAGCTCTTCCAACGAGCCACCTCGATAGCGCGTCGCGTGGTCGCGTCGATATTCTTCATAGAGCAGTTTCTCGACCTGACCATCGAAAATCTGCCAAGCCACAGCACCCGGTTGATCCAGCACCGCCTTGCCGTATTGGGCGTAGGTGTAGTTTCGAAAATCGGCTCCTTCATCCACGAAACGAACCCCGTTGCGATTCAACATGACGCCGAACACGTAGCTGATCTTGCGGAAGTTCTTACGTTCTGAATGGGCAATGGTGCTGGCACCGAAGTTCGGCGTCGACACATCCATGCAAACCGCATGGCAGGCCCCGTATTGGCCTGCGGTAGCGGCGCCGATGGTCGTCGCCATTTCGATGCCCTGACCCGTGTTGAGTGGTGTGCCACGCACCTTCGCATGCCGCCAATTGGCTCCGAGATGCCGACTTCGTAGTTCCGCGTTCGCTTCGAAACCACCACAGGCCAACACGACTGCATCTGCCTGCAACGCCTCGTCCGACTGGCACCGCACACCAGATACCCGATGGCCGTCCAGCAGCAGCTCTGTCACCACGTGTTCCAGGCGCAGCGCACATCCCAATGCTTCGGCGATGCGCCGCTCGGCTTGAACCAACCCTTCTCCTTCGCCCGCCGTCGCCAGGGTCAAACCACCCCAAAATCGGTAACGCCCGTTTTTCAAGAATGACTGTCGTGCAAAGATCGGTTCGAAACCAACGCCAACGTCACTCAGCCATGCAACCGTCGCGTAGCTCTCGTCAACCAATAAATTCTGCAACGCGTTGAGCGGCAGACCGCTCGAGAATGATCGCAAGTCTTCTGCAAACTGCGTTTTGGGATAAGCACCAAAATCGCTGATGCCGATACGCTCGTCATCGGACCCGGCCAACAAACCCAAGATAGCGTCGGGTCCGGCGTAGGCAAAACGCATGGCGCCGGCCGTGTAGCGACTGTTACCGCCAAAGTCGGATTCGCTACCGGCTTCGAGGATTGTTACCTCGGCACCATGCTCAGCCGCCGCGATCGCTGCGCAAAGCGCAGCATTTCCCGACCCGACGACGACTACTCGCGCCATGAATCAGATTCTCGAAAGCTCCGAACGGATTGCCTCTCCGGGAAACACATCCTCGACGAGTTCGTTGTCTTTCACGACCGCGATACCTTTGACCAGCACATGCACAATCCCCCGCGAGGTCTGTGCCGGTTGCACGTAGGTGGCGCGGTCGAGCACCGTCGCCGGATCGAAAATCGTAATATCCGCATGAGCACCTTCTTGCATACGACCCTTCAACCGCATGACTGGCGTAAATGCCTGGAGCCTTGCCGCGGGGTCGAGGGTCATCTTCTTGAGCGCGCTCATGAGTTCGAGCGCCCGCTTGTCACGGCTATAGCGTCCTAGCACACGCGCAAACGTGCCCGCACTGCGCGGGTGGGAAAACTCTCCGACAAAGGGTACGCCGTCGCTTGCGACCATCACATCTTCTTGCGCGATCAACCACGTGTTGGTGTCTTCGCTGCGTCCATGAATGATGACCCACCCGCCTTGAGCACGGTATTGGTTGAAGCTGGCTTCGGTCAGCCGCTCACCCGTGGCGGTCCATTGCAACTGCGCATAGTCACCTTGGTAATTCTCGAACAAGGCGCTTTCGATGCGCGAAGACCCTGCGGTGTAGGGATAGCTTTCCGTCGTCACATCGACACCGGCGGCACGCACACCACGCAACATTTCCAGGCCGATCCTCGCGTCCTCGTCTAAGGACGAGTTGAAATGCACGACATGCAACGCCGCGCCGGTAGCCGCCGCATCGGCCAACACCTCCTGCAAAGGGGCCAACCGGTCGCCCCCCATGTAGCGCGCTTGGCGGATGTGCGTGAACACGGGTACCTTATAGCTAGCCGCCAATCTGAACAGTTCGAAGATCTCGGCGTGGCTAGCACCCGGGACGTAGGTGATGCCCGTACCGACACCCAACCCGCCTTCCAACAGGCCTTGCTCCACGTTGGCAATCATCGCCGGCAACTGCTCGTCGGTTAAGCGTTGGCTATTGGACGCATCGCGACTACCGCTAAAAAAGCCGTCGCCATCTTCGCGATCGAACAGATCCAGGCGTGCCGCGATGTGTGCAGACGTCGCACCATAGTGAACGGGCGCTTGGCCCTCGCGCGAGGCCAGAAACTCGGCGATCGGATACCGACCAATCTCCAGTTCGAGCGCGGTCGTCACACCATCGGCGGCTTGAAAGCGATTGCTTCGGACATCTTGGCCATGGGCATGCAGGTCGATGAAGCCTGGCGCCACGACCAATCCGCGTGCATCGAGGTTGCGTTCACCGCGGATTTGCGTTGCGGTGATCTTGCTAATCAGGCCGTCGTTGATACCGACGTTGCGAACGGCGTCCAACCCAGATTCGGGGTCCATCACGCGGCCGTTGAGGATGACCAGATCATACGCAGCAGTGTGCGCGACCGCGCAGACGCAACTTATGGCAATAGCCAGCCAAGCCGGTCGCATCACAGCACCGCCTCAAACGTCTCTAAGTTCGGATGCCCGAGATAGGTGCCTTTGGGTGCGCTCGCTTGGGCATGGGCCTTACGAAAATGCTCGGATTCGGTCCACGCTTCGAACGCCGCGCGAGATTCCCACACGGTGTGGGATGCATACAGCACATGCTCTTCGGTTTCGGGGCCTTTCAACAAGTGGAAGGTCACAAAACCCGGCACTTCGGACAGATAGGTGTCCCGTTCTCGCCACACCTTCTCGAAACCCGCTTCAAAACCCAGCGCGATGTGAAAACGATTCATTGCGATGAACATGTCGATCCCCTCGTTAAACCTCATTCTCATGGCGCATGACCACACTCGTCTCGCCATCAACATCGATCGACAGTCGGATGTCGATCGGACGACAACATACCGAGCAATCTTCGATGTAAGACTGGTCGTCGACACTGGTATCGACGACAATCTCGATGACCTCACCGCAATATGGGCAAGGTGCTGCATGCGTTATGAGATCCATCTCCACGGATTATGCCACAGCGAAGTATGACCTCTAGCACACTGGTCACGGACCTCGGATACCGGCATTCCGAGCGTTACCAAACCTGGTTACACTCGAAGCATCGGGGATCGGTAAACGGAGGTCGTAGATGAGTGTTCTAGCGGGTACCAGCAAGGGCGTCTTTTCGGTCGAGCCTGGCGACGCTCGGCATTTGCTCGAAAGTCGTGGTGTTCGCGATCTCGTTAGGTTGGGCGATCGACTGTTCGCAGGGACCGGGGCGGGGCTGTTCGCATCGGTTGACGCGGGCGAGTCCTGGTCGCTCGTAGGAATGGAGGATCGTGAGGTTTGGCAGATTCGCGGCGATGGTAACGGTGTGCTTTACGCCGGTACCCAACCTGCCGGACTGTTTCGAAGCATGGATGCCGGTGAGACGTGGCGCGAGGTCGAATCATTCGCCGGCGCCGCGGAAGCAACCGCGTGGTGCATACCGTTAGATCCCCCGATTCCGGCTCGTGCTCGAGCGTTGGTGATCGACCGCGACAACCCGCAGCGCCTCTGGGTCGGCGTCGAAGTCGGCGGCATCATGCGCACCGAGGACGGCGGTCAGACATGGGAACTCGGGCTGCCTGGCGAAAATCCGGATCTGCACATGATGTATGCACATCCGGCCAAGTCGGAGGTGCTGTTCGCATCCACCGGCTACGGTCGGCTCGACGGCGTCGCGGAAATGATCGAAGGCAACGCCGGCGTATTCCGGTCCATTGATGCCGGCGTTAACTGGCAATACGCGTGGCAAGGCATAACACCGCGTTACTCGCGGCCGATGTGCATCGATCCGCGCGCACCGTACGGACTCACAATCGCAAGTGCGCCGACCGCGTTCTCGAGCTTCAAGGATGATGACGGCGCACAGGCCATGTTGTTTCGTTCAGAGGACGAAGGTGAGTCCTGGCGCTCACTCTGCGACACGGCGCATTCGCCTTCGCACGCCAACTTCCACGGGCTAACGCCCGACCCGGATTTGCCCGGCGGTGTGGTGGTCGGTACAGATACCGGCGAAGTCTGGCGCGTGAGCAACGACGCCCAGTGGACCCAAATGGGTTCCGGCATGCCGCCGGTATTGTCGGTAGTCGCTTTCTGAAGCCGAAGGCTCGACGGCCATGAGCCTCCAGAAGATCCTTACGAGCCGCCACCGCGGCAAAGCTCGATTCTTGTGGATGGCCCTGTCGGTTGCGGTCGCCGGATGTATGACCTACCCAGCATCGCCTACCGCGCCGTCAAATGCGATACCGGCGCAATTTCCCACCGCGCGCTATGCTGCCATGGCACCGAATTCGGTTTATACGATCAAAGATGCCGAGCTGTTGATCAAGACCTACCCAGCGGGTTGGTTGAAACGGCTGAGCCACAGCCATGCCATGACGACCGAGCAGATTGGCGGGCTGATCTATATGGCGAATAGCGTCGATGCGTCCTTCGCGGATCTATATATGCGGCCTTACGATCTCGTGATAGATGCGGCAGACGTACGAGCCGCTCTGGGTGCCGGATTCGAACGCAGGCGAAGCGATCGAGCCAAGGCGGCTACGCGCGCGCGCATGTTAGGGAGCAGAATGTTGTCGGCAACCGAGTACCCGTTCGTTCATGTGCACGTCCAACCGAGAACTCACACGGCCCTCTTGAGTATCCGGCTGAAGGCAGACGAACATCACGCGACCGTACCCCTCACCTGGGCCCGGCAAGGGGATTGCCTTTTCGTAGCAAGCCGGTTCACACTGTCGCATCGCGATCTAGCGTTGCGAGGGTACTATGCCTTCCTGGGCGCAATCGGCGTAGCGGAAGACATTGATTTCGAGTTACGCATTCTAGCCGCGCGTGGCACGAACCCGGCGTGTGACAAACTGCCCAACGATTGAGCACCCACGATCGTCGACCGACTTACCCGGTACCCGCCATGCTCTTGAGTCGTTGTCGAGCGTCGGCAGCAAGCCTGAGTGTCAGTTCACCGGCATCTTCGCCCATGATACCGACTCGGGCTGTTTGTCCGGACCACAGTGACGAAAAATCAACGGTGCCCAAGGATTCAGCTTTTACCTTCAATGGCGCGAGAGCATACCCCGCGGTGGGAAATGCCGGTGCATCGTCCGACATCGGACCTACCTCCCGCATGACTCGATTCAGTAAACTCCGCGCTGGTCGACCAGTAAAAAGATTGGTCAAGGATGTCTTATCGTCAGCGGCGCTGGCTAGCGCTGCCCGGTGCAGATCCGAGATCAAGGACTGCGGTGTCTTGAGGTAAGCAGTACCGATCTGAACACCTGCGGCACCCAGAGCAAAGGCTGCCGCGATGCCCCTACCGTCGGCGATGCCACCTGCGGCAATTACAGGCACGTTCACGGCGTCGACGACCTGCGGCACCAAAGCAAACGTTCCTGGTTGAGTTGCGATGTCGTCTGTCAGAAACATACCGCGGTGTCCACCCGCCTCGTAACCTTGGGCAATGATCGCGTCACAGCCATGAGCTTCCAACCATTCCGCTTCTCGCACTGTCGTCGCAGAACTGAGCACAATGCACCCAGTCGACTTCACTCTTTCTAGAAGCGCCAAATCCGGCAAGCCAAAATGAAAACTTACGACCTTGGGTCTTTCCGTTTCAACGACTTCACAAAGATGATCATCGAACGGTGTGCGAGCGCTCGCAGGTGCTCGACCCGCGGGATCGATGTTGAACTCCGAATAGTACGCTGCCAGTCGCGAACGCCATCTTGATTCACGTTCAAGGTCGGTCTCGGGCATTTTGTGACAGAAGAAATTTAGATTGATGGGACCATTCGTGCGCTGTCGGAACAAGCCGACTTCGGCTCGTATGGTTGTTGCATCGAGCATGGCGCACGGCAAAGAGCCCAGACCACCAGCCTCACTCACAGCAATCGCTAAAGCCGATCCGGAAGCCCCTGCCATCGGTGCTTGTACGATAGGTAGCTCGATACCAAGAAGGTCTATGAGCGTTCGATCTGGCCACATTGTAGGAAACTCCTGCCGGAAGAAGCCTAGATACTATGTGAACCAGCAGCGTGATGTGTGCTCTGCGTTCCTCCGATCCGGCGCATGTCCGTCAGTGACAGTGTGAACCCTGTCACGCAATGGGCTACGGCTTTACTGCCACTATCCGAATCTCCCAACGTAGAGCGTATTTCGAGATGTATAAAGTGCGGGAAGCTGTCAGGAGCGGAAAACGAGAAGTCGTTATCGTGGAGAATCAGGGTAAATTCGTTGGTGGCGCATCATTGAGCTTCGTTCAATGGATGCATAAACGAGTGCCGGATCATCAGCTCAGCGCCGAACAAGCAGCGCTTGTGAAGTGGTATGAAGACAATCGACTTCGCGATGAGGGCGGTGCCCCCAAAACCCCCGACTCGGGAGGCTTTGACGGTCACTCTTCCTCGACCCAACAGTAGGAGTCACCGGGCTCTATTCGTAGCCTCTCGCATCGGCCGCACCAAACGCATTTGCGTTGTGTCACTGACAGATTGAGACCGTCCCACCAATGCCACTCTCGGCCGCACAACCAGCCTCTCAAAGCGCCCAGACTGCTGCGTGGGTAGCTTTGGGTTCGCATTGCCTCCATGTCATTTTCAATCAAACGGTAAGCGCCGGCATAGGTTTCAGTCCATTCCTTCCTCTATCGGCAGTCTGAGGTAGAGATTGAGCGGTACCGTAACCTGCATCCAGGAATCGTGACACATGTCCCCGGTTTGAA
>JAPUIA010000161.1 GCA_027297435.1 Gammaproteobacteria bacterium | reverse complement strand
TATCAAGATTGGCTCGACCGTCCAGGACGTTTCCGCTCTCTAGGTGATGGGCAAATCGATTTTCGCGGCATATTCTCTAAGTTTGCGGCCTATGATTTCGACGGTTGGGCGGTTTTGGAATGGGAGTGTTGTTTGAAGCATCAGGAAGATGGCGCGCGCGAAGGCGCGGCGTTCATTCGTGATCACATCATCCGCGTCACCGACAAAGCGTTCGACGACTTTGCCGCAACGGGGGCCGACGCTAGCGTGAACCAACGTATTTTGGGGCTCGAATGACGCACGACGAAATTCTTGCAATCCCAGCGAAGCTGCTTCCTCAGGAAGCGCGCGAAGCCTATTTCCGGAACGGTTACGTTGGCGTCGACGCGCTGGTTGGCGAAGATTGGCTGGGTCCTCTGCGTGATGTGACGCAAGAGTTCATCGAGATGAGTCGGCACGTGGCAGGCAAAGATGCCCGTTTCGATCTGGAGCCCGATCACTCGGCAAAAGCGCCCCGCATACGCAGGCTCAACAGTCCGGTGGAACTGCACGAGGTGTACTGGAGATTCGCCAGCGAGGGACCATTCGTCGACGTTGCTGAGGACCTGCTAGGCCCGAATATCAAATTTCACCATTCGAAACTCAACTTCAAGTGGGGTACTGGCGGCGAAGAGGTCAAGTGGCATCAGGATATTCAGTTCTGGCCCCACACCAACTACGACGTGCTGACCATCGGTGTCTATCTCGACCCGGTCACGGAAGACATGGCCCCGATGGGAGTGATACCCGGTAGTCATGAGGGGCCACTCTACGACCTTTACGGCCACGATGGCGAGTGGACGGGTAATATTCGTGATGAAGATTTGTCGCAGATCGATGCGGAAACGGCGGGATACATAGCCGGATCTGCGGGTACGGTGACGGTACACAACTGCAGGGCCATTCACGGTAGCCGACCGAACCTCAGCGATCGTTCGCGCCCGTTGTTGCTGTGTGCCTATTCCGCGGCCGATGCCTTTCCGATCACGAACCTGACCCGAGGGGCGAGCAAGAGCGAGGTGCGATTAAGGGGCGAACCTGCGCGTTGGGCGCGCTTCGATCCGCGCCCGTGCCTCATGCCGCCCGATTGGTCAAAGCAGGGCGGATATAAATCCATCTTTGAACACCAGCAGCGTGAGGCAGGGCGAGGATAGCGACAGTCACCTCTACGCGACGTGCTGATCGAGAACGTCTGCCAGCTTTGCCTTGGACGTCACGCCAACGATGGTTTCGACTGGCTCACCGTTTTTGAACAGCATTAGGGTCGGAATGCCCCTGACACCGAAATGCGTGGTCAAGTTGGCGTTGTTGTCGACGTCGACTTTGCGTACGTCCACACGACCTTGGTAGTCGTCCGCTAGATCTTCCACGATGGGTCCGATGATTTTACAAGGACCGCACCAATCCGCGTAGAAGTCGACGAGCACCGGTCGCTCGGAAGCTAGCACGTCGGTCTTGAATGTGTCTTGACTGGTCGTTGCTACATTACTCATGATGATCTCCTTTATTGGTTGAGCTATTTTGCTCATTGTGGTCGGTATTAATATGGCTAAAAATGCTGAATTTATTGCTAAAACGCCGATACACACCCCTGATACCGTCGATTCCCTTACCCCGCTGTTGCAGCGTTTGAAGTTGACGGCCAAGGTGTTCTTGCGCGCCGAATTCTGCGGCGATTGGGCCGTCGATACCTCGGGTGAACGGCACGTGCCTTTCCATCTGATTACCCGCGGTACCGGATGGCTGCATCGTTCTGGGTTCGAGCCTCGAGCGATGACGACGGGAGATTTGGTGCTGTTTCCCGGCGATGCGGCGCACACCATCTCGAGTTCGGCGAGCGAGGCCAAGCCTGGCGTAGTCAACTTGCCGACCACGGGCGAGCTGGTTGAGCCTGTGACAGGACTGATGTGCGGGTACTTCAGTTTCGATACACGGGCGGCCGCGCCGCTGCTTGATGGCTTACCTGTGTGCATCGTGCTGCCGCTCGGCGACGCCGCAAGACATCACGACACCGCAATGCTCGTACAGCTTTGGTTGAGTGAGGCCGCAAACGTTGCACCGGGGGCCGATGCGGCTATCGATCGGTTGGCCTATGTCGTCTTCATCCACGTTTTGCGCGACCAGATCGCAAAAGGTGCGGTAGGCGGTCCGCTACTTGGATTGGCCGATGCGCGGATTGGACCGGTGCTGAATCGGATTCATGCGGATCCCGGTGGTGTGAGCTCTGTCGATATGCTGGCCGAGCTCGCGACCATGAGCCGTTCGGCTTTTGCAGATCGATTCAAGGCGATTGTTGGACTCACGCCCGGCCGTTACCTCAACCACTGGCGCATGCAACTCGCTGTTGAATTGCTGACGAGCAGCGACCTGACCATCGCGGCTATCGCGGAGCGCTGTGGATACTCCTCGGAGGTGGCGTTCCGCAAAGCCTTTCGCTCGACCGTGGGTGAGCCTCCTGGAAAGGTTCGCCGCGGGGCCTGAGAGCGCAGGCAACCGGGCACCTCCAGCCACATTTCCCCACACACCTTAGTTACGGCGTGTCAACTGTCTGGTGCACCATTTTTGGGCGTGACCGGATCAACGGGTCCTGATTTGGTGCGGAAAAATACCGAAAACGCCCTGGGCGTGCCGAGTTATAGGGTTTCTACGGGATGGTACGGAACTTGAATAGCTAGCCTAGTGAGCCGCGAGGAGGCAGTGACCATGTACAAACTAAGCGCGACAGACGCTGGATTTCTGTATGGCGAAACACCTAGGTGCCCTATGCACATTGCATCGGTGCAGATCATGGAGCTGCCGGAAGGTACGACGGAAGACGATTTCATCGAAGGCCTGAAATCGTTCCTCGCTGGCCGCAAGCA
>JAPUIA010000160.1 GCA_027297435.1 Gammaproteobacteria bacterium | reverse complement strand
TCGGGCGAAGCGAAATGGGGAAGCTTCATACGACACCCCTGGTGAGCGGTGGACGGACATCGATTGGAGCGAAGCGTAGCGCTTCACGATCGATCGGATCGGGAGGCGGGCCCGCCCCTGGCGCCATACCAACTCTTAGTGGCAGAGACGATGCTGGGGTTCCTGCCCGCACTCCGGTGCGCAATCTCTATCCGCAATTCTCGACACCGCGCCGCTATCGTCCACAGAGGCTACGTTCTGGCCCCGCCAGGTTTCCGGCGCGACACCAATCCATCCCCGAAACGCACACTTCGAGAGGCCCTGAATCACCCACCTTACAGATAGAGACGTCCACGTTTGCTAGCGGCGCTTCTTCAGTGCCGCCTGGGTGCCGTTTCCGGTGTTGGTGCCGTCCTGGGTGTCGCGATATGCCGCTCTACGCCGCCATTTGCCGGTCGCTAGAGCGCAAGTCATTGATCTTCCTCAGGTTGGGATTCTTCTTCGCGAGCCAGCTTCGCTGGCGAAGCGCATGGCGAGCAAAGCTCGCCCGCGGATCCCTCCCGGCGTGCCAGGGTCTCCGCGTAGTTAGTGTCTTCTGAAAGTTCGCCGCAAAAGGTTGGGGCCGTTTTGGGGCTGCTGAATCCAGCGAACGACAGATCGTTTTCGTCGTTTCTCATAAGTATGTGCACAGACGCGAAGCGTGAGGTCTGTGGTTGACAGCCCTGACCCGATGATGGGACAATCGCAAGGATTTGCAATCAAGGGAGACGATCCATGTCGGCATTTGAAAATGCGAGGAAGTTTTTCGAAGCCTGCGAAGCTCCGAAAGGTTGGGACGCCTGCAAGCCATACGTCGCAGAGGGCGCAAGCTTCGAATCGCAGTGCGAGCCGCTGACGGAGATCGACACGGTGAAGGCCTACACCGAATGGATGGCTGGCTTCGTGCGAGACGTCACACCAGGTGCAACCTACAATCTTCACGTGTCGAGCTACGACGAGGCGACCCGTACCGCGATGTTCTTCGGTACCTATCACCTAAAGCACACAAAAGACGGCGGCCCGGTACCCCCGACCGGGAAGGAGGCGCACGCGAACTACGTGTACTGCCTGAGGATGAACGCGGACGACCGAGTCGAGAAGATGGTCAAGATCTGGAACGCGCCCTGGACGCTGAAAGAGCTGGGGTGGGAGTAACCGAATTCGTCATCTTCGTCGACCGTAACCAGATTGTGCCCGGCTGTGACTACGGCCAGGTGTCTAGGCCACTGCCCCCGTTTGAAATATCACCCTGTTTCCCGTCGAGCACCGGCTGCGCGGTGACAAACTCGACACCATCGATACGAAATATCAATGGATCACCGGACCCCGCGTCACCCGTAAATCTACCGGAGCGCAATTTTTGAAAAGCGGCTTCGACTTGGCGAAGCCGGCCCGCATCGACTCTGGCTGACCTGTGGGCCCCAAGAAGATATTTGACGTTGCTCTCGAGGTTGGCCAACCGGGATATAGAGCGACCATAGTCATCCAGGTTGCTCTCAGGCACGAACAGCCACAGTTCCGCGTCGTAAAACGTATCACCGGTAAACAACAATCCATTCTCGGCATCCAGTAATGCTGTTGCGTCCGGGGTGTGACCGGGAACGTGCAAGACCTCTAGCGTGCGGCCGCCGAGATTGAGAATTTCTCCGTCTTCGATGTAGCGAGAAGCCTTCCAGGGCTTGGTATAGAAGGTCGACACGTCGGCGCCCTCCGGTGGGCCGTTGCAGAAAGCTTCCGGTGTCAAGTCGTATTCGACTCTGCTGTGCTCGAAACCCGACATGTTGGCCTTCGTGTATTCAGAGTCTATTGCCAGCACCGACGAAAACTCCGCGTTGCCGCCCACATGGTCGTAGTGTGTGTGCGAATTCAGAACCGAAACCGGCAGGCTGGTAATACGCTCCACGACCGGCCGTATTGGCAGCAGACCAAGACCCGTGTCGAAGAGCACCGCGCGTTGTTCGCCAAGAATCAGGTGGGAGATCGTTTCCTGGAACTGATAGGGCTCGACGATGGAATAGACGCCCTCGGAAACTTCGTAAACCTGGAACCAATCATCAGAGACATCGGACAACCGTAACTTGGCGTTTTCCTCACCTGGCAGGCTCTCGCAGATTTCGGCAAAGGTGCCTTCTGTTACGTAGGGCGTTCCTGTCTGCGTTTGACAGCCGGCGATGATTAGCAGCGCTAATAAAGCCGGGTGGCAATTCGAGATCTGGACGGATTCATCCATCACCACCCAAAACAGTCTTCGATTGACCGCGATTTAGCATGAAGCAAGAAGATAGCGACGTTCGGAGCCATGTGCTTTGGCGAGAGAGACCCCACTGGACCCATCAAGGGGTCAAGCTCAAATGCCGCTTGGACTTGACATAGGAACTGGTAAGACAAGCTGGGGAAGGTCATGATCTTCGCCTATTCGGTGACCGTGGTGGCTCCTGTTCTGGTCGTGGTCCTTGTATTGACCCGATACGCGCGGCTCGGATTCGGGCGCGTTGCCGTCTCGATGTTAGGCGTGCTCCTCTTCGGGATGTACCATCACTACATCTTGGCCTCTCCGGACCACGTCGCCCATCTGCCCGCGAGCGGCTCGGTTCCAGCGTTCCGGCGTGGCGCTTTGCCGGTTTGATGCATGGTGCCGCATCGCTCGCATATTCGTCCCGGCAGGCTTGACTCGCTGTCCCTGAAATTGGGACACTAGGGCACCATGGCGACCACATCGGCAGTTCCTACGCTCCGCGCGTCGGAAGCGAACTGGGTCCACTCCGCGATCTGGGACTCATTCTGGATGTTCTCGGCGCTGTGGGGCTCCGCATGCCTCGTCGCGCTCGCGTCGATTATCGGGTTGGCGGGCGCCGGGCCGCTGATGTTCGTGGCGAATATCTTCTTGGCCGTGGCCCACTCGTGGTCGACCACGTTCATGGTGATCGGTTCTCCCCTGCTGGCCGCGGCGCGGAAGCAGAATCGATGGAAATTCACCCACGTTCCGATCATCGTTGTTGTTGGATCGCTGGTGCTCGGACTCGCGGTCGGAATGAACCGTGCGTTTCCGGAATCGACCCCGCTGACTTCACACAACGCGCTATGGGCTCTCTACCTGGGGCTGTTTTGGGTCGGTCACTTCTGGCACTTTGGCAATCAGGATTTCGGAGTGCTGTCGATCTACCGGCTAAAGGCGGGTCAGGCGAGCCAGCGGCGACGGCGAGTCGACAAGATGTTCACGGTTGCGATGATGTTCGTTTTGCAACCGGTCGTGTACTTCAAGGCGGTTTCGCATTCGCCGTTTTCGGAAGCGTTCTTCAGCTACGCGCCGGTGAGTCCAGAACTGGTGGCTGTCGGTGCGGGCGTTGCCATGTGGCTGGCGGTCATTCTCACGTTGGCAATCGTTGTCCATGAATGGAGCGCACCCGGTCGGTCGATTCCGAAGTTATTCTACTACCTGGTGATGCTGTCTCACCCGATCGTCTTGTATAACGTGCACTATCGTCTCGGTTTCTTCTACATGATCGGTTACTTCTGGAGTCACTGGTTCATCGCGATCGGTCTCGTGGGTCGGATCAACGTGAACTACTATCGGAATCGCGGCTTGGGCCGACTGCGGGCGCTCTCCAAACACGTGTTCAGCCTCGGGGGAATCGTGGCTGCCGCGCTCCTGTTGCATTTTTCTTTCGGCCAATACAACTCGTTCGCCGGAAATCACTACAAGTCGATCTTGAGCCAAGTCAGGCCCGAACATGAGATCCTGCTTGGCTTGGTGCTCGGTCTTTTTCTGGCCGAGCAGTTGCTCCACTACTACTGCGATCGCAGCCTGTTTCGCTTTCGCGATCCGAACGTCCGGGGCGCCGTTGCACCGCTATTGTGACCGGTCGCGCTCGGCTGGCGCCATCGCTTTGCTCTCTGTCCAGCTGATGGCGCAGGACACCCAACGCGGCAGCAATGGCGAGGTCGTGTTCGCCTAACTCGGGTGCGCGTTTTCGGATACGGGCAAGCTGATCGGCGACGATTCCCCAGACGGCGTTTGCGGCGCGGATCCAGGGACTACAGCCCGATCCGTGTTCACGAGCCTGAGAAGAAGAGCACCATTCAGATTCGGCTTCGTCGCAAGGTGCCGTCTGGGGCCGCCATATTTGGCAAACGATCGTGTAGATCGACCCGAGTTCGCGGTTCCACGAACTCGTGTCGAAGGACGCCATCGAGCAGACTCGACGGATCGTGTATGCTCGCGGTGACTCGTTCAGCCGGGAGGGATCGTGCGACTCACCCTCCGCATCACAGTCTGCCTCCTCGTCGCGTTCGGATCGATCTCGTTCGCGTCCGGCTGTCGAACACCATCCCTGCGGATCGAGAAGCCCGGCGACGTCACCCGCTACCGCACCTGGAATTTCGTCCACCCGGTGCGCGGCGAGGTCCATGCTCCCTTGCTCGT
>JAPUIA010000016.1 GCA_027297435.1 Gammaproteobacteria bacterium | reverse complement strand
GGTCATGGGACCGATAGACCACGGATTTTGTAAATCTATCTACTTTGCAGGGCCGGAAAACCTCTCGCTGGAACTGTCCTACTCGAACGAAGCCATCAACGCCGATGCGTGGATCGACCCGGAGGTTGCGGCGCTTGCTGGTATAGACACCGAGGAGCTAGCGGGTTTCAAGTGCCCGGCCGCATATCAGGATTCGGGGGGCGCCGTCGCGCAACCGGATCTCGACGTGGCGGGTCCGCGCATGGTCTGGCCAACCGAAAAACAGTATCGGGCCGTCATGAGCATGTCCGATGCGGAGACCTCCGTCGCCATGGATGACACCGCGCCACCGGTAAAAGTCGCCTAGCGGGAAACCAACAAATGGTTTCCCGTGGGATGGCTTGGTAGGAGCGGGGCTATTTCGCGTGCGAAATAGCTAATGAGTTTGCGCAACAAACTCACCTTTAGCCGCGATTCCTTTGCGCGGTCATCCTCTTGATCATCAACGGTCGAAACGTTATCGCGAGCCACGCTAGCAACCGATTGACGGGCGGCGTGTTCTTGGCGGATTCGAAGTCGTTGTAGCCCAACTCCTCGCGCATGTCGGCGGTCATGGCGGCAATCGGTTTATCGAGCGGGATGCCCGTACCATCGGCGATTCTCACCATCCGTTGAAAGTTGCCGATGACGGCAGCGGCATCGACGAGCGCTTCGGGACTCATCGCGTCGCTGATGGCTTGGCGCGTCGTCGCAAGGCTGTCCGCCTGGTGATGTTGATCGAGGGTCAACTCGACGAGCTCCGACAACAGCTCACCGTGGGCGACTCCACTGACGACGTCCTTGCCTTGAGTAATCGACTTGAGATTGGGGGTTTGATCGTCGATCTCGCTGGTCACACGGAGCAGCATGGTGTGTGCGGTGACTCAGTAGAAACAGTCGTTTATCGCGGACACCCTTGCCGCGATGAATTCGATCTGCGCCCGCGATATGGCGCGATCGCCACCGGCGGATGGATTTGGCACATCGGCCATCGGCACGTACTGGGCGGCAGACAGAGTTTTGAGTAAGCGCACCGCGTCCGGCACCGAGCTCAAGGCCTTGATGACGTTCGGCACCATCCTTGCACCCGGCCACAGATCTTGCTCGGGGTCTTGTGCCTGGCCGATCATCGGCACCCACCCGGTGTCGTTGTTCAAGCCTTCAGGCACGTAAACGCTTGGTTGACCGTCGTGCGGTGCGGGTAATGGTTCCAGATCGAAGCCGAGGCTGCGGTGAAAGGTGTCGATGCAAAGGGTGGTGACAACGACGCTGATAGTCTCCACATAGTGACCGCTGGTAAAAGCCTCGCTTGTCACCTCTTGAAGCCAGCTTGGCGTTAACCGGGACGGGTCCGTTGTCAGGCGGTGCACCACATCGACGACCGACGATGGCAATTTGCTCGTAGCGAGGTGGCGGCCTTCGACGTCTGCAAACGGCGACAAAGCCGCCTTGCGGTTGGCACAAAGCTCGCAGCCTTGTGCATTGCGTACTTCCTGGGCGAGTGCGACACGCTCGCGCCCGGACCACCAGGTACCGGGATTGGCCAACTGCTGCCAAGCATCGCGATAGGCTTCCGGTAGGTCGGGCCGTATGGGATAGGGCGAGTTGGAGTAGGCAAAGGCTTGCATATGTCGTCCGATTTTCTCGTAGCGCCAAGCTTAGCGTTTTTTCGAGCTCAGTTGCCACCTTGCGGCGATATACTGGGTGGTCTTGAATGAACGAGTTTGACCGATGCCGAAAGTGATCGTTACTCGGCGCTGGCCGGAAAGCGTGGAAACGGTACTGAGCGAGAAGTTTGAAGTCGTTCTCAACGTAGACGATCACGCGTTCTCGCATGCCGAGCTGGCTTTGGCGTTTGAGAGTGCCGATGCGTTGTGCGCAACCGTCACCGATGCCATATCGTCGGACCTGTTTGGACCAGAGGCGCGGGTGAAGATCATTGCAAGCTTCGGCGTGGGCTTCGACCACGTTGATCTCGAGTCAGCGCGCGAACACGGCGTTGCGGTGACTAACACGCCGGACGTGTTGACCGACTGCACGGCGGATCTCGCCATGACGCTACTCTTAAGTTGTGCCCGGCGTACCGCCGAAGGGGAACGCGAGCTTCGGCGTGGCGACTGGACAGGATGGTGCCCAACGCATCTGGTCGGCTCGCGCGTGTGGGGCAAGACCTTGGCGATCGTCGGCATGGGGCGGATTGGCGTCGCGTTGGCCCGGAGAGCGCATCACGGGTTCGGCATGCGTATCGTCTGTTTTGATCTCTACGATGTCGCGCCGGACATCTTGCGCGAACTCGACGCCCAACAGGTGGCGTCGCTGGATGAGCTACTACCGATGGCGGACTTTGTGTCATTGCATTGTCCGGCGACCGCGGACAACCACCACCTAATCAACGCGGCTCGAATCGGCGCAATGAAGCGCACTGCCTTCTTGATCAACACCGCGCGCGGGCCAATTGTCGACGAGCAGGCCCTTTGCGATGCGCTTACTTCGCAGCGGATTGCCGGTGCGGGACTCGATGTCTACGAAGCGGAACCGAACGTCGTGCCGGGACTGCTGAAACTCGACAACGTCGTGTTGGTCCCTCACTTGGGCAGTGCGACACTCGAGACCCGAGAGGCCATGGGCCTTCGAGTCGTCGAAAACCTCGACCGCTTTTTTGCGGGCGAACATCCGCCCGACTTATGCACCTAACATGTACGTAGTGCGCTTGCTCGCTGGGCTGCTACTGGGGTGTGCACAGTGGGCACACGGTTCGCCGCCCAACATTCTGCTGCTGGTAGCAGAAGACCTGAGCCCGCGTCTTGGCAGCTATGGGGATCTCGTTGCCGAGACACCAAATCTCGATCGTTTTGCGACGCAAGGTGTGCGCTATACGAGCGTGTTTACGACAGCGGGCGTCTGCGCGCCCAGTCGCGCCGCGTTGATTACCGGTCAACATCAGATCTCCTTTGGTGGCCAACACATGCGCACTTCGACCTCGCCGTTGGGGGAGTACTACGCCCAACCGGCACGGTACGTCAAAGCCTTTCCTGAAATTTTGCGGCGTGCCGGTTACTACACGTTCACGGATACCAAGCTCGACTATCAGTTCAGTGGCGTTCGCGCAGGTACCGGTCCGTTTACGATTTGGAGCGCAGAAGGTCAAACCAGCCATTGGCGCAATAGGCCAACTGGGCAACCGTTCTTCGGCATGCTCAATCTCTTCGAGACGCACGAAAGCGGTGTCATGCGACCGACAGGCACACCGCATAGCGAAATGCATCGGCGTACTCAGAGCATGCGCCAACAGCAGTTTGGCGTTGCCGAGGCCGTGACGAACCCTGAAACCGTGGTGTTGCCCTCTTACTATCCGGACGTTCCGGAAGTACGTGCGGATCTCGCTCGTCATTACGACAACATTCGCCAGATGGATCGGCATGTAGGCCGGATCCTGGAGGAGTTGAGGGCAGATGGATTGCTGTCGAACACCGTCGTGATCTGGACTACGGATCATGGCGATGGGCTACCCCGTGCGAAACGTGAGCTATACGACTCTGGTCTGCACGTACCGATGTTGTTGCGGCTACCGGATGTGTGGAGTGAAAACCGCCGTGCGGGGACGGTTGACGAGCGCTTGGTGAGTTTCGTCGATCTTGCCCCGACGATTCTGTCGTTGGCCGGCGTGCCGGTACCTGAATATGTTCACGGTATCAATTTTCTGACCGGTAAACGCCGCTTCGTATTCGCGTCGCGTGATCGTATCGATGAGGTGCCTGATCGGCAAAGGGCCGTGCGCGATCGACGCTACAAGTACATTCGCAGTTGGTATCCGGACACGCCCGGGGGTCATCCGCTCGATTACCGGGACAATCTCGATATTGTACGCGCGATGCGTCGGCTGTATCGGGCCGGTGAGTTGAACGCGGTGCAATCCCGGTGGTTCGAAGGGCCCGGCATGGAACAGCTTTATGACACCGCCAACGATCCGGAAGAAGTCACCAATCTCATCGAAGAGCCGGGATTCCAACGCCAGCGGAAGCGGCTGGCAGCAGCGCTGGAGCAATGGCTCGAGCAGGTTGGCGATACGGGCGCCATACCCGAGCGCGAGCTTCGAGGGGCATTGTTAGAGAACGGTCAGGTGCCCCTGACGCCGAACCCAACGGTACGTTGGCAGGGTCAAAACTTGATACTGCAAGCCGAGCACGGTGCTTCCATCGGCTATCGTTTTGATGGAGAACAATGGCGCCTATACACCGAACCGATTTCGATTGCGTCTAGCGCGTCGTTGCAAGTCAAGGCCGTCCGCTATGGTTGGCGAGAGAGCGCCGTGGTGGAAGTGTCCGTACCGTAGGCAATCCGAATACCCGTACGCGCTTTAGCGTGGTATAAACGCGTCGCGTTTTTTCTCATAGTCGAGCTCATTCGTGCAGAAAGCATTGCTATTCATCGCTCTGGTGTTGGTCGCTGGCCTGGTCGCGGCGGAGCAACCGGTCGTCGATGCGGCCGGAAAGTTTCGTCAATTAGGCACGCTGCTGCCCACGCCCAACGTCTATCGAAACGCGGCCGGTGCACCTGGTCACGGTTATTGGCAGCAGCGCGCCGACTACAAAATCGACGTTCGACTCGACGAACGCCAACGGCGCGTCTCGGCGTCGGAGACGATTACTTATACCAATGAATCGCCCGATGCGTTGTCGTACCTGTGGTTGCAGCTGGATCAGAACCGCTTCAATGCCAATTCGTTGGAGCGGCGTTCGGAAGCTGCCCAACAGAATTCTGAAACCGAAGACAGCACGTATAGTTTCTCGCGCATGCGCCGGGACCATGCTGCGGCCGATACCGAGTACGGTTACACCATCGAGAGCGTCAAACGCGGCAACCGAAAGCTTCCGTACACGATCGTCGATACGATGATGCGTATTGACCTGGCGGAGCCTCTGGCACCCGGAAGCGAGATCGTTTTCTCGGTGGACTGGTCATTCAACGTTACCGAACAGGCAGCCGTGAACTCGCGCGGCGGCTACGAGTATTTTCCGGAAACCGATACCTATCTCTATTATTTGGCGCAGTGGTTTCCGCGTCTAGTCGCTTACACCGACTACACGGCGTGGCAACACAAACAGTTTCTCGGTCGGGGTGAATTCACCCTGGAGTTTGGCGACTACGAGGTTGCCATCACGGTTCCGGCCGACCATGTTGTCTCCGCGACCGGCGAGCTCATGAATGCCGAAGCGGTACTGAGCGATGTGCAGCGGCAACGGTTGGCCCGGGCGATGCAGGAGCAACGCCAACCGGTATTCATCGTTACGCCCGACGAAGCCAAGGCCAACGAGCAGCGTCGCGAACGCGGCAATAAGACATGGCGGTTCACCGCGACCAATGTTCGCGACTTTGCGTTTGCCAGCTCTCGAAAATTCATCTGGGATGCCATGATTCACGAACAGGACGATACGGCCAATCCGGTTGTGCTGGTCATGTCGTTCTATCCCACTGAAGCACAACCGATATGGTCGCGCTATTCGACCCACGCCGTCGCTCATACGATGGCCGTTTATTCGCGTTTCTCGTTTCCGTACCCGTATCCGACGTCGCAGTCCGTGAACACCTGGAAGGGCGGGGGCATGGAATACCCGATGATCACCTTCAACGGCTATCGACCCGAACTCACTGAGGTAAACGAGGACGACGAGCAACTCACGTATTCGCGCAGCATCAAGCAGAGCCTGATTGGAGTGATCATTCACGAGGTGGGTCACAACTATTTTCCGATGGTCGTCAATTCTGACGAGCGTCAGTGGACGTGGATGGATGAGGGCCTCAACAGTTTTCTGCAGTACGTGGCGGAACGGGAGTGGGAAGAGAACTTTCACGAGTATGAAGAGTCTCAGAGCGTCCTCGACCACGTCATCGAATACATGCTAAGCGAGAAGCAGGTGCCGATCATGACGCAGTCGGATTCGATTTTGCAGTTTGGCCCCAATGCGTACACCAAACCCACTGCCGCGTTGATGGTACTGAGAGAAACCGTCATGGGCCGTGAACTTTTCGATTTTGCCTTTCGCGAGTACGCGAGACGCTGGATGTTCAAACGGCCCACGCCTGCTGATTTCTTTCGAACGCTCGAGGATGCGTCTGCCGTGGACCTCGACTGGTTCTGGCGCGGCTGGTTCTACGGCACCGATCACGTCGATGTGGCACTGACTCGAGTTCGAGAATTCCAGGTTTCCTCGCAAGACCCCGACATAGAGTTTGCCGAGAATAGAAAGCAGGCTCAGCGCGAGATGGCTGAGCCGCTCATTCAGAAACGCAATCGCGAAGAGGGTCGCGAGACCTATGTGGAAAGTCGGCGCGAGCTAGAGGACTTCTACAACGAGCACGACAAGTTCACGCCTTCCAACAAGGACCGCAACGACTATCGGGAATTTCTCGACGACCTGGAGGATTGGGAACGCGCGGCGCTCGAGCGCGCAGTACGCGAGGCGGACTATATCTACTTTGTGGATTTTGCCAATGTCGGCGGCCTGGTGAGCCCGCTGCCTTTGGCCATTACCTATGCCGACGGTTCGACCGGCAGCTACGACATTCCAGCAGAGATTTGGCGGCGCAACCCCGACAACGTCACGAAGGCCCTCGTCAGCGATAAGCGCATTACCGCAATCGAATTGGATCCTTTGCAGCAGACCGCGGATGCGGACCGTAGCAACAATTACTTCCCTCAGCGAATCGTGCCGTCGAGGCTCGAACTTTATAAGCGGGATGAGGAAACACGGGACCTAATGGCCGATATGCTGGCTGAGCTGAAGGCCGAAAAGGACGATAAAAAAGCCCTACCCCTCAAGCCGGGCAACTAGTCATGCAGCGACGAGCGTTCGTGGGCACCACGCTGGCGGCGCTTGCGCTACCGTTGCCGGCGTTGTCTCACCGGCTGCGTTATGGCCTAACCAGTGTGGTGTGGAACGCACGAACAGATGTGTTGGAAATCACCCATCGACTGCATGTGCACGATGTATTGCGTGCGCTCGTGGAGCACTATGACCTACGGAACCCCGACCTCACCGATGTACGCACCCTGGCGCAAGCGACGCTGTATACGAGTAAACGATTTGCGTTGATTGGTGAAGGCATTGGCCGCCTAACCGATGTAGGGGCCGAACTCGCAGGCGAGTTCGTGTTGGTATTCCAGGAGGCGGCCGTCGTGTCGTTGCCCGATCGGGTAAGGGTGCGTGCTCGTATGTTGATGGAACTGTTTCCAGAGCAGCAAAATCAGGTCAACCTGCATGTCAATGGTGTCTCGAGAACGGTGGTATTCGGTCAGGAAGACCTTGAACGTGGTGTCGAACTCGGCTCGAGCTTAGGGTAAGGTAGGGACCCGAGGGGATTGAGACGATAAGCTTTGCAATCCGAGACTTTCGTTCGTTCGATGGTCGCCAGAGCGTTGATGAGCCCCACTCGCCGTCGACTGCTTCAACAAAGTGCCCGGTTTTGGCGTCGTGTTAGAGATCACGACCCGACGGTCCACTATTTTCATCAAGTCGACGACCCCTACAGTCATCTCGCGATTCAAACGCTAGAACGATTGCAACAGCGCTACCGGGTCGGGTTTCGATACCACCTTGTTCCGCGAGCCGATGACGCCTACCTCGGCGACGCGAAACGCTATCCGATCTGGTCGCTGCACGATGCAGAGGATATCGCTTCGTACTACGGATTGGACTTTCCCCGCGACGCTGAGCGTCCGTCTATCGATCAGGTCATGCGTGCCAATCGCCGGTTGGCGGACCAGTATGCTTCTTCGCGTTTTCCGGAAATCGCGCTGGACGTGGGCCAACAACTGTGGAGCGGCCAGACGATCGATACGTACCATCTCGCATCAGAAGAGGATGCGGAAATGGTGCTAGAAAAAGAAAACAAGATTCGCGGCCGATGGGGCCACTATTTGGGTGCCATGTTCTACTTCGAAGGCGAGTGGTATTGGGGCGTCGACCGTTTGTGTCGCCTGGAAACACGTTTGATTGAGGAGGGCTTCAGCAACGAGCACGATGCGGAACTTTGCGTGCCGCGCCCGCAACCGGTTGATGCAGCCCCGTTGGACGCGAGCCACGTGTTACTCGAGTACTTCCCCTCGTTGCGCAGCCCGTACACGGCGATCAGCTTTCGGCGGACGATGCAGTTGGTGAAGCGCACGGGTGTTCAACTGGAACTCAAGCCGGTGCTGCCGATGATGATGCGCGGCGTGCCAGCGCCAAGAGCAAAGGCTATTTACATCCTCAACGACACGAGGCGCGAGGCGGAAGCCGAAGGCGAGCCGTTTGGTAAGATGGTTGATCCCTTCGGCGAACCGGTAAGATTGGCGTTCTCTCTGTATCCCTGGGCGCGGGATGCGGGCAAGGGGGCGGCGTATCTGCAATCCTACCTGGATGCCGCGTTCGCGGATGGTATCGATATCTCTTCCGAAGCCGGTTTGAAACAAGTTGTCGAGCGCATCGACCTGCCGTGGGACGAGGCTAAAACGCATCTCGGTAACGACGGTTGGCAAGCCGAACTGGAGAGCAACGTGCAGGCGATGAACCGTGCCGGCCTATGGGGTGTGCCGAGTTTTCGTGTGTCCGGTGGCAATAAACCGCA
>JAPUIA010000159.1 GCA_027297435.1 Gammaproteobacteria bacterium | reverse complement strand
TTGATCTTCGCGCTCTCGGTAGTCGAGTTCGCCAAAAAAAAGTGCGTTGACCGCCTGGTCGATCGAAGCATCTTGAGCAACTGCGGGGCTCGCGAACGCACACAGCAGCGCGGCGACGACGACGCTGATATTGGATTTAATCCTAATTCGCCCCGTCGAACTCATCTCATGATTCTCTAACCAATCGTCGAATTCCAAGCCTATGTCGTTTGATTGAGTGGTTCAAGGTTAATGAGGTTATTCAGCCTCATCAGCGCCCACGCTGACTGCGGTTCGTGCCGCCACGAGTCGATGGCGATGCCCTTCGGTCGTAAACACTACCGGAGGTTCGATCGGCGAAGGGCTAAACTCGACCGCCGCCATAGTTGTGCTATTCGGTGGCGAGTCACGTAAAATTGTCGAAGGAGGAACAACCAATGAAAAAACTCATGTTATTCGCTTGTCTTTGCCTCGCGTCTTCGTTCGCTCTGGCAGGACACCACGTCAACGGCACATGGAAGTTGAACGTCATGCTGGGCGGTCAGCAAGCGGGCACCGCCACGTTTGAACTCATGGAAGGCGATGGCGGCGCTTTGACCGGTACCTACACAGGCGCTGTCGGTTCCGCAGCCGTAACCGGAAGCGTCAACGGCGCCGAGGTCGAATTCAGTTTCGACTCGCAAGCAGCCGGCATAGTTTCGTACAGAGGCACAGTATCAGGCAACAAGATGGAAGGTAGCTGCGACTACGGGGTGGCCGGCGAGGGTACGTTCGAAGGCGAAAAATCCTAACCGACCGCTCTCTTGACAGCTAGCCTTCTCGGTCGGGCTTGGAGTGGCGCCATTCGGCGAGAAGCGTTCTGAGCGCGCTGACAAACGCGATGGGCTGATCGAGAAAGAGGTGATGCTGCGCTTCCGGGATGCCGACGAATGGAACCGATTCGTCGAGCACCTTGAACATGTAGTCCGCGATGTCCTGACTGAACAGATAACTCTGTTCCCCGTAAATCACGCCGACTCGGCACCCCAGCCTGGCAAGATCCCGATGCTGGTTCTCGCCGAACTCGAATTTTTGAAACAAGCCATCGTCGAATTTCCAGGTCCAACCACCGTCGACTTCAGTCAATGAGTGCCGGCCGATGTACTCGAGCACATAGTCGTTTTCACACGTTTGCGGCGGCATCAAACGAAAGCGAGCCAGCGCTTGGTCGAACGAGGCGTAGATGCGTTTCGGTTTGATCGGCGAGCGTCGGGGATCACGTTCCCATTTGAAGTCCGGCGGGCGAACGGCCGAATCGACGAGTACCACGCCCTCGAGTTGGTCGCGGTAAGCGAGGCCGGTTTTCAACGTAACGAAACCGCCAAAGCTGTGGCCTACTACCACCGTGTTGTCGCCAAATCCGGCGTCATCCGCGACGGCCGCAACTTCGTCCGCAAACCCCTCGGGGGAATACACGGCACGGTGGCCGCTATCGCCCGCACCGGCCAGATCGATGGCAACCGGCCGATAGTGGTCCATGAAAAACGGCGCTAGAAAAGCCCACCAATGGGCGTGCGCGCCGTTGCCGTGAACGAAGAGCAGGCCGGGTTTATCTGAATCACCCCCCCAGTCGAGGTAGTGAATGGGCGTGCCATCCACTTCAACCGTTCGGTCCCGATACGGTGTCTCGAGCGCGCGGGCAAACCACAGAGGTGTTTCGGTCAAGGCATGGATTCCTGCAAAACCGTACATCTTGCGTACATAGGGCGCGCTCGTCCATCGCTAGCTGCGTCTATTCGTCGTTTCAGCGACAGGCTTTGTCGAGAATCTGTGATTGAGTTCCTTACATGTCGACATAGCGGACGTTAGCGTCTGATGTGACGAATACCGAAAAGGACAACGGAGGCGACCCATGCGATTATTTTTCGTTTTATCGATGACACTTATGGGTTTGAGCGCTTGCGGCGGCGGCGCGACCGTCAGCGAAAGCCAATGTGCGGCCGGCGACTGGGAAACGCTCGGCTACAGGGACGGTGTCAACGGCTACAGAAGCACGCAATTGCTTGCCCATCAGGACGCCTGTGTCAGACACGGCATCATTCCCGACCGGCACGGCTACATGGTGGGCTGGGACGACGGCGTACGAGAGTACTGTGCGTCCAACAACGCCTTCTCGATCGGCGAACGCGGCAACGGACACAACAATGTTTGCCCCACTGACTTACGTTCCAATTTCCTCCAAGCCTACCAAGAAGGTCGGTCGCTCTATCTCGCGAGAGCGGAGGTGGCCAGCCTCGAGAGAGCGCTGGCACAGACGACGCATCGCCTCGAACACGTTAAGGCGGAAATCGTTTCCACGGCCGCGGCGCAACTGAATCCGGTGTGGACGCCGGCCGAGCGTATCGAGCTGTTGGCAAAAACCCAGCGGCTCAACGACGAAAAGCATCAACTGCGAGCTGACATTCCGGCACTCGAAGCCGAGTTGTCGATCAAATCGCGGGAACTCGACATGCTGAGCCAGTCGCTGGCTGGGGTTATCCACTAGCGGTCTGGCTACGGTCAGGACTGACCGTAGCCATCTCGGATCAGTACGGCTGCGTGTGCCGGCTTGTCAACCGTGAGGTCGTTCAGCGCGCCTCGCTCGCCTCATTTTCCCCAGGTCTTGACCGCTTCGAACCAGGCTTAATGTATCGGCCCGGGTGGAATACCTACTCATCCTTCTACCCGCCTGTCAGAAATCGACGCGGGTTGTCGACGAACAGCGTGTCGATATCTTGTGCGGTCGCGCCCATTTCCAATAGATCCGGAATGACGAAACGATTGATGTAGAGATACTGCTCAGGGTTCTGCCGCGTGAATTCGTGTTCTTCGGGGATTGAACCGTCCGGTTGTTCTTTGTGAATGTGCAGGCAGATGCAGTCGTGAGCCGGACAAAGCTTATCGCCATAGCCATCGTCCATGAGCCGTTTCAGTGTCACAGTGCGCATGTGCGGGCTCACGAGAAAACCCGGATATCGATCGAGCCCGAGATAGCAACCCTGATCCAAGATCCACTTCAGGTATTCCGTGTCGGTCGTGTCGTTGCAGTGATCGATCTTGACACGCGTGAGATCGACGCCTTCTTCTCGGAATATCTCGATCTGCCGACGCGCCACCTGACCGGTCGGGTAGGAGTGCACCATGATGGGCACGCCGGTCTCGTTATGCGCCCGCGCCACCGCCCGGGCCATTACCTCCAGTCGCCGGGTCACACCTTCGAAGTCTGCCGCACATTTGAGAACGCCGGCCTTGATATCTGTGCCCCGGAATCCTTCCTCGATATCGCGCACGAACTCGCGCGCCATCTGGTTGGGACCGACACCGAGCAGAAATCGCGGCACATCGAGCCACCAACCGGTCACGTTGATGATGTTAACGCCCGAACCTTCGGCGACCGTCTTTAAGAGTTCGGCGTTACGGCCGAGGTCGAACGTCGTAGCGTCTACGATGGTATCGACACCCTCGTCACGCGCCTTTTTCAGTGCGGCAATGGCGCGGTCTTCCCGATCTTGTCCCAAAAGATCGGGATAACTGTCCAGAAGGCCGCTCGCGCATACCATCACGTGCTCGTGCATGAGCGTGAAGCCGAGATCGTCGGGGTCGATTTGACCGAGTACACCGTTGATCTGACTCATCCCCTATCCCCCACGTTGGCGACGCGCGTCGTCTACGCAACCGTTATCACTACGATCAACGTATTAAAACACGTTCCCCGTGGCGGTCAGCCCTTGAACTCATCGATGCCTCGAGGAGTAGCGCCAACAGGTCGCTCGAGGGTCTCGAACTGCGCTGATCAAAGACTGTTTCTCACGCACGGCGGAAGCGCTGTCCTACGGAATAGTTGCATTCGAAGGCGTTAAGATATACATTTTTTCATATGTATATCCGGTAGATATGTCTATGCAGGTCTCAAAGTGGGGTAACAGCCTTGCCATCCGTATTCCCGCGACCGTCGTCGAGGCACTAGACCTGAAGGAAGGTGACGACGTCGAAATCAGCGTGGCAGAACCGCGCGTCTTCGAATTGCATCGAGCGCCGGATACCCAAAAGCTTCTGGAGCGACTTCGCAAGTACCGGGGACGTCTACCGGTCGATTTTCACTTCGATCGGGTGGAAGCACATGAGCGGTAGCGAGAACTTCTTCGACACCAACGTCTTACTGTATCTCTTGTCGGCAGATCCGCTCAAGGCAGGAACCGCGGAGCGGCTCCTGACGGAGGGTGGTGTCATCAGTGTTCAGGTATTGAACGAGTTCGCCTCCGTTGCGTCCCGAAAATTGAGGATGGCCTATGGCGAAATCCAAGACGTACTTGCAACGATTCGCCATTGCTGCCGCGTTGAGCCGATCACAATCGATACTCACGAGCTGGGTCTCGCGTACTTCGGTCGATTCGGCTATTCAATTTATGATGCCATGATTCTCGCCGCTGCAACGCTGGCCGGTTGTCGTGCGGTGTTGAGCGAGGACCTGCAATCGAATCACGCAATCAGTCAAGATCTGGTAGTACGGAACCCGTTCTAGCAAGGCGACCCTAGTCACGCGTCACCCGGCGTGCCAACCCCGCATCATCCAAGTCGTCCCAGAGCGACTCAGGTATGTCGGCATTGAACACCCGCAGATTGGTCTGTACCTCCTCCACTTTCCATACACCGGGAATGACCGAAGCCACTGCCGGATGGCGTAGCGGATATTGCAGAGCGGCGGCGCGCACATCGACACCGTGTGCTTGGCAAACTTCGCGAATGCGGTTCGCCCTCGCCCACCGATCGTCATCGACGGGCTTATAGTCGTACGTCGCACGCCGACGTTCGGTAGCCGCCAGCAACCCGGAGTTGTATGGGCCGCCGATGATCACCGAAACCCGGTTCTCGACGCACTTTGGCAACAGGTCGTCCAACGGCGCCTGCTCGAGCAAGGTGAAGCGTCCGGCGAGCAGAAAGCAATCGACGTCGAACTGTTCCATCACGCGTATGCACACCGCAGACTCATTGACACCGAGTCCGAAGGCGCGAATGACACCTTGGCTACGCAGGTCGGCCAGCGCCGGGAGTACGCCCCGCGCCGCGGTCTCATAGACCTCACCCTGGCCGTCGCCATGGGTCCAGACATCGATGTCGTGACACAGCAGAACATCGACGCGGTTGAGGTTGAGGCGCTCGAGACTCGACTCCAACGAACGTCGCGCCGCATCGTAAGAGTAGTCGTAGCGAATGGCGAACGGCTCGTTGTCCCGCATCAACGGGTCGCGTGTCCCCTCTGATGCGGGCACCAACAACCGGCCGACCTTGCTCGAGACCACGAATTCGTCCCGCGGCAAGGCGCTGAGATGAGCCCCGAGGCGCCTTTCGCTCAGACCATGGCCGTAAAGAGGCGCAGTGTCGAAATAACGCACCCCACCGTCCCATGCGGCTTCAACGACGGCCGACACCTGCTCGATAGTGACGCGATCGCCCACGCCCCCGAGCGTCGCACCGCCGAAACCCAGTACAGTGATCGCTACATCACTGGTTCCCAACATGCGTATGGGTAGCGTCATCGCAATCGAGTTTCCGCCTAGGGTCCTGTCCCAGAAACAAGTCCACTAATTTGTTTGTCTGTTTCGCCGTCGACTGCTGGGGCGTGCCCTTGCCAACGACGAAAAATCCCGCGCACCTTCATAAAGTTTTTTCTGGGACAGGACACTCCTACTCCAGCACATAGTGATCCGCCACGAGGTCGTGGTTGATCTCCCAGAATTTTTGCAGGCTGAAGGGAGAGTTGTTGACCACGTGACCCTGACTGTTCTTGTACCAGCTGTGAACGCCTGGGTGGCCCCAGGCCAATGTCTCGCTGATGGCTTGTACCTGGTCGTTGTACTCGTCGTTGACGTCTTCGCGAACCTCCATGGAACGCAAACGTTTTTCGACCATCAGCACAATACACTGCATGACGTAGTGCACTTGGCACTCGGTCTGGTAGATGATACTGCCGCCGTGCACGATGTTGGTGTTCGGTCCGTACAGGCAGAACAGATTCGGATAATCCGGAACCGCTGCGCCTTGAAACGCGCGAGGATAGTCCCCCCAACGGTCCGCGAGGCTCGTCCCCGAACGCCCGACGATTTCCATCGGCCACAGGAATAGATTGGATCTAAACCCGGTCGCAACGATGATGGCGTCGACGGCGTGCAGCGTACCGTCCACCGTCTCGACGCCGTCCGGCGTGATCCGCGCGATACCCTCGGTAACCAGATCGACGTTGTCTCTCGCGAGAGTCGGGTACCAAGTGTTGTCGATGACCAAGCGTTTGCCGAACACCGGAAAATCTGGCGTGCACTTAGGCGCTAGATCGCGGCGCTTGCCAAGCTGCTCCTCTATATAGGCGGTAAGGGCTTCGCGCATACCGTCGTTCAACTCGTTCATCGACCGTTCCGGATGGGACCAGGCGGGATCGGCGTTGACCGCCGGCCACGTGCGATCCCCGAAACCGAAAATCATGCGCGCGCGATGCCACTCAGCATAGTAAGGGATGTGATTGAGCGCCCAAATCAGACCCTTCTCCACGGGCCGATAGTAGTCTCGGTTCGGTGAAATCCAGTGCGGCGTGCGTTGAAACACAGTGACCTTTTCAGCAATTTCAGCGGTTTTCGGAAGCAGCTGTACGGCGCTGCAGCCGGTACCGATCACGGCAACGCGCTTGCCTTCGAGATCGACTTCATGCTGCCAACGGGCCGAATGAAACAGCGGCCCCTGGTACGTGTCGATGCCCTCGATATCAGGCATGTTCGGCCGGTTCAACTGACCGACCGCGCTGATCACCACGTTAGCCGACAGCGTTTCCTTCGCACCGTCGCTCGTTTGCACATCGACGCTCCACTGGCCAATGGATTCGTCAAACTGCATGCGCACGACTTCCGTTTCCAAACGCAGGGCCTCGCGAAGTCCGAACTCGTCGGTACAGCGTTCGAAGTACGCATACAACTCGTCGCGCTTGGAAAAGTATCCCGACCAATTCGGATTGCGCTCGAAGGAATAGGAGTAAAAGTGGTTCGGCGTATCGACGCCGCAATCGGGATAGGTGTTCTCAAACCACGTGCCACCCACAGCAGTGTTTTTCTCGAGGATGGTGAACGGTATGCCCGCTAGCTTGAGTTTGGCCGCCACGCAAATACCCGACATGCCGGCACCAACGATGATGACATTGAAATCGTCCAGCGGTCCAAGCTCGAGCATCTCGGCTAAAGGTTTGCGCCATTGCTCGTCACGATCGACGAAGCGAGTCTCTTCCATCAGCATTGCCGTGTACTCGGGACTGACCGGTTCGGCAACCGAGAACGACATCATCTCGGTCATGGCCTCGAGCGTGGGCGGCCCCGGTACTTCGCCCCGCGTGTCGCGCAATCGAGTTAAGAGATCAAACGCTGCAGTACGGATCTCTTCGGCTGTCTCGGCGCTGTAGTCGCCGGAATCATCGGGAAACAGGCTACCCTCGGGCGCGACGATGGGGGCTGGTGCGAGACGCTCGGACATCCAGCTCTCATCGCCCGTCAACTGTACGATCACCATCAACAGCGTCGGCAGGTTGGCATCCTGTAACGCTTGCAGCAGATCGGCGTCGGTTCCCGGCATCTCAACAATCGGCATCATTCCCCCTTAACGGTAGTTGCAAACCGACCATTCTAGGCGACCGTCACTGATAATCGCTAGCGTTCTCGGCCAGGCCGCGAGGTACCACGATCGAGGCGCAGGAACGGTTCGACAATTTCTTCCGTTCCTTTATATGCGTACGGATCGGTACCGGCGACCATCACGATATCGCGGTAATCGGTACGGCCGCCTTCCGGTTTACCGATATTCCAGGGCAACAACGATTCGGCACACATGTAGTGATTGACGAGTGCGCGACGATATCCGGATGGCGCATGATTCGGCAACGATCGGTGCAATACGTAGCCATGGAAGAACACCACGTCGCCGCGTTTCACTTCTACGGGTATGGCATCGGTCTCGGTATGAGGAAAGTCGTAGGCTTCCGGCGCCCCGTCGAACCTGTCGTCGTCGTGCCGGCGCATCGGGTAGATGACGCCGGCGTGGTGCGACCCCGGAATGATCCACAGTCCGCCGTTCTCGACCGTCGCGTCATCCAGCGCGATCCAAGCGCCGACCAACGAGCGATCGCGGGTTGGGATGTAGAACTCATCCTGATGCCATGCCTGACCGGGTTTGCCCGCCTGTTTGACGAACAACATCGATTGCATGGCCTTGACGTTGGGCCCAAGCAATTCGGTTAGCACTGATGCGACGTTCGGATGCCGCATGGCTTCCAACATGAGGGGCGAGATCTTGTGCGGAAAGTGAATGGCAATGAAGCGGCCCAACACTTCCTCATCGGTACCCGGATCGTCCGCGTTCGACAGGGCGCCTGCCAGCGACCCGCGCTGACCGCGCGATATCGCCAACGTTTCCGCCAACAGCGCATCAACTTCATGGTCGGTCAAGAGCCGAGGTGCGATAAGGAACCCGTCGCGTTCATAGTTGTCGTTGAGAGAGGGCACTTCAGATGATCCAATCTCGCCACAGGTTGTCGGCATTGACCGGTACGTCCGCGTGGAAGTTGCGCGTATCGACCTGCCAGACGAGAGTGTCACAATACCATGTCTCCAGGTGAACGGGCGAGCGAGCAGTCTGTCATGGACGATGCCCGCATCGTCGAACAAGGCCCACACGCCGAGCTCATCGCGTTAGAATCGGGCGCGCCCATTGCAATTTGTCGAGTTATCGACCGGAGTGAAGCGATGCTGAGACTTTCACCGAAACCACAGCATTTGCTCGTGATCGTATGGTTTGCGGCAATCGCGTGTACACCGTCCGGTGAGACCGATACCGATCCACAGGCTACAAGTCAGACACGGAGCAACATGCCGATTCAGTATCCGAAAACCGCAACGGTCGAGCATGTCGACTACTACCACAACGTCGCCGTGCCGGACCCATACCGCTGGCTAGAGGAGGACGTACGCGAGAGCGAGCGTGTGGCCGATTGGGTAGCGGCCGAGAACACGGTCACTCAAGCCTATCTTGCCACCATCGCCGAGCGCGAGGGCATCGAAACCCGCCTGCGCGAGTTGTGGGACTACGAACGTTTCGGGGTGCCATGGAAAAAAGGTGGCCGTTACTTCTATACCTACAACGACGGACTGGCCAATCAGAACCAGGTATATATGCTGGACGCACTCGACGATCCGCCGCAACTGGTGCTGGACCCCAACACCTGGTCGGAGGACGGCACCATTGCATTGGCGGGCTTCGCTGCAGACCCCACGGGCCGCTATGCCGCGTATCTGATTCAGGACGGTGGCAGCGACTGGCGCACGGCCAAAGTTCGCGACCTCGCAAACGGTGAGGATCTCGCCGACGAACTTCGTTGGTTGAAGTTCACGTCCGTCAACTGGCGCCCGGACGGCTCCGGCTTTTACTACAGCCGCTATCCCGAGCCCGCGGACGGCGCGGCGTTTCAAGCATTGAACGTCAACCACGCCGTCTACTTTCACGCCATTGGTACGCCCCAGACTGAGGACGCCCTCATATTCACCGACCCGGATCATCCAAAACGAAGCTACGGGTCGGAGGTGACAGACGACGGTCGATTTCTCGTCATCACTTCGTGGATCTCGACCGATGACCGCTACGAGGTACGCTACCGCGACCTGACTGACGAAGGCGGAGCGCTGACCACCTTGGTCGAGGGTTTCGAGTACCGATATTCCTTGATCGACAACGTTGGTACCCAACTCTATTTCTTGACGGATCGGGACGCACCCAAGGCACGCATCGTCGTGATCGACGTCGGCGCTGACACGCCTGAGTGGCGTGAGATCGTCCCTGAAGCAGACGACGTGTTAGAAAGCGTATCGCACGTTGGCGGCAAACTCATCGCGCAATACTTGGAAGACGCCAAGACCGCGGTACGCATATTCACGCTGAGCGGAGAATTGGCGGGGACGATCCCGCTGCCGGGCATTGGCAGCGCCGTCGGTTTCGGCGGTATCGGCGACGAACCGGAGACGTTCTATCAGTATTCGAGCTTCAACGCGCCGCCGACCATCTATCGATACGACGTCGCCTCTAACGAGACGGACGTCTTTCGGGCGGCCCAGGTAAGTTTTGATCCGAGCGAATACGTCGTGAGCCAGAAGTTCTACCAATCGAAGGACGGCACGCGGGTGCCGATTTTCTTGGCACACAAAAAAGGCGTCCGGCGAGACACCTCCAACCACACGTTGTTGACCGGGTACGGCGGTTTCGCGATCTCAGTGACACCCTACTACTCCACCACTTATCTGGCCTGGATGGAAATGGGAGGCATCTTGGCCGTACCGAATCTGCGCGGCGGTGGCGAGTACGGCAAAGCGTGGCATAAGGCGGGAACCAAGCTGCAAAAGCAAAACGTGTTCGACGACTTCATTGCGGCCGCTGAATTTTTGATCGAGGAGCGTTACACGCGTCCGGACAAACTGGCCATCACCGGTGGCAGCAACGGCGGCTTGTTGGTCGGCGCCGTACTGAATCAACGCCCGGAGTTGTTTGGCGCGGCGATACCCGCGGTCGGCGTGATGGACATGTTGCGCTTTCATCGCTTCACGGCCGGACGATTTTGGACCGACGACTATGGGTCGTCCGAGGACCCCGACGAATTTCAGGCGCTATATGCCTACTCGCCTTACCACAACATCGATCCAGCGAAGGACTATCCAGCGGTGCTCGTCACGACGGCGGACACCGACGATCGCGTCGTTCCCGGCCACAGCTTCAAGTACATCGCGGCCTTGCAGGCCGTGCAGAACGACGAACCCACGCTGATCCGCATCGAGACGCGCGCGGGTCACGGCCTCGGCACGCCGACCGAGAAGATCATCGAAGACTACGCCGATCGCTGGGCATTCCTCGTTCGCAGCCTAGACGTCGACTAGAAGGCGCGCCTCACGACGAAAACGCCGCTCGAACCTGTTTCTCGAGACTCGGCAGCAGCGCCTATCCCGGCTTCTCGGTCGGGGCCCTTGCCCGCGTTGGCGTTTTGTAGTGATCCATGAAATTCACGGGCTTACCGCTCATCGACGCCTTGATCGCCTCTCCGACCGCCTGATCGTATTCGTGGTAGTCGTACTCCGGACGCTCGCGCATCGCATCGCCCACAGGTTCCGTATCGAACAAACTCAAATAACCCCGGGGAGCTTTGGTGATGCGTTTGTAGTCGGCGCCGTTCTTGCCCCACGGCATAGCGTGGTAGACGTTCATGAGCCGAGTGAATCGAATCGGGTTGCGCGCGAGCGCGTCCACGGTCGCGGTCTCCTTGTAGGCCTCTTGGGTCTGCATGTGCGCCCGGTTGTACATGCCGAGCACCATGATCCTCAAACCCTCCGTGTTTTTTGGGTAAGAGCCGTGCCAGGTATGGTCGCCCCAAATCACCATGGAGCCGGCTTCGGCTTCTATGGCCACGGCGTGCTCATCCCAGTACTCGGCTTCTTCGACGGACGGAAGGCGCCG
>JAPUIA010000158.1 GCA_027297435.1 Gammaproteobacteria bacterium | reverse complement strand
CAGGATTTCCTGAGACCATGATTACACAAAAAAGCCCACATTTAGCGGGCTTTCTGGATGATCCGGGATCTCTGTGGATCATTAGTTGGTGGAGGCGGCGGGAGTTGAACCCGCGTCCGTTGGCACTCGGCAGTCGGCTCTACATGCTTAGAGTCCGTCTATTGATTTAGCCTCAAACGACCCAACGGTCAGGGTGTTGTCAGCGAGCTCGATTGGTTTTAACGCTTTGGCCCCGAGCGAGACCGCCACGCGATCCTGCGACATTGCCGTCGATTTCTCCCCGCAGGAGAAGGATTATCGACGTAAGCGGGTTTTTTAGGCCGCTAGTGCGTAGTTTTCGTTGTTGGCAACTATATCTAGTTGCAGCGATTGTTTAACGAGAGTCACTACCCTCTCGGCATGCACCTCGTGCTTTGTTACCCACGTCGAAGCCAAATCGCCCCCATGTAGGTAGATCAAGCCATCCCTGGCGCAAAGTAATCCTCCGCCATTCATTCCTGCCTGACCATCCATGGTCAGGCGTCCTCACCTGACGAAGCGGTGCTTCGTCTCGCGACGCGACCGGCTCGGACCCACGTCGAAGCCAAATCGCCCCCGTGTAGGTAGATCAAGCCATCCCTGGCGCAGAGTAATCCTCCGCTATTCATTCCTGCCTGACCATCCATGGTCAGGCGTGATCTGGTACGAGCGGTTTTGACCGCGATCGAAACATCGCGACTAAAGTCGCTCCTACCGGACAGATCGTCGATTCTATCACGGTTCCAGACTCCGGCTCCGTGACAGATGCTGCAGGTCTGACAGACTCGTATACACTCATCATATGCGCCGAATTAGGTTCCAATCGCTGCTGGCCGCGTTGCTCATGGCGGTGGTCGCACCCGCTACCGCGCTCGATGCGCGAACCTACATCGACAAGGCGATGGCGCTGATCGAAGCGGAAGATTTCGCGCTGGCGCGCGCCTACCTGGCTCCCGCACTGATCTCGCACCGCTTGCATGCAACCGAGCGGTCGCGCGCCTACTACTTGCGCGGCTACAGCTTCTACGCCCAGAAATTTTATGTGTCCGCCGGTAAGGATTACGCGCGGGCGCTGGAGTTCAACCCCGATAACCCGGCCACCTTGTATGCGATGGGGGGCTTGCACTACTACGGCCGTGGTGTGAAGCAAGACCGCGCGGTCGCGTTTCAGCTCTTCGAAAAAGCCGCCTCGTTCGGTCATGTAGGCGGACGTTTCTACGTCGGTTACGCCTACCTTGGCGGAGAAGGGGTCGCCAAAAATCTAGACGAAGCACGTCGCTGGCTAACACAAGCCGCTGAAGAAGGTCACTTGCGCGCGATGGTGCAGATGGCGGTGAGCTTTAGAGACTCACACACCGACACTCCGGATCCGGATCAAGCCAAAACCTGGTACGAACAAGCCCGTGCGGCAGGTGCGACGGATGCACTCGTTGCGCTCGGCTATATGTATCAGAACGGCGAGTTTGGAGAACCGATGCCGGAAGCGGCGATCGATTATTTTTCGGAAGCTGCCGCCGATGGTTCAGGGCCCGGCATGGCGAGCTTGGCGCACGCGTATCTCACCGGCGCTGGAGTTGCGCAGGACTACCGCGCCGCACACGACTGGTTTCTGAAAGCGACCGAGCTGAAGACCCCCGGCAGCTTCATTGGCATCGGGTACCTGTATCAGGTCGGTCGCGGCGTGCCACAGGACATGTCCAAAGCGCGAGACTGGTACACCAAAGGTGCACAAATCGGGTTGGCCCGACCACTGTTACGCCTCATTTATCTGCTGTTCGAGGAAGACGAGCAAGCGGAAGCGGCGAGTTGGGTGCGAAGAGCCGCGGCCACTGGCAACGTCCAACCGCTCAACGACTACGCCTGGTTGCTTGCAACCTCTCCGAGCGATGATCTGCGTAACGGCGCGGTTGCGCTGGAACACGCGCATCGGGCTGTGGACCTCGACCGCAATGCATCCTACCTGGATACGCTGGCGGCAGCGTATGCAGAGCTAGGGCAGTTCGACGACGCGATCAGCGTGCAGCAGCAAGCCCTCGACCTGGCCGAGGACGACGCAGAACTTGCCGATGAACTGAACGAGCATTTGTTGGCCTACCAGCGCGCCGAGCCCTGGCGGGAGTAGGCGCTTTCTGTTAAAACCTCGCGCGCCCATTCACCATAAGCCCTGCTGAGATCAGTGACTATGAGCGTCGACCGCAAACGTACCGAAATCGTGTACGCAGTCATCCTCCAACTCGTTCGAGGCGGCGAGTCTGAGCTGCGTCCGGGCAACGTCAACAGTATCTTGAGAGAACGCGGTCAACCGATGGGTTCATGGGAAGTTCGCGGGGAGTTTTCCAACTTGCAGGCACAAGGTTTCATCGACCTCGACGAAGCCACGGGGTATTGGCACATGACCGGGAACGCCGTGCAGGAAAAACAGTCGGGGGCAACGCTAGAGGATTGCGGCGGTCGGTAACTCCGGCTTTGCTTGGTCTCCTTGGGACGAGGTAATCTAGCGGCCTATGAGCAAAGCAAAATCTAGCCAAGTGATGGATTTCGAGTCGACGTTGGAGCAGCTCGAACAGCTCGTGCAACAAATGGAATCCGGCGAGCTCGGCCTGGAGGCGTCACTGAAAGCATTTGAACGCGGAGTGAAACTTACGCGTCAATGTCAGACGGCTCTGAAGAACGCAGAATTGAAAGTGCAGGCCCTCACCGCCGATGACAAGCTCGAAGACCTAGATCTAGAGGATCTACATGACGCCTGAACTTGCGGCGTTGAAATCCAATATCGAAGACGCGATCCAAGTGCATCTGCCAGCCTCGTCGGCGCTCGCTCAACCGTTGGTAGACGCCATGCGGTATGCGTCATTGAGCGGTGGCAAACGGCTACGCCCGATGCTGGTGTGCGCCACCTGCACGGGTTTCGACGGCATCCTCGAGGACTCTCTCGCCCCCGCGTGCGCTGTCGAGTTCATGCACGCCTACTCCTTGATTCACGATGACTTACCCGCGATGGACGACGACGCGCTGCGCCACGGACTTCCGAGCAGCCACGTCGCACATGGCGAGGCTACGGCAATCTTGGCAGGCGATGCGTTGCAAACATTGGCGTTTGAAACCCTCGCTAACGCCACTAGTGTGGAGGCTGAACTTAGAATCGAAGCGATTCAGCTGCTCAGTCGTGCCTGTGGTTGGGAAGGCATGGTGGGCGGCCAATCGTATGATCTTACTGCGGAGGGTACCGAGCTGTCCTTGAGTCAACTGCAAACCCTGCACGCGGCCAAGACCGGCGCGCTCATCAAAGCTTCGATACAGATCGGCGCAATGTTCGCCAAAGTGGCCGATGAACGTTTCGTTCTCGTTAGCGAGTTTGCCGACCGCATAGGGCTCGCCTTCCAGATCGTCGACGACGTGTTGGATGTCACCCAAACCACAGAGGAACTCGGCAAACCGGCCGGCTCTGATGTTCAAGCCAACAAGAGCACGTTCACCACACTCATGGGCGTGGAGCAAGCCATCGAAACGGCGAACACTTTACTCGCCGAAGCGTTGCCGATGCTCGAACGCGCCGGTGTCAGCAACGGTAAGTTGGCGGAACTGGGTAGGCTGGCCGTACACCGCAGCTACTAGCCGTCTAATACTTCGCCGTGAGGGTCAACACGCCGCCTTGCTCGTGCAGCGCGACTTGGCGCAAGAACGACATACCGAGCAAGATCTCGACCGGATAGGCACCTTCGATGACGGCAGCTTGCACGTTGTGTGCGGTGATACCGCCAACCACGACTTCGTCCAGCAGCACAAAGTACGAACTGACAACCCCCTGGGCAGTCTGCACAGTGCCCTTGGTACCGTCCAGGTAGTCGAGGCCCAAACCGTCGGCTTCGCGAGCGCTCAACGCGACCACCGAAGCACCCGTATCCACCAGGAAGTCGACGAAACGATTGTTGATCGAGCCGCGAACGCGATATTGGCCGAGCGAATCCGGGGAGATGGAAATCTGGGAGCGCTCTACCTTGTGGAAGTGCGACCCGACTCGGTTGCTTAAGCCCAAATGGTACTCTTCGCCCTGATAACGAACCAATGCCCCGTGAGCATCCGCGCTGACCAGCGTTACCCCGCTGTCTGAAGTCTCGCCCGCCCTGATCATGCTGTCGCCTTGGGCGGTACGAATGACCGCGCGATCTTTGAACAAACCCACCACTTCCACCGGAGCCGCCGCAAACGCCAGAACGGTCGTGCCCACGCCTACCAAGAGTAGTGCCGAGAGTAGTGTCGTGAGAAATCCTTTCATGACCGCTCAGAGTCTAAAGGGTCCGGTCGTCAAAAAAACGTGGCGATGAGGAAAACTGAGACGTTCAGCACACCCAGCGCCAGCAAACCGGCTAGCACATCGTCCACCATGACGCCGATTCCGCCTTTGAGGCTGCGGTCTGCCCAGCCGACGGGCCAGGGTTTCAAAATGTCGAAAAGACGAAACCACACAAACCCGTACAGCAGCCAACCGATGTCGAACGGTACGCCGATCAGCGCGATCCATACACCAACGATTTCATCGAATACGATCTCAGGCGCATCAATGACGCCATAGCGCTGGCAGACTCTTTCAACCAGCCAGCTACCCAGTAGAAAACCGCCGGTACAAACGACAATCTGCCACAGCAGATCGTCGGGCACCAAAAGCCACAGGCCGACGCCCAGAATAGAGCCCCAGGTTCCCGGCGCCTTAGGTAGAAAACCACAGCCAAACCCACAGGCCACCAACACTCGCGGATCGCGGAGATCTGCGGCAACTAACGCCATGCCGATCTGTCAGAAATGCTGGTAACCCGACGCGTCGGCGGGCTTGCCATCGAGCCAAATGCCTTCGCCGGCGATAACCTCGCCAAATACCAGGTGGGCCTTCGCAAACTGCGGGTCACCCGTCGTGAAACACAGCACATAGTCGTCACCACCACACAATCCGTCACGAAGTTCAGCGCCTTCGGCGAGTGGCACCGATTCACTCGAGAGATTCGCGCCCACCAGGCTGGCTCGACAAACGTGACCAAGATCTTGTAACAAACCATCCGACACATCAATGCAGCTGCTGGCGTGGGTTCTCAAGCTTACGGCCAGCTCGAAAGGCGGCTGCGGCAACCAATAGGCTCGCGCGCAACCTTCCAGCGTTGTACGCACTGAGGCCGCAAGATCGACCCGATTGAGTGCGCTGGCGGCGCCGCCGACGGGCCCGCTCAAACAAATCGCGTCGCCCGGTTGCGCACCCGTTCGCAACAACGCTTCACCGCTTGGCACAAAGCCATGCACGCTGACCGTGACGTTCAACGGGCCCGCTGCCACATTGCCACCCACGACGGCTACGTCGGCGTCGTGTGCAGCGTCGGCAACGCCACTGGCAAAGGCATCGATCCACGCCTGGTTAGCATTCGGCAAGCACAAGCTCACTAGTACCCACGCCGGTTTGGCGCCCATTGCCGCCAAGTCCGACAGGCTCACCATCATGCTGCGGTAGCCGATGAGGTCCGCGGGCGCCTCCGCCGGAAAATGCACATCGGCCAATAAGCTGTCTACCGAACTGACGAGGTCCTGCCCTGGCGGCACGCTGGTCACCGCCGCGTCGTCTCCCGGCCCCACACTCACCCAGGGCGCGTCTGTAGCCGCCCCAAGTCTGGCGACGATACCGTCGATTACGTCAAACTCGCTCACCACCGAATTCCGCTTGTCTGACGGAGCGAGCGAGCTTGTCCAGAACCCCGTTCACGTATTTATGACTATCTTCGGCACCGAAGATCTTGGCGAGTTCGATGTACTCGTCGATCACCACGCGATAAGGCACGTCCAAACGATGCACAAGCTCGCAGGTGCCTAGCCGCAGTATCGCCAACTCGACCTGATCCAGACTTTTCAGTTCTCGGTCGAGCAACTCGACAAACGCCGCATCGAGATCATCGCTGCGCTGCGTGACATGTTCTAGAAGTTCATCAAAGAAACTTCGGTCGGCTTTCTTGAGCGATCCACTCTCGTCGAAGTCGTTGGCGAGCGTGTGCGTATCTGCATCGGTCATCTGCCACTGATACACGGCCTGCACCAAAGTGCGCCGGGCCTGGCGCCGGGCGTACGGTTTGGGTTTTTCGGTCGCAGACGATGACATGGGTGTCTTCAAACGCTCCTCGCGGACGCTTAGGGTACTCCTACGGTACGCCGGAGACGCACTCTAAGGTCTTCGCCTATCGGTATACAATCGACAATCCGGCCGATGACCGCATCTTCCAGATGTTCGATGTCGACCTCGAGCACCGAACGTGCCGTCGAGCCGAGCAACTTCGGTGCCAGGTAGACGATGGCCTCGTCCCACAAACCTTGTTGAATGAACGCACCGGCCAGCTTGGGTCCGGCTTCGATGAGTACCTCGTTGCAGCGCCGCCTCACGAGTTCTTCGACCAAACCCTCGAGATCGACCTGCCCGGTGCCGCAGGCAACGCATTCCGCTGCTGGATGCCGTCCACCAGAAGCCCGGGTGTGGACGAGCAACACGTCTCCCTCGGCAGCAAACAGCTTGGCATCCTCCGGCGTGCGCAGGTTGCTGTCGACAACCACGCGCAACGGCTGACGAAACCGCCCGTCGACCCTGAAACGCTCATCTCGCACGGTCAGCAGCGGGTCGTCCGCCAGGACCGTGCCGATACCCGTCACCACCGCGCAACTGCGGGCGCGCCAATATTGAACGTCTGCTCGAGCGGCCGGCCCCGTGATCCACTGGCTCTCGCCCGACGCCATTGCACCACGACCATCCAGGGAACCGGCGATCTTGATCCGGATGAGCGGACGCCCCTCCAACAGGCGTTGCCGATGTCCGGGATTGACTGCGCGGGCTTCTTCGAGATCGGCGTTCTCCACGACAATGCCCGCGTCGCTCAACTGTCGTAACCCGGCGCCGTTGACGCGCGGATCGAGGTCCACCGTCGCAACCACGACCCGTGCCACCTTGGCATCGATCAGTGCATCGGTACAGGGCGGCGTCTTGCCATGAATGCAACAGGGTTCCAAGCTGACGTAGACGGTAGCGCCCGCCACCTCACCACCGGCCGCGGCGATTGCATTGACCTCTGCATGGGCTTGGCCGTGCCACTGGTGCCAGCCACGGCCAAGCACCTGGCCGTCTCCAACGATGACACAACCAACCCGCGGATTGGGCGTAGTGGTGCATAGGCCCCGCTCTGCCAGTTCGATGGCCAGCCGCAGGTACAGCAAGTCTGCACCGGTGATCATTGAAGGTCGGACTTGAGCTTCTGAATCTCGGCTTGAAACTCGCTGACATCCTGAAAGTCGCGATAAACGGACGCAAATCGTACGTAGGCGACGCCGTCCAATTCCCGCAGTTCGGTCATGACCTCCTCGCCGACCCGCCGCGACGGCAGTTCGCGTTCGCCGGTTGAGCGTAGGCGATGCATGATCCGGTTTATGGCGCCTTCGATCTGCTCGACCCCAACCGGTCGCTTCTCCAACGCGGTCTGCAAACCATGCAATAGTTTGTCTTCGTTGAAAGGCTCGTGCGAGCCATCGCGTTTGACGATGCGGGGCATTACCAACTCGGCGGTTTCAAAGGTGGTGAAGCGTTCCCCGCACGTTTGACACTCACGCCTGCGACGCACGGAATCGCCCTCGGCGACTAACCGAGAGTCGATTACCTTGGTGTCATCCGTCCCGCAAAACGGACAGTACATTTGACAGCTTCCTAAGCAACATCAGCCTGGTATACAGGAAACGCACGGCAAAGCTCAACTACCTTCTGTTTTACGCTCGAGACCATGTTGTCGTTATCGATATCGTCCAACACATCGCACATCCATGTCGTCAGCGTTTCGCATTCAGCCTCTTTGAAGCCGCGCGTGGTGGCTGCCGGGGTACCGATTCTGAGGCCGCTCGTGACGAACGGCGATCTCGGATCATTGGGCACGGCATTTTTGTTGACCGTGATGTTGGCCCGACCCAACGCCGCATCGGCGGCTTTACCCGTGAGATCCTTATCGATCAAATCGAGTAGAAAGAGATGGTTGTCGGTACCGCCGGAGACCACATTGTAGCCACGGGCCAGAAATCCTTCGGCCATCGTCCGCGCGTTCGCGAGCACCTGTACTTGATAGTCTCTGAACTCCTGACTGGCTGCTTCCTTGAAACACACGGCCTTGGCGGCAATGACATGCATGAGCGGTCCGCCTTGGGTGCCGGGGAACAGGCCCGAGTTGAGCTTCTTCTCGATCTCGGCATTGGCCCTGGCGAGAATGACGCCACCGCGCGGCCCCCGGAGGGTCTTATGCGTCGTCGTGGTAGTGACGTCGGCGATGCTCACCGGATTGGGATAGAGGCCAACTGCCACCAACCCCGCAACGTGAGCCATATCGACCATCAGGTAAGCGCCCACCGCATCGGCGATGTCGCGGAACTTCTGCCAATCCATCCTGCGCGAGTAAGCCGAAAACCCGGCCACCAACAGCTTCGGCTGGTGTTCCCGAGCAAGCGCGGCTACCTGTGCGTAGTCGACCTCGCCCGACTCTCTATCCAAGCCATACTGGATGGCGTTGTACAAGCGGCCGGAGAAATTCACGGATGCGCCGTGGGTAAGGTGACCGCCATCAGCCAAGCTCATCCCCAGCACGGTGTCGCCGGCTTCTAAGAGGGCGAGGTACACGGCAGCGTTGGCTTGCGATCCAGAGTGAGGCTGAACGTTGGCATAATCGGCACCAAACAACGCCTTGACCCGCTCGATGGCCAACAGCTCTGCCTGGTCGACGTATTCGCAGCCCCCGTAATAACGTTTGTGCGGGTAGCCTTCGGCGTACTTGTTGGTGAGCGCGCTACCCTGCGTTTGCATGACCAGCGGGCTGGCGTAGTTCTCTGATGCGATGAGCTCGATGTGCTCCTCTTGTCGACGATTCTCCTCATTGATGGCGGCCGCAATCTCCGGATCAAAGGCTTCGATCGAATTGCCCGATGCAAACATGGTTACCCCAAAAACTTCGGCCCGGTCGAGGCCGGTGATGAAGCGCGATATTGTATCTCAAGCAGATTCGATAGCACTGCTCGCACCTTGCATGATCAAGATGAGCGTTATGCATTAGACTGCTGACAATCTCGGGTAGGGAACACATCGGCCTACCCTATCTATCCAAGGTGTTCAGAAGTTGGCCCAGTACGTTTACACCATGCAAGGCGTGGGCAAGGTCGTCCCTCCGAAGCGCAAGATACTCGAGAATATCTCGTTGTCGTTCTTCCCGGGCGCCAAGATTGGTGTGTTGGGGCTGAACGGTTCCGGCAAGTCCAGCCTGCTGAAGATCATGGCCGGCATCGACACCGAATTCGAAGGCGAAGCACGCCCGCAAAAAGACATCGCGGTCGGCTACCTGCCTCAGGAACCTACACTGGACGACGACTTGGACGTACGCGGCAACGTGCAGCGCGGCGTTGCCCACGTCATCGAACTGCTTGAGGCATTCAACCAGATCGCCGAGCGCTTCGCCGAACCCATGAGCGATGCTGAGATGACCGCGCTGCTGGAACGCCAGGGCGAACTGCAGACCGAGATCGATGCGGCAGACGGATGGGACGTAGACCGAACGTTGGAAATCGCCGCAGACGCTTTGCGATTGCCGCCGTGGGACATGCCCGTGAACGTTCTATCCGGCGGCGAGCGCCGGCGAGTCGCGTTGTGCGAATTGCTGCTCTCGAAACCCGACATGTTGCTGCTCGACGAGCCGACCAACCATCTGGATGCAGAAAGCGTGGCCTGGTTGGAGCGGTTCCTTGCCGAGTATCTGGGCACCGTCGTCGCGGTCACGCACGATCGCTACTTTCTCGACAACGTCGCAGGATGGATATTGGAACTCGATCGTGGTCGCGGCATCCCCTTCGAAGGCAACTACACCGCGTGGCTAGAAGCCAAAGACCAGCGTTTGAGCCAGGAAGACTCCAAAGAGAAGGCACGGCAGCGCACCATCCGGTCCGAACTCGAGTGGGTGCGATCCAGCCCAAAAGCGCGACAGGCCAAGAGCAAGGCTCGGCTGCAACGGTTCGAAGAGCTCATGTCGAAGGAAAGCCAGGCCCGGGTCGAGACCGCCGAGCTCTACATTCCTCCCGGGGAACGGCTAGGCGAAAAGGTCATCGAGTTGGATGGTATCAGCAAAGGCTTCGGGACCCGTCTGCTAATCGAAAACCTCGACTGTTCCATCCCCCGGGGTGCCATCGTGGGTCTCATCGGCGGCAACGGTGCCGGTAAGTCGACACTCTTCAAATTGATTACGGGCCAAGAGAACCCCGACAGCGGTACGGTGACCTTGGGCGATACGGTGGATATCGCCTTCGTGGACCAGTCCCGCGACGCGCTCACCAGCAGCAAAACGGTTTGGGAAGAGATCTCGGACGGCCAGGACATCATCCGTATCGGCCGCTATGAAATACCGTCTAGGGGTTATGTTTCGCGCTTCAACTTCAGAGGCCCCGATCAGCAAAAACGTGTCGGCGATCTTTCCGGCGGGGAACGCAATCGCGTGCATTTAGCCAAGGTATTGCGCCGCGGGGCTAACGTGTTGCTGCTGGACGAACCGACCAACGATCTCGACGTCGAAACGTTGAGGGCTCTTGAAGAGGCTCTGCTCAACTTCCCCGGGACCATACTGATCATTTCCCACGATCGCTGGTTTCTCGATCGAGTAGCCTCGCATATCCTCGCCTTCGAGGGCGATAGTCACGTCGAGTGGTTTGCAGGCAATTTCAGCGACTACCAAGCCGACCGCAAGCGACGCATGGGGGATGCCGAACCGACCCGGGTCAAATACAAGCCGGTAACACGCTGACCTGTCGCGATGGGACCGATTCCAGGGTAGGAGCGGCTTCAGCCGCGATTTCCGTTGTCCATCTCAATGAACGAATCGCGGCGTCGCGTCCTTCGGACGCGCAGCCGCCTCCTACCCTGGAAACTCAGCGACGACGTCCAATGCCGCCCGTAGACTCTTGACGCCGTGCACGGCCATGCCTTCAATGACATGTTTCGGCCGGTTCGCGTACGGCACGATGGCAATCTTGAAGCCGTGCTTGCGCGCCGCCTGCAATCGCTCTTGCCCGTTAGCGACCGGCCGAACCTCTCCGGTCAAACCCAGCTCGCCAAATACGATGAGCTGCTTCGGCAAAGGTCTATTGCGAAAAGAGGACAGCACCGCGAGCATCAGCGCGAGATCGCCGCCGGTTTCGACGATGCGCACACCGCCCACGACATTGGCGAATACATCCTGATCTGCCAGCGCGACACCGCAGTGACGGTGCAAGACGGCGAGATGCATGGCCAATCTCTGTTGATCGAGGCCGACGGCAACCCGTCTCGGATGACTACCCTGCACCTGATCGACGAGCGCCTGCAGCTCAACCAACAGCGGCCGGGTGCCTTCCCAGGTCACGGTCGCAACACTGCCGGGCGAGTCGAGTTCGCCGCGTTGCAGGAAGATGGCGGACGGGTTTTGGACCTCCTTCATGCCGCGTTCGGTCATGGCGAACACACCCAGTTCGTTCACCGGGCCGAAGCGGTTTTTCACCCCCCTCAACGTGCGATAACGACTACCTGCGGGACTGTCCAACATCACGAAACAATCGATCATGTGCTCGAGAACCTTGGGCCCCGCAAGGTTACCGTCCTTGGTTACGTGGCCGACCAACACCACCACGGTACCCGTCGTCTTGGCAAGCCTCGTAAAGAACGCCGCCGTTTCGCGTACTTGGCTCACACTGCCCGGCGTGCTGTCTACGCTTGCGAGCTCAAGTACTTGCACCGAATCCAGTACCAAGAGACGCGGTCGTTGTTCGCTGACGAGATCGGCGATGTGCTCCGCGCGGGTCTCGGCCGCTACCTGCAACCGCTCGACCGACAGTCCCAAGCGCTGCGCGCGCATGGCGAGCTGCTGTAAAGACTCTTCGCCGGTCACGTACAACACGGGCACGCGCTCGGCCAGATCGGCTGATACCTGCAAGAGTAACGTGCTTTTCCCGGCCCCGGGATCACCCCCGATCAGCACGACCGAACCCGGTACGAACCCACCACCCAACACACGATCGAGTTCGCCAAATCCGGTTGCCAACCGATCGGCTTCATTCGCTTCGACCTCTGCGAGGTGTCTGACTTCCGCTCGACCATCACGGTGGCCAACGCCCGGCTCCGACACCGGTCCAATCGTGATCCGGGAAAGTACGTCCCACTCGCCGCAAGTGGCACACTGGCCTTGCCACTGCATGTGCTCCGCGCCGCACTCACCGCAAACGTAGGCGCTCTTGGTTTTGGCCTTAGGCACTTGGGTTAAGGACGACCAAAGTCGTCGTAGCGATCCGGTGCGAGGTCTTCGAACTTGGTGAGATGATTCAAAAAGCTCAATCGAAATTTGCCGATGGGACCGTTGCGTTGCTTGCCGATGATGATTTCAGCGATGCCTTTGTCGGGCGAATCCTCGTTGTAGACCTCGTCCCGATAGATGAAGAGGATGACGTCTGCGTCCTGCTCTATCGCTCCGGAGTTGTGTGTCACGATACCGTCGGCCAGCCAACTAGCCGGACCCGGCACCGTTAGATCGTAGACCATTCTCTTCCCGACGGACTCAACGGCGACAACACGGTCCCAGAACAGGTCCGAGTGTGGCCATTGCCGCAAAGAGTCGCTTTCGAGTATCTCGGCATACTCGCCAAGCAATTCGCGGGACGGCGCGAATTTGAAGTGGCCGCTGCCGCCGCACGATGTACCTCTGAGACTTGCCGTTTGCCCATGGGTAATGCCAGGCATTTGCATCGTCGATCGGACTTCGGCGAAGGCTTGGCGGGGCAGCGTATCGACATTTGTGTTCGCCGCGGTCTCGGACAGCAGACGTGCCTGTGTGGTAGCGGCATGAACGGGCAAGCGCCGCGCAAGCGCTACCCGGTTCCCGGGCTCTAGATCGCGCAGCATCGTCCACCCACCACCCGCAAAAACTTTGTGATTGGCCGTTGCTTGCAACGCCCTCCCACTCGCTAAGCGCAGAGACAATACTACTCGCTCGCCAACCTGCCATACCTTGTCACTTCTTGCTGTCTCGATACGTTGCTCAGAATTCATTGCGAGCACCTCGGGTTGGCTCCCGAGCAACTGCGCAATCGGTTTACGACTGCCGTCGGCCAGCATGACGAGGGTCTCCGCCGTAACACACTCCCTCAGATCCGACATGACCGGCCGTTTGTCGGTACGGTTTTCCACCGCCCGATTGAGTTGTGACACGGCGACCAACGGACAGCGCATCTCTTTGGCGATGGCCTTGAGCGAACGCGAGATTTCCGATATCTCGTTCGTACGATTTTCGGCCTTGCCGGAACTGCGCATGAGCTGCAGGTAGTCGACGACGATCAAGCCTAGGCCCTTCGCTTCACGCGCGACGCGACGTGCGCGGGTGCGTACGTCGTTGGGCGTCAAAGCCGGCGTGTCGTCTATGTACAGCGCCTTGTCCTTGAGTTGAGCGACGGCGCCGGTAAAACGCGACCAGTCTTCGTCCTTGAGGTTGCCGGTGCGCATGCGGGTCTGATCGATGCGACCAAGTGACGACAGCATGCGCATCACTAGCTGCTCTGCGGGCATTTCCATACTGAACACCAGGGTGGTCGCGCCCTCGCCCTCCATCACCGCATGCTCCACCATGTTCATGACCAACGACGTCTTACCCATCGAGGGTCGCCCGGCAACGATGATGAGATCCGAATTCTGCAATCCGGCCGTCTTCTCATCCAGTTCGGTAAATCCGGTGGCAAGTCCGGTAATCGCGCCCTTGGTCGAAAAGAGTTCCTCGACCCGCTCGACGGCGCGTTCCAACAGCGGTTTCATCAGCTGCGGACCGCCGTCCTTCAAACGATCTTCGGCGATCTGAAAGACTTCCCGTTCCGCCATATCGAGCAGGTCAGCACTATCGCGACCATCCGGCAAGAAAGCCGAGTCGGCAATGCGGCCGGCGGCACCGATGAGCTGGCGCAGGATGGAGCGCTCCAAAACGATTTTTGCATACGCCACCACGTTGCTGGCGCCGGGCGTGGCTTCGGCCAGTTCACCGAGGTAGGCGATGCCTCCGGCACGCTCGAGCAATCCGCGTGTCGACAACGCGTCAGAAACGGTCACCGCATCCAGCGGTTGGTTGTCATCGGCGAGTTCCGTCATCGCCTCGAAGATGATCTGGTGCTGCGGACGATAGAAATCTTTCGGGGTTGCGACGTCGGCGACATCGAACCAGGCGTCATTGTTCAGCATCAGACCGCCAAGCACCGACTGTTCTGCCTCAACCGAATGCGGGGGTACCTTGAGAGATCGAGTGCTTGTGGGTCCGTCTGTAGGCGCGATTTCCGACAAAACGTTGTGTTCTAATTTGGAGTTTGCGGGCCACACAGCGTGGAATCTTCCGCTGTTCAATGCAAGAGGAAATTGACGATCGGTCGAGAATACTCAAAAAAAGGACGACGCACTGAAGCCAGTTTGTCGTCCGATGATTGTTATTGTTGTCGTTATTATGGTCTGTCGGCAACGCCGACAAGCGTCGGAAACTCTATTCAGCGACAACCGATAGTGGCACCTCGACGACAACATCCGGGTGCAGTTGCACACCGACTTGGTATTCGCCAAGCGCTCGAATGACGCCTTCCGGTAGACGCACCTCGCTCTTCTGAATCTCTAGCCCTTGCTCGGTCAATGCGGCAGCGATGTCCTGCGTGCCAACCGATCCGTAGAGCTTACCTTCTTCACCGGCCTTCACCACGATAGTGAGCTCGACGCCTTCGAGTTTCCCGGCGCGGTCCTGGGCGACGGACAGTCGCTCGTTGGCAACGTGCTCGAGCTCAAGGCGCTGTCCCTCGAACAGCTTGCGGTTTTCGTCCGTCGCACGCACGGCCTTACCTTGAGGCAGCAGAAAATTACGAGCGAAACCAGCCTTCACCGACACCTCCTCGCCCAGTTCACCAAGGTTGCCAAACGGCTCTAACAAGATAACGTTCACAACGGTCCCCGCTACTTATGCTGGTCGGTATAGGGCAGCAAAGCGAGGAAACGAGCACGCTTCACTTCCGCCGCAAGCCGTCGCTGAAAACGCGCATTCGTTCCCGTGATACGGCTCGGAACGATCTTGCCCGTCTCACCTATGTACTGCCTGAGTAAGTCCAGGTCCTTGTAGTCGAGGTCCGCAATCTCGTTGCCGGTGGGGCCAAACTTCTTACGACGAAAGCGTCTGTTCATTCGGCAACTTCCTCAGCCTTCTCTTCTGGCGCATCTTCAGACTTGTCAGGACTATCGTCAGACGTCGCTTCACCGTCGGCCGCTTGTGCTTCAGACGCAGCTCGCGACTCCGTGCGGCGCATCTCCCGCTCACGATCCTTCTCCTGCTCTTTGAGCTCTTCTTCGTAGATCTTGGAGTTGCCGACGACTGCCTCTTTACGGCGAATGATTAGGTCGCGCAGTACCGCGTCGTTGAACTTGAAGGCGCTTTCCAGCTCTTCGAGCACCACCTGATCGATCTCGATGTTCATGAGCACATAGTGAGCCTTGTGGATCTTGGCGATCGGAAAGGCTAGCTGCCTACGACCCCAATCCTCCAAGCGATGGACCTTGCCAGAGCCTTTGGTGATCAGTGCCCTATAGCGTTCGATCATGCCGGGGACCTGATCGCTCTGATCAGGGTGCACGAGAAATACCACTTCGTAGTGTCGCAATTTACAGAACCTCCTTTCGGCGTCTTCCGCCTCCGCCCAAACACCTCCGGTCCGGAATGAGTTTGGCGTGAGGCAAGGAGCCTGAACCTGCGGATCAGTTCAGGGGCGCGCGATTGTAGGGGGGATATCGCCCCGCTGCAACCGGCATCGTGTGCGCAGCAAGCGCAGCCGTTCCAACCGGAGTCAGCCGCCGATGGGTGACGCGCGCTGACGTACGACCTCGAACAACAACACGCCCGTTGCGACCGAGACGTTGAGGCTGTCCATGGCTCGCGCCATGGGAATGGTCACCGTTTCGTCACAAAGCTTCCTCGTCAGCACCCGCAACCCCTCGCCCTCGCTGCCGACGACAATAGCGACGTCCCGGCGGAAATCCACTTCCGTCCAAGCCCGCTCGGCTTCGGGTATCGCACCGACAATCCAAACGCCCCGTTGTTTGAACCACTCCAGCCGCCGAGCCAGGTTGACAACCTCCACAATCATCAACCGCTCTGCGGCACCCGCAGCCGCTTTCAGAGCTGCGGAATTGAGCGGCGCGCTACGCCGCTTGGACACGAGCACTGCGTTGACTCCCGCCGCTGCGGCAGTCCTGAGGGCAGCACCCAGATTGCGCGGATCGCTCACGCTTTCCAATACGAGGAACAACTTCTCAGCAGCCCACGTCTCATAGATGTCTTCTAAGTCCGCCTCGGTCGCGAGACTCAGCGCATGACAATCCGCCACCACACCTTGATGCCCATCGCCGCCAACCCGATCCAACCGCCGCTTTTCGACGAACTCGCAACGCACGCTGCGCGTCCTGGCAGTCGCTATGAGATTCTGCATCCGGGCGTCTCGACGATTTTTTTGCACCAACAATACGCGCACCCGCTCCGGCGCGTCGTTCAAGAGAGCGCTGACCGGATGGATGCCTTTCACATAGCTCATCGACGTCTCGTGCGTTGCGACGCGCCGCTGACAAGCTCGAGGTCGAGCCGACCCAGTTCCGGCTGCACGCCCGTCAAGCGAACCTCGAGTTGATCGCCTAGGGTAAAACGACGCCCTGAGCGTTCACCCACCATGCTCATGCTAGCGGGACGGTGGTGAAAGTAGTCACCGCCCAACTCCGAAACGTGTAACAAGCCTTGAACGTAGTATCCCTGCAGCTCGACGAACAACCCGAAATCAGCGAGTCCAGCAACCACGCCACTTAACGTTTCGCCAACTCTCGGCACCAAGAAATCGCACTTGAGCCATGCATCGACGGCCCAACCGACCTGCTCGGCCCGGCGTTCTGTCATCGAGGTCTGCGCCCCCGCGGCGACCAGCCATTCCATCGTCGCCGGCTTGCCGGAACCACCCTGCAACACCTGCTTGATCGCGCGATGCACGACGAGATCCGGATAGCGACGAATGGGCGAGGTGAAATGCATGTAGCGCTCGAGTGCCAGCCCAAAGTGACCGGCGTTGGCTGGGCTGTATGTCGCCTGCTGCATGGACCGAAGCACCATCATGGCAACCAACCATCCGTTGGGCCGGTCTCTTACCGATGCCAAAGCTCGCTGGATCGCCTTCGGGGTAATGCTCTGGCGCGGCCACCGCACACCCGCGAACGCGAACGCGCTCGCGAGCTGTTCGGCTTTGTCTTGGTCGGGCGCATCGTGAACACGATACAAACCATGACGGTCATGAGATTCCAGGAATCCAGCCGCGCACACGTTCGCGGCGATCATGGCTTCTTCGATGAGTCGGTGGGCGGCGTTGCGAACGACAGGCGTTATGGCTGTGACGCGGCCGTCTTTCAAGACAAGTGCGCCCTCGCGGGTTTCGAAGTCGAGCCCTCCACGCTGTTCGCGGGCCTTGTCGAGCGCCTGGTAGACGGCGTGAAGTGCGGTGAGCGAATCGGCCACGGCTGGTTCCACGGCAAGCTTACCACCGTCCAAGAACCCGGCAACCTCGGTATAGGTCAACCGCCGCCACGAGGAGATAACGGCTTCAAAGAAACGGTAGTCCGTCACCTCGCCGGACCTCGAAACCCGCATGTCACAAACCAACGCCAGCCGAGCCTCACGGGGTTTCAGCGAACAGAGATGATTGGACAGCGATTCCGGCAACATCGGAACGACACGATCGGGCAGATAAACCGAGTTGCCGCGTTCCCATGCGCTGCCGTCGAGCACGCTACCGGACTTCACATAGTGCGCAACATCGGCAATCGCCACGAGCAAGCGCCAACCCTTGCCTGCGGGTTCGGCAAACACCGCGTCGTCGAAATCTTTGGCAGTCTCGCTATCAATCGTCACGAGCGGTAGGTCGCGTATGTCTTCACGGTCACGATAACGTGTCGCATCGATGCGTTTCGGCAAGCTGCGCGCCTCGTCCTCGACCCCCTCCGGCCAATCCAGTGGCACGCGGTGGGCGGCCAGGGTTGTCGCAGCAGCCTGATCTAGCGCCGAGGAACGCGTCAGAACATCGCTCACAAAACCAACCAAGCCGCGTCGGTCTTCGCCACTGATCGTAACCCTGACGGTGTCCCCATCGGCTGCGTCATCTGGCACGTCCGACAACGACACCCGTCCGCGGTACTCGGGCGATATGCTTTCGACGTACGGGTAGCGGGCCCGACTCTGCAACACGCCGACCAGCGTATCAGACGAGTATTCAAGGACCTTGACCACCCGCGCCTCGTCGTCGTGCCGTTTCGCTTCGACCCGATCACCTGGTCGCAATCGGTTGCGGCGACGTTTGTCAATCGGCAGCCCGGCAACGCGCAATCCCCCTGCGTGTTGCTCCACCAATCCGGTAAACGTCGTGCCGATTTCGGCCAGGTGGTAGAAGCCCTGGTGATCGCGTTGTATCTCGCCATTACGCTGCATGCCGTTCAGCAACAACCGCAGCGGCTTGCCGGCCAGAAATCGGGCTTTTAGGCTTTGCCAATCCTGGGGGCCACGACGCAGGAAGCGTTTTATCTCGGTACCCGAGGCTCGAACTCTACTTCTAGATTTGGGCAAACGCGTTCAACGGTAAGCGGTGTACAAGAGCATGTTCATCAGTTGAGTTGGTGCCGAGGAGGCCTCCTCGGCGTACTGCTCGATTATCACTCGAGCCCAACAGGAGCAACAGCACGACGTGGACTCCCCGGGAGTTTGGTGCCGAGGAGAGGACTTGAACCTCCACGGGGTTACCCCCACTAGCACCTGAAGCTAGCGTGTCTACCAATTTCACCACCTCGGCATGAAGCGGGCGGCGCAATTTACAAAACCGTACCGCCGGTTGTCAAACTGGCCCCCGTTAGTCAAATGGGCCTCGGTTAGTCAAACCAGGCGCCAACAAGTTGCCTGCCGCATGGGTTTCACGTCCCCGCTTCCGGCCGATGACCCGGGTGGTGGTCGACGCGATGTTCCGCCTCGACAAACACCCTATGAATCGAGTCATCCAGGGCTTTGACCGCTCGGTTGAGCCTGGTCACCGTGTTCTCGACGGTGGCCGAATCGATGCCGTCGACAAAATCGACGCTCAACGTCACGATGATCCGAGTCGGACCCATATGCAGGGTCGCAAGTTCGTTGATATGCAGAATGTGTTGGTGGGCACCGACAATCTCGCGTATTTTCTGGACGAGTCGTGGGTGTGCCGACTCGCCGATCAAAAGACCCTTACTCTCATACGCAAGCCACCACGCTGTCGCCGCCAGCACCACACCGATGACGATCGATGCTGCGGCATCGAACTGAGGCAACCCGGTAATCTGGTAGAGCAGCAAACCACAGATTGCGATCACGAGGCCGAGTAGCGCCGCGCTGTCCTCGAACACCACAACAAAGATGCTCGGATCCTTGCCTTGCTTGACCGCTTCGAAATAACCCATCTCGGGGTCCTGCGCGCGAACGTGGGCACGAAACTCACGAAACGCGACTGCCAACGCGACACTCTCAAACACCACAGCGAACCCGAGTACGGCGTAGTTGATACCGATGTTGGTGATTTCCTGCGGGTGGATCAGGTGCTGCCAACCCTGATAGATGGAGACGCTCGCCCCGAGCCCGAAGATCAACATCGCGACCACGAAGCTCCAGAAGTAGACCTCTTTGCCGTGTCCGAATGGAAACTCCGGACTCGGCGGCTTCTCGGCACGCTTCAGGCCGTACAACAAGAGCAACTGATTGCCCGTGTCGACTAATGAGTGAATGCCTTCAGACAACATGGCCGAGCTGCCGCTGAGCGTGGCGGCGATAAATTTCGTGACGGCAATGAGCGAGTTGCCGACGAGTGCGGCATAGATGGCTTTCTTGGACGAACCCGCTATTTGAACACCCCTAACACTTTTGGACGAGCAAACTACCGATCGAGTAGCCCGCACCGAAAGAGCAGATCACCCCGTAGTCGCCGGCGACGAGATCCCGGTGATACAGACAGAACGCAATGATCGAGCCTGCCGACGCGGTGTTGGCAAACTCATCGATCACGATGGGTGCTTCTTCCTGGGACGGGTCGCGGCCCAACAATCGCCGACTGATCAGTTGGTTCATGTTCAAGTTGGCTTGATGCAGCCACCAGCGCTTGATGTCGGACGGCTGCAAATTGAGCTCACTGATCTGTGCCTTTAGATGTTCCGCCGCCATCGGACACACTTCCTTGAACACCTTGCGGCCGTTTTGATGGAACAGGTTGTCGACGCCAAACGGGTCGGTGTCCTCCGCATAAGCCACATAGCCGAAGTTGGAGCGGATGTTGTTGGAGTACGACGTGACCGCTTTCGTACCCATGATCCGATAGGCGTGGTCGGCTTGGCAGGTGTCTTCCCGTTCCAGCACCATTGCGGTGCTGACGTCACCGAAAATGAAGTGGCTATCGCGGTCGGTGTAGTCGATTTGGGGCGAGGTCAGCTCCGGGTTGACGACCAGCACGCAGTTCGCCGAGCCTGCGGCGATGGCGTCAAAGGCTCTCTGCAATGCGAAAGTCGCTGCCGAGCATGCCACCAGCATGTCGAAGCCGAAACCCTCAATGCCAAGCGCATGCTGCACTTCGATGGCGATGGCCGGATACGAACGTTGGGTGTAGGCGCACGAAACGATCACCATGTCGACATCCGCACCGGTCTTGCCGGCTGCATCCAACGCGATGCGCGCCGAGTTCAAGGCAATCTCCGCCTGATGAGAAAGCGCGTCCTCGGACCGCACCTGAATGCGCGGGCGCATGCGATCGATATCGAGTATGCCGTCTTTGACGTAAGCGTAGCGTTGTTTGATGCCCGAGGCTTTCTCGATGAACTCCGAACTCGAGAGCGGTTTAGCTTCGAGTTCGCCGGCATCGATCGCCGCAAGGTTTTCGGCGTTGAACCGCGCCGCAAAGGCGTTGTAGCTGGCTACTAGTTCATCGTTGGTAATGACATGGTCAGGCTTCCACAAACCCACCCCGCTGATGACGACCGTATCGCTCATGGTTGCTCCCTCAAGAACAGGGCTTACGGGATGGGTAGGTAGCCGTTGTCGATGCCTTTGGTGAATATGCCGACCGCGTCGTGCGCATGCAGGCTTTCGTGATGCTCGACACGCACCCAGAAGTCTTTTAGTCGCGCGTCTTGCTCCAACATGGCTTTGAGCTTGCGACCCGCATCTTCGATAAACATCAGGTTTTGTGCGTTGAGCCGGGCAAACTCCTGCTCATCCTCGCGTTTCACCGCCGTTTGCACCGGTGTCTGCAAGGTGTCCTCGACCTGGTTGATCAGGTCGGTAATCGGAAAGTCTTCCAGACCATCTTCGAGCTTGACCAGAAGCTTCGCGATGCTGCGTTGGCTGTGGGGCGTGGCCACGATACCTTGTTCTGTGCCCAGCCAGGCCTTCACCTGGCTCGCTTTCACGTTGCCGCGACCAAAGTCCGTTTCGAACTGGTGTTGAATGAGCTGGCGTGAGAGAGCGGCTGAGCAGGGACAAGTCGATGCGTAGTAGACGCCGATAGCCAGCTCGAGATGAGTCTCGCCGTCCAGCATGGTGCCTTTGATCGTCAGCGGGTAACTGTTCCACCCTGAGTTCTCGCTGACCAAGGCTTGCCGACGCAAATAATAGTCGAACTCGAACTGCACGAACGCGTTGCTCGAAAGTCCGCGATGCGACGCGAGCAGCGACGCGAGCAACAGCTTCAGTCCTGCCGCCGTCAGCGGCCGGGTGTCGGCGTGCTCGTCCAAAATCAGGTACAGGCGAGACATGTGGATGCCCTTGGCTTTGGTGTCGCCGAGGTCGACATACACCTGCACCTTGGTCTGCACCTGCTTGACCGCTCCGCCATCCTTGACCAACAGCGGCTGATGGATCTGGCTCATGCCGACCCAGTCCAGCGCTACCTGCGGTTGGTGCAGTTCGCGGCTTGCCACATCGGGCATGCGGCTGACCGCGGCTAGCTCCAGTTTGTTCATGCGAAGTGTCCAACAAAACGCCCAAGATCGGACATTGTACCGAATAGGCGGCGAATCACACCACCAGCCCGCAATTGGGTGCTTGATGGCCCATGCGTCAGAGCTGGCCTAGCTCCTCGGCGGTGAGCCTACGCGCCTCTTCTTCCAGCATCACCGGGATGTCGTCACGGATCGGATACGCCAACTGACTGACCTTGCACCAAAGCTCCTCGCTTTCCGGTCGGTAGACGAGGGATGCCTTGCTGACGGGGCAGACTAGAATCTCGAGCAATCGGGCGTCCATCGGCTAGCACCCCTCCCACGGGTTTTCGAGCACGATGGTTTCCGCGCGATCCGGGCCCGTCGAGATGATGTCTATCGGGGCGCCAACCGAATCTTCGATGCGCTCGATGTAGGCCCGCGCATTGGTTGGCAAGTCTTGCAAGACTTGCGCCCCGAGCGTTGACTCCGACCACCCCGGCAGTTCTTCGTAGAGCGGCTTGATCTCCGAGTAATACTCGCTGCCGAAGCGCGGCGCCCCTTCGACGCCATCCGGCCCTTCGTAGCCGACACATATGCATAGCGTCTCGAGACCGTCCAACACGTCGAGTTTGGTCAAACACAAACCGGAAATGCTGTTGATTTGTACCGCTCGTTTCAGCGCGACCGCATCGAACCAACCACAGCGTCGTGGCCGTCCGGTCGTCGAGCCAAATTCGTTGCCGCGTTCCGACAGGCGTTTGCCGACATCATCGAATAGCTCGGTGGGAAACGGCCCTGACCCGACACGCGTAGCATAGGCCTTGGTGATGCCGAGCACGTAGTCGAGATAGACGGGCCCAAAGCCACTGCCAACCGCGGTTCCACCCGCGGTCGTGTTCGACGAAGTGACGAACGGATACGTACCGAGGTCGATATCGAGCAACGCGCCCTGGGCGCCTTCGAACAGAATGTTCTCACCGGCTTGGCGCAGCTCATGCAGCAGCATCACGACGTCGGCCACCATGGGTCGGATCTGTTCCGCCACTTCGGCGCATTGATCGAGGGTTGCTTCGAAGTCCACCGTGTCGGTGTGGTAGTACTTCTCCAGTATGAAGTTTTGATACTCCATGACCTCACTCAGCTTGGCGGCAAAACCCTGCCAGTAGAATAGATCGCCCAAGCGCACCCCCCGGCGCGCAACCTTGTCCTCGTAGGCAGGGCCGATGCCACGTCCTGTGGTGCCGATCTTCTGATGGCCCCTCGCCGCCTCGCGGGCGAGGTCCAGTTTGACGTGGTAAGGCAAGATGAGCTGGCACGCCGGGCTGATTTTCAACCGTTCGCGAACCGGAACCCCCTGGGCCTCGAGACCGATGATCTCCTTCAACAAAGCGTTGGGTTCCAACACGACACCGTTACCGATGAAACATTGCACGTCGGGTCGCAAAATGCCCGATGGGACCAGGTGCAAAACGGTTTTGCAGCCGTCGATCACCAGCGTGTGGCCCGCGTTGTGACCACCCTGGAAGCGCACCACCGCGGCCGCCTGCTCGGTCAATAAATCGACGATCTTGCCCTTGCCCTCGTCACCCCATTGGGTGCCGAGAACTACGACGTTACGACCCACGGTCGTCGTCCTTCTCGAACAATACCCATTGCCCATCCTCGAGCTGCAGCGCCGCGTCACAGCTCGGCGGTCGTTGTTGGTCGGCACTCAGCGCGCACACCACCCGATAGCCCGCCTCGCGCAGCTCGGCCACCCGGCGCATCAATCCGACACTCGCTTGGCCCTCCGCCCACGGCGCCCAGACACCGGGCACGTCATCGACATCGACATCGAGTAGCTGTTTGAGATTGACGTCAAACCCCGTCGCTGGCCGGCCCCGCCCGAATGCAGCACCGATGCCATCGTAGCGGCCGCCACGCGCCAACGCCCGACCATGATCCCCGTGGAACGCAGCAAACACCGGTCCATTGTGATATCCATAGCCTGCCAGCTCGGCCAGATCGAAACGTAGCGCCACCTCCGGGCAGCGTTTCTGTACGCGTTCGCCTAAGTCTTGCAGGGCATCGATCGACTGCTGAACTTTGACTGGCGCCGACGCCAGCGTTGCTCTCGCCTCCTCCACGATTTCTATGGAGCCCATCAGGCGTGGCAGCGAGACTAACAAGTCAGCGGACGCATCACCATTCAGCAGATCGGCGATATCGTTTTCGGATTTGCTTTGTACCGCCTCGAACAGCGCTTGCGCATCGTGCGGGTTCAACTCGAGGTCTGCCGTAAGCGCGTGGTATATGCCCATGTGGCCGAGCACCAGAAGCGGTTTTTGCACACCCGCCGTGCGCAACACCTCGACCATCAACGCCACCACTTCCTCGTCGGCCGCAAGGGAGTCTGAACCGAAGATCTCTGCGCCTGCCTTGACGGGTACCCGCGACTCTGCGAAGGCGAGCGGATTGGCATACACGACGGTTCCCGCATAGCACAGTCGGGTCACACCATCATGGTCGATGCGGTGCGCATCGATGCGCGCCGCTTGGGAGGTCATGTCGGCGCGCACACCCAGCATGCGGCCGCTACGCTGATCGACGACCTTCAGCGTCTGCAGGTCCAAGTCGGCCCCGCCGGCGACCAACAACGCATCGAGATACTCGATCAAGGGCGGTTCGACGTAGTCGAACCCCCACCCATGAAACAGATCCAGCACCGCCCTGCGTACGAGCTCGAGTGAGCGCGCGCGCGGAGGCAGCAGCTCGTCTACCCCGTCGGGCAGACGCCAGTTTCGCTGTTTCATGGGCTAGCCGATTATTACTTGGCGTCCTCGAAGACCTCAGCCCTCGCCGCTTTTCAGGTACTTGAAGAATTCGCTGTTGGGATCGAGTACCAGCATGGAGCTTTTGTCGCTGAAGACCTTGGCGTATGCGCTCATACTTCGGGTGAATTCATAGAACTCCGGATCTTTGTTGAACGCGCTTGCGTAGATTGACGCAGACCGAGCATCGCCGTCACCGCGCAGTCGTTCAGCGTCACGATATGCTTCGGCCTCGATGACCACCGTCTGCCGATCCGCGTCGGCGCGGATGCCCAACGCCATCTCCTGGCCTTGGGCGCGATACTGGCGCGCTTCTATCTGCCGCTCGGAATTCATGCGTTCATAGACGGACGATGACACCTCGGTCGGCAGATCGATGCGCTTGACGCGTACATCGATCACTTCAACGCCCACCGCCTCTTTCATGACGCGGTTCAGATCGGCCGTCAGCTCCGCCATGAGCTGATCACGCTCACCGGAGATGACCTCGTGCATGTCGCGACGGCTGATGGCGTTGCGCAACCCTTCGTTCACCCGCTCTTGCAGAATTCTATTGGCCCGCGTCTCATCCCCCGAACTCGCAGTGTAGTAGTTCAGCACGTCGACGATGCGCCATTTGGCGAACGAATCCACGATCAGCGGTTTCTTCTCGAGGGTGTAGTAGGTTTCCGGGCTCGAGTCGAGTGTCAGCACCCGTCCATCGAACTTTTTGATCTCTTCGGCGATCGGCATCTTGAAGTGCAGGCCGGGCGGTACGTCGGCCCGGCTCACGGCGCCGAAACGCAGCAAGATCGCACGTTCGGTTTCTTGCACCACGTAAACGCTCTGTAGCAGCACCACCACGGCGATGGCACCGATGACGACGAGGATGAAGTTGCGTAAATTCATTGGTTGCTCCTCAACGGTTATCGCTGAATTCGGCCGCTCGCAATGCGGTCGTTGACTTCGCGCATGACGGCATCTGCCAGGCTGCGCACCGTATCCTGCGTGACCGCGCCGCCAATGGCGCCTGCGGGTTGGGTGAGTCGATCCAGAGGCAGGTACAGGAGATTGTTGCCCCCCTCCACGTCTACCATGATCTTCGAGCTGTTGACTAACACCGATTCGATCGCGTCGATGTAGAGCCTGTCCCGTGTCACGTTCGGGGCGAGTTGGTACTCGAACAAGAGCTTCTCGAAACGGTTTGCCTCGCCCTCGGCCCGCGCGATGACCCGGTCGCGGTAGGCGTTGGCTTCTTCGAGGATCTGTTGCGCTTCACCCCGGGCGTTGGGAATGATGCTTTCCGAATAGGCGCTGGCGTCGTTGATCACCCGCTGCTCGTCTTCCTTGGCCTTCTGCACGTCGTTGAACGCATCGCGCACCTGGTTGGGCGGAGCACTCTCATCGATGTTGACTTTGCTGACCAAAATGCCGGTGCCGTATCGGTCGAGGTAAGACTGCAGCCGTTCTTGCACCTCGACCGCGATGGCGGCCCGGCCATCGGTGATGACTTGGTCCATGATCGATCCACCGACCACATGCCTGAGCGCGCTCTCGGTCGCATGAGCCAGGCTGATCTCGGGATTGCGCACCTGCACCAGGAAAGCAATCGGGTCATCGACGACGTACTGCACGGTCATGCTCACGTCGACAATGTTCTCGTCCTCGGTCAGCATGAGCGCCTGGTGGCTCTTCGACCGAACCTGCGTTACGTTGACCTTCACGACACGGTCTATGATCGGCGGGTTCCAGTGCAAGCCGGGTAACACCACGCCTTCCTGAGCCGCACCAAAGCGAAACACGACACCGCGCTCGCCCTGGTCGAGTTGATATAGGCCCCACAGTCCATAGCCGATCGCGAACACCAACAGGCCTACGGCAAATAGACCGGCGTTGATACCCGCGCTGCCTTGACCGCCGCCGCCCTTCCGACTGCCGAAAATACCCGACAGCTGCGATTGCAGTTTTTTAAAAGCCTCATCCAGGTCCGGTGGGCCCCTGTCGCCGCGATTACCCCAGGGGTCCTTGTCGTTTCCGCCGGGTTCGTTCCACGCCATGTGGTGCTCCGTTGTTAATTGGGCAGGGATGAAATTCTAGGCACGGGGCCGAGGTTGCGCAAGAAGACTCGTGGGGTTCGTCGCAATCGGTTCAACAGGCGATTGTCGGCGCGAACGGTGAGCACGACGCCTCCATCGGCGGCCGTCTGCTCATCCAGCACCGCCCCGGCCTCGTACAGCCAGGCCCGAGTTTTGCCTTGAGCGGCCGGCAGCATCACCTCGATCGGGCATCCTTCGACTCCCAAAGCTCGTCCCAACGCGTCGATTAGGTTCTCGAGCCCGGCGCCTGTCCTGGCACTGACCCGCAACGTGTCTTTCAAGGGCAGTTCGCCCTTGGTGACCAAATCGGACTTGTTCAATACCGTAACCATCGGTACCGACGCGGCACCGATCTCTTTCAACACTTCCAGAACGTCCGCGACCCGTCGGTCCGAATCCAATACGCTGCCGTCAACCACGTGTAGAAGTAGATCGGAACCCTTCAGCTCCTCGAGGGTCGCTTTGAATGCGTCAACCAAGGTATGCGGCAAACGACTGACGAAGCCAACGGTATCGGCCATAACCACGTCACCCACACCAGGTATCTTGAGCTTGCGCATCGTTGGATCCAGGGTCGCAAAGAGCCGGTCTTGGACAGCCACGTCGGCTGATGTCAGCGTATTGAACAGCGTCGACTTACCTGCATTGGTGTAGCCCACGAGGGCAATTGTCCGTGTGCCCGAACGATGCCGGCGGCGGCGACCCTGCCCGCGGCGCCGCTCCACCCGCCCAAGTTTTTTCTGTAGGGTCTTGATGCGTTCACCGAGCAGCCGTTGGTCGAGTTCCAGTTGAGTTTCACCCGCACCGCGTAAGCCGATTCCGCCTTTCTGCCGATCGAGGTGCGTCCAACCCCTAATCAAACGAGTTTGGGCATGTTTCAGCTGCGCCAGTTCAACCTGTAGCTGGCCTTCATGGGTGCGGGCGCGGTCCGCGAAGATATTGAGGATGAGTTCCGTGCGGGTCATAACCCGACACTCTACCGCCACCTCCAAGTTGCGCTGTTGACCCGGCGTCATCTCGGCGTTGACCAGGACCAGATTGGCTTCCACGGCAATGACGTGGTCGCGCGCCTCCTCCACCTTGCCGGACCCCACCAACCACCGCGGATGCGCTTGGCGGCGAGATGCCAGCATCTCGCCCACCACGTCGATTCCAGCCGAGCGCGCCAACTCCCCAAATTCTTGGGCGTCAAAGGTCTCGGTGTCGTCTAGCCGAACGTGTAGGAGGACGGCGTGGCGGCCAACGTCAAAGCGATCAAAAAACAAACCTGGTCCTTAACGGGGACGCGAAACCCCCCAGACGATCACTCATCCGGCGGTTCATCCCCGTCGTTTTGGGGTGTGAGCCGAACATTGCGAGAGGGTACCACGGTGGATATGGCATGTTTGTAGATCATCTGGCTGACCGAGTTCCTAAGCAGCACGACGAACTGATCAAACGACTCGATCTGGCCCTGCAGCTTGATGCCGTTAACCAGGTAAATGGACACAGGAATGCGTTCCTTGCGCAGCGTGTTCAGATAAGGGTCTTGTAGGGAATGCCCTTTTGACATGATCTTCTCCTTTTATGCCCCTTTGTTTGTTTTGTAAGCCTTGTTATTCGATCTACTTGTAAACGTAGCACTGGCTGTACGAATCGGGCGGGCCTGCTCCTTTGATTTCGAACGCCTCTGGTATTCTGTCTGACCGTCCTACGGGCCTTCGGTTCAACCCAATGCTCGGGACGAGGCGATTCGTCAAGGCTTGCAACTACTATGGCCACACCCCTCACCTATTGCAACAACCAGCGATTTCGGAACGTTCAACGGAGCCTGTGGTTCACCAGCGACAAGACTCGCTCTGCCACCCTGGTAGGATCACCCCAAGTCAGCTGTGGGATCCACCCCCATCCACGGAGCCAGGTGAGCTGCCGTTTCGCCAACTGACGAGTCGCAGCGATGGCTTTTTGCCGCATCTCGGGCGCATCGAATTCGCCGTCGAGATGTTGCCACATCTGACGGTAACCGACCGCGCGCATGGAAGGCAGGTCAAGCCGCAGGCCACTCGCTTTGAGGGCGGCCACCTCGCTCTGAAACCCCCCTGCCAACATGGCGTCGAACCGCACGGCGATACGCTGGTGCAGGTCGCCCCTGGCGCCCGGCAGTATCGTCACCTCGATCAGTTCCTCGCCCAGGCGCGCAGTCACCGCTTGACTCCCCTGCTCACGCCAAATCTCCGAGATGGGTCGTCCGGTTGTTTCGATGACCTCCAGAGCCCGCTGCAACCGCTGTGTGTTGTTGGGGTGTATGTTCGCGGCCGCCGTCGGATCGAGCCTTTGCAACTTTTCGTACAGCACGGCCCAACCTTGCCGCGAGGCTGCATCGACGATCTGCGCCCGAACCTCCGGATCGGCGCGGGGCAGTTTTGCCAAACCTTCACGGAAGGCACGCGCATACAACATCGTGCCGCCGACGATGACCGGTAGCTTGCCCGCCTCGACCGCGATGGCGACCTGCTGGTCGGCATCCTCCACAAAGTTCGCAGCAGAGTACGGATCCCCAGGTTCACGAATATCAATCAAGGCATGTGGATACTTCAACAGGGTGTCTCCGTTCGGCTTGCCCGTGCCGATATCCATACCGCGATACACCATCGCCGAGTCCATACTGATCAGGTGACACGGCATCCGATCGGCAAGTGCGAGGGCTATGTCGGTCTTACCGACAGCGGTTGGACCCAACAACGTCAGTACCGGCATTCGCCTAACACCCTGTTGAAAAACGATTCTACGAATCGTCTCTCACCCGCCGGCCGTCCGTGGCCGGCGGAACCCGCACGACGAATCAAGCACCTACGGGCTCGACTCTCGCTTGGCCATCCCTGGCCAGAACCTAGCAGCGTGTTTTGCAACCCTAGTACCGCGAAGCTCTAATGCCGAGCGGGCGCCTACTTCGCAGTGACCTACCGGCCACGGAGAAAATGCCGATCGAGATCTTTGAGCGTCTGCACGAAGAACGTCGGTCGTCCGTGATTGCATTGCTCAGCGTTCTCGGTCTGTTCCATTTCACGCAACAACGCATTCATCTCGTCGATCGACAGCTGTCGGTTGGCGCGCACCGATCCATGACAGGCCATCGTCGCCAAGAGGTCGTCTTGACGATCAGCAACCTCGCGGCTGTCGATCGGATGTCCGTCGTCAAGGTCGAGACCGGCATGCTCGGACAAATCGACCAGCACATCGCGCGCTAAGCCTTCGACGTCGCCACCCGCCAACAGCGCTGGAATTTCGCGTACCGTCACACTGCGCGTTCCGGTTCGGTCGATGACGAGGCCCATCGCGGCGATTGCGTTACCCGCGACCTCGGCCAACTCGGCTTCCCGTTGGGTCGTGTCGAGGGCCAACGGTACGAGCAAACGCTGGGTGGCGATGCCATCGGCAGCAACGGCAGCCTTTAGCTTTTCATAGGTCACGCGTTCGTGCGCCGCATGCATGTCGACGATGACCATCCCCTCCGCGTTTTGGGCGAGGATATAGACGCCGTGCAGCTGCGCTACCGCATATCCAAGAGGGGGAACATCGCCCTGTGACGATGCGGTCACGGACGCCGGCGTTGCCGCCCTGCGATAGCTCGCCAACCGCTCGGCCGCAACCAATGTTGGTCCGCCTAAACCCAAGCTCGGCTGGCTTGCCGTCTGATAGGCTACGGGGACGGTATGCATAGGGCTTGCCGGTGGCGGCACCGAACCAGGACGCACATCGCGCAGCGCTCTGGCAAGACTGGCGAATACGAAATCGTGAATGTCGCGTGTATCGCGAAAACGCACCTCAAACTTGGTCGGATGGACGTTGACGTCCACCCTGTCCGGCGGGATCTCCAGATACAGCGCAAACACCGGGTGTCGCCCGTGAAACAACAGGTCTCGATAGGCCTGCCGGATGGCGTGAGCGACCAGTCTGTCACGAACTACCCGGCCGTTGACAAAGAACACCTGTTGATCGGTTTGCTTGCGCGACACCGTCGGCAAACCGACCCAGCCGGTGAGGTGCAGCGAATTACGATGTTCGTCTATGGTGATCGACCGACTGACGAATTCGTGGCTCCAGATCGACGCCAAGCGCTGCTCTGGCACCCCACCCGGCAATCGCAAGTGCTTGCTGCCAATGCGGATATCAAAGGCCACGTCAAAGTGTCCCAGGCTCAGCCTACGCAAGCACAGTTCGACATGACCGGCTTCGGTGCGTTCGGTTTTCAGGAATTTGCGGCGTGCCGGGATGTTGAAGAAAAGGTCGTGCACCTCCACCGTCGTACCGACCGGGTGCGCTCGCGGCCCTGTCGCTTGGCGTTGGCCGCCGAGTATCTCCAGAAAGCTACCCATCGCTTGGTCCCGGGTTCGACTGACCACCGTCAGACGTGCAACCGACGCGACGCTGGCCAACGCCTCACCTCGAAAACCCAAGCTCGCCACCCCCAACAAGTCCTCGGCCGTGGCTATCTTGCTGGTGGCATGGCGGCTGACCGCGAGTGGTAAATCGTCCGCATGCATGCCGTGGCCATCGTCCCGGACCATCACGCGCTTAACGCCGCCTTGTTCGATCTGCACCTCAATGTGCGTAGCGTCGGCGTCCAAACTGTTTTCGACGAGTTCTTTGACCGTCGAGGCGGGTCGTTCCACGACCTCGCCCGCCGCGATCTGATTGGCAACAAACTCCGATAATTCCGCGATTCGCCCGCCCATGAGCACAATGTAGCGAAGCCGAACCGGGTTGCAAGTTTAGCTGTTGGTCGGAATCAGTATGACTTGGCCCACGCGGATGCGGTCCGTCGACAGTCCATTGACCCGCCGTATCGATTCCGCACTCGTGCCATAGCGTGCCGCAATGCCGGAAAGCGTATCGCCGCTTTCGATCGTGTAGCTCACGTCTCCTTGTTCCCTTCGATAGGCTAAGAGCGTCCCGGCGGGCGGCGAGCTTTCGAAATACAGTCGCAAGCCCGCATAGATCGCCCCGACGATGCGGCTTTGATAGTCCGCGCGATTCAACTGCCGAGCTTCCGCTGGATTGGATATGTAACCGGTCTCGATCAACACACTGGGAATATCGGGGGACTTCAAAACGACGAAGCCGGCCTGCTCCACCCGCTTCTTGTGCAACCTGGCGACCCTGCCCAACTTGCCCAGCACGGCGGCCCCCGCTTCGATGCTGGCGAGCCGATTGGCATCCATGGAGAGGTCCAGCAATACGTGAGCCAACAGATCATCCTTGTCATCGAGGCTGACGTCACCAACGCCGCCGATCAAATCCGAGCTATTTTCCTTCTCGGCCAACCATCGCGCAGTCTCGCTCGAGGCTCCGCGGTCGGACAACGTGTACACGGATACCCCGTTGACGCTGGCACTCTTGAAGGCATCTGCATGAATGGAGATAAACAGATCGGCTCGTTCGGCACGGGCAATTTGCATGCGCCTGCGCAGAGACACGTAGTAGTCGGCCTTGCGCACAAGCACGGCGCGGTATCCGGATGCCTCGTTGAAACGTGTAGCGAGCTGCTTCGCTAGAGACAACACGATGTGCTTCTCGCGAATTCGGCCCACGCCAAGCGCGCCGGGATCGTCGCCGCCATGGCCTGCATCGATGGCAATCACGACATCGCGACGCCCGGCAGGTTGTGCAATTGGCACCAGCGCCGCGCGATCGGTTGAGTCCGAGTACAGATCCACCACCAAACGATGACCGTAGGGGGGCACAGGTGCCAGCACAAAACCCTTGGGCGACAACTTGCCCGTGACGTCTAGAACAACCCGATAGCCGTTCCCGCGAGGTGCGGCGCGCATGCCTTTTACACGCTGGCGACCCAGCACCGCCATGCCCGGATCGAAGCCTGGTGCCAGGCTGGCATTCTCGAGATCGATGACGACCCTCGACGGGTCGGACAACGTGAACAAATCGTACTTTACGGGACCCGACGTATCGAAAACGACCCTCGTGTATTCCGGCGCCTCGTGCATGCGTACGCTCTCCAACACCACGGCATACGAGGAGCAGGCGGATAGAAGGCTAATCGCTAACAGAAATCTCGACACGACGTCCTTGGCGCTCGGAAGAAAGATGAACTTGTACGTTCGGTTCGGGTAAGCGTTCAAGCCCGTGGTCCGGCCATTCGACCAACTTGATGACCTTCGCCGCCATGAGTTCATCGATACCGATGAAATCCAGTTCCTGACTGTCCACAATTCGGTACAGGTCGAAGTGGTAGACGGCTTGCTCTTCATAGGGCTCAAGCAAAGTATAAGTCGGACTCTTAACCGGACCGGCATAGCCTAGGGCGCGAAGTATGCCGCGGACGAGGGTGGTCTTGCCAGCACCAAGTTCGCCGCGTAGGAATACGATGGCATCTCCGCCAAACCCGTCGGCGCCCGCCAACAGCCGGGCGAGACGACCGCCAAACGTTAGCGTCGCGGCCTCGTCCGGTAAAAATTGGGAACGGGGCAGATCGTTAGCTGGGTCGCTCATCGCAACAGCTGCGCAATGGCCGGCATCAAATCGGTCGCCAAAAGACTGCGTTCGCCGACTTGTTCACTGGCAGTATCAGCCGCGTAGCTATGCAAGCACGTACCCACCTTCGCGGCTTTGTGCGGATCGAGCCCTTGCGCCAGGAAACCGCCGATGACGCCACTCAAAACGTCCCCCATGCCGGCGGTTGCCATACCGGGGTTGCCATGGGCACAAATGCCCAGCCCTGGGTCGGCCGGCATGGCGCTCGCACAGACCGTACCGGCGCCTTTGACCACCGCGACGCCTTGCACCATCGCCGCCAATTTTCGGGCGACGGCTAGCCGATCGTTTTGCACGTCCGTCGTACTGAGGCCGAGCAGTGCGGCCGCTTCCGCTGCGTGTGGCGTCACCACCACCGCGTTGAGCTCTGGTTGCAGCTCCGCGAACCAACGCAGCCCATCCGCATCGATAAGCGTTGGCTTGCTCGTGGTCGTAGCGAGCTCGAACAGTTGCCGCCCCCAAGCACCGCGACCAAGACCAGGACCGAGAACGATGCCGGTGGCTTGCGCGATGAGCGCTCGTACTGCCGGCACGTCAGACCCATCCTGCACCATCAACTCCGGCCGTCGCGCGAGTATCGCCGGGCGATGCTCCGGTCGCGTTACCACGCTGACGAGCCCAGTCCCGGTACGCAACGCTGCCTCAGCCGCCATCAGCGGCGCACCCCCCATGCTCGTGTCGCCACCGACAACCACGAGATGTCCAACGCCATGCTTGTACAAATTGACGTCGAGTTTCGGTAGCTCGGAACGATCAAACCGCAACATCGCTACACCGTCGACGGTGTCGAGCACGACGGCAGGAACGCCTAACGTGTCGTGTACCAGCTCGCCGCGGTAGCTAAGTCCGGGTCCGGTGTGGAGGCCCACTTTCTCACCGATGAAACTTACCGTAACATCTGCATTGACCGCATCACCCAATACAGCACCCGTGTCGGCACTGACGCCAGTGGGAATATCGATCGCCACGACGGGTTCCGGCCGGCTGTTGATAGAGGCGACCATCGAAGCGTAGGGTTCACGCAGCGCACCCTGGAGACCCGTGCCAAGCATTGCGTCGACCAACACGTCGCCGTGAATGGTTTCGAGCGTTGTGTCGGGTCGCACGTCGCGCTCAAGCGCCCAGGCTTTGGCCAACGCGGCGTCGCCTTGAAAAGTAACACCGGGATCGACCTGCAGAAGCTGGACATCCATGCCGAGTTCGCGGGCTAAGCCCGCAACGACATAACCGTCACCCGCGTTGTTACCTTTGCCGCAATACACGGTGATCGTCCGAGCTTGCGGCCACCTATCGACGATCACCTCAAAAACCGCACGTCCAGCCCGCAACATGAGCTCGAACCCCGGAATACCATGTTCTTCGATCGCAACGCGATCGAGTTCTCGGCATTGAGCGCTAGTGTAGAGCTGGACAGACACCTTGATTCCTCGCAACAGCATGCGCGCATGCGAGCACGCACCCACGCCGTGACCCGCATTATACTGACTCCGATGGCCTGCCAAACCTCACAGCTCGCCGAAGACATCCGCGCTTGTGCTCACGAGCTCGGCTTTCAGCAAGTGGGCTTTACCGATGTGGATCTTACTCACCACGAGCCGCACGTGCGCCGTTGGTTGGCCCGCGGTTTCAACGGCGAGATGGGCTATATGGCCCGTAACCTGGCAAAGCGCCTGCATCCGGAACAACTGATCCCGCAAACGTGCACGGTCATCTCGACCCGTATGGATTATCTACCAACCGGTGCGGACCCGATCACGGTGCTGGAAGACCCATCGCGGGCTTACATCTCACGCTATGCGCTCGGTCGCGACTATCACAAAGTCGTGCGTCGTCGGCTCGTCAAACTAGCACAACACATCGATTCGCTCGTGCAGGGGGTCGATACACGCTATCGCGCATTTACCGATAGCGCTCCCGTATTAGAGAAAGCGTTGGCCGAAAAGGCAGGCCTCGGGTGGATCGGCAAGCACAGCGTGCTCATACACCCCGAGGCGGGCAGCTGGTTCTTCCTGGGAGAGATTTACACCAATCTGGTTATCGCTTCCCAGACGACCCCGGTACCCGACCAGTGCGGAGCCTGCAAAGCCTGCATGACCGTTTGCCCGACCAATGCCATCGTCGGCCCGAAACAGCTGGACGCACGGCGTTGCATCTCCTACCTAACCATCGAACACGCCTCGGCGATACCGGAGGAGCTGCGACCACTCATCGGCAACCGAGTATTCGGTTGCGACGACTGCCAGCTGTATTGTCCGTGGAACCGCACCGCCACGAACACCCGTGAGACGGACTTTACGCCGCGCCATCATCTCGACGACGTCGAGGCTTTGGAGCTATTCCTTTGGGACGAACCGACCTTTCTCGCTAACACCGAAGGCAGCGCAATACGGCGGGTCAGTTACGAACAGTGGCAGCGCAATCTTGCCATCGCGCTCGGCAATGGCCCGTCTCGACCGGACATCATTGCCGCGCTCGAGGATCGGTTGACGACCGCATCACCGATGGTGCGTGAACACATCGAGTGGGCATTGGGACGACTAGCTACTTGAAGAAGATGTTCGCGAACCTTTCTGGCCGGGCGCAGGAGTGCGGACTATTTGAAGAAGATGTTCGCGAACATTTCTGGCCGGGCGCACGAGCGCGGCTATTTAAAGAAATGTTCGCGGTAGTAGGCGAGCTCTGCAATGGACTCGCGTATGTCGGCCAACGCGGTGTGCTCGTTTTTCTTCGTAAATCCTTTTAACAGCTCAGGCCGCCATCTCCGAGCCAATTCCTTGATGCTGCTCACGTCGATGTTGCGGTAATACAGGTAACCCTCCAGGGTCGGCATGTAACGCGCTAGAAATCGACGATCTTGCCAAATCGTATTGCCGCACAGGGGTGCTTCGTGCCTCTGGGCATGCTGCTCTATGAACGCAAGCGTGGTTGCTTCGGCCTCGGTTTGAACAACGCCTTCAGCACGAACGCGTTCCAGCAAACCCGAAGCCCGGTGGTGTTCTTGATTCCATGCATCCATCCCCTCGAGCTTTGCTTCAGGTTGCAGAATGGTAAAAACCGGACCCTCCGCTATCACGTTGAGATCACCGTCGGTAATGATGGTGGCCATCTCCAGTATGACGTCGAGTTCCGGTTGCAAACCGGTCATCTCGAGGTCCATCCACACTAGGTTAGCGGTCATTCACGTCCTTCGGGTTCATTTTCTCGCAAGGATACTTGATGCGTCATAGCGAATCATGGATCTTGGGGACCATGAAACGTCCGCTTCGCCCCGAGAAACCCCGGCTGTTGGAACCGCACCAGGTCGATCTCGACGATGCATCGCTCATCGTCCACGTCGCCGATGGCGCCGGTTTTCGCGATGCCCACGTTCCGAACGCCGTTCACGTTGCGCCGGCTGAGTTGGTCTGTGGCATTCCCCCCGCCACCGGTCGTTTGCCGTCGGAGGCACAGCTCACTGGTCTGTTCGCTCGGATCGGCTACGACCCAATGAGGCAGGTCATCGCCTACGACGATGAAGGCGGAGGATGGGCGGGCAGGTTTCTCTGGACGCTAGATGTGATCGGACATCACCGCTGGGCATACCTCAATGGCGGTATTCACGCGTGGCGGGCCGCGGGCTTACCCATTGAGCGCGGGCCCGGCACAGCGCCGCAACCAACGAGGGTCTCGTTGGCGGTCGACACGACACCTATTGCCGAGATCGACGACGTGCTGCTAGCGATGAAGGACCCAGCCCAGGTTGTCTGGGACGTGCGCTCGGCGGAAGAGTTCAGCGGCCAGCGCCGGGCGGCTAAGCACGTAGGACACATCCCGGGCGCTGTGCACCTCGACTGGATGGCGTTGAAGAACCCCGGTGACAACCTAAGACTCGTCACCGACTTGCAATCCCTGCTGCAAGCGCATGGGCTCACCGCTGACAAAGCCATCATTACCCACTGCCAAACCCATCACCGCTCGGGACTTTCTTACATGGCCGCACGGCTGCTCGGGTATCCCAATATTCGCGCCTATCACGGCTCTTGGTCGGAGTGGGGTAACCGTGACGATCTGCCCATCACCACACGATGAGTAAGGCCTTCGCAGCACTGCAGCGCCTGCTGCCACAACACGGCTTGACGCGCAGCGTGGCTTGCCTTGCCAGATCGGAAACGCGCTGGCTCAAGGATGCGTGTATCAAAGGCTTTGCACGTACCTATAAGGTCGATCTCTCGGAAGCCGTGCACTCGGACCCCACGGACTACGGAACGTTCAACGAGTTCTTCACTCGCGCGCTCAAGCCAGGCGCACGGCCGATGCCCGATCAACCGCTAGCCATCGCCTGCCCTGCAGACGGCACGATCAGTCAAAGCGGAGAGATCACTCACAACACGCTGCTACAAGCGAAAGGTACCCGTTATTCGCTGGATTCACTCGTGCACGATCTGGCCGCCGGTTTCGACGGCGGATCCTTCGTCACCGTGTATCTCGCGCCGCACAACTACCATCGCGTGCACCTGCCCTCAGGGGGTACGTTGACGGCGACGAGAAGCATTCCGGGATCACTGTTCTCGGTAAACGCAAAAACGGAAGCAACCGTGGCGGATCTGTTTTGTCGCAACGAAAGACTCGCATGTCGATTTCACACTCAATCAGGCGACATGCTAGTCGTGTTTATCGGCGCACTGATTGTCGGCCGCATCGAAACGGTGTGGCCCGGCCCCAATTCCCGCTATCGCCGTGCCGAAACCCGCCCGTACGACCTGACCTTTAAGCGTGGCGATGAAATCGGGCGTTTTCTGCTCGGGTCGACCGTGATCGTGTGTCTGCCGCCCCGGCGCGCCGAACTGAACCGGCTAACGCCTGGCCAAACGGTCCGAATGGGGGAGTCGATAGGATATTGGCGCGACTAACCCGCTGGAAACGGCATGACCTCCGACAAATTGCTCGCACCCAACGCCAACATGACAAGCCGATCAACGCCCAGCGCTACACCCGCACAGTCGGGCAGTCCGTGTCGCATCGCGGCCAACAACCGCTCATCCGACGCTACGGGCTGAACGCCCAAAGAATCGCGAATAGCGTTGTCGCGATTAAAGCGATCCTCTAGCTCGTCGGGGTCCGTCAGCTCGAAGTAACCATTCGCGACTTCGACACCGTCGACGACGAGTTCGAAGCGCGCCGCCACGCCGGCATCTTTTTCTCGCAGACGCGCCAGCGCCGCCTGATCGGCCGGATAGTCCGTGATAAACACGCGAACGTCATCGAGGTTGGCCAGTGCGTCCGTGAACTTGAGGTCCAACAGATCGCGTTGTCCTTGCCGAGTACCGACGAGTTCGCGATAGGTTAGTCGCTGATAAGGACGCGGCCCAAGTACCAGATCGACGAGCTCGGCAACTTCCGCCATCAACGCGTCATCGTCGAACCCGAGGCGGTACCACTCGAGCATGGTGAATTCCGGATTGTGCAGCCGTCCCGACTCACCGGCCCGGTAGGCAGGACCCATCTGGTAGATCGAAGGCGCGCCCGCCGCCAACAACCGCTTCATCTGATATTCGGGCGAAGTTTGCAAGAACTTGCCGTCCTGCGTCGCAATGCTGGCGATCTGCGGGTCCGTCACCGTCGTACTGGAAAGGGTCGGCGTTTGTACCTCGATGACCCCACGTTCGTCGAAAAAGGCGCGAATGGTCGCGAGAATCTTGGCTCTAGCCTCCAGCGCCGCGATGCTGCACGCGGGCCGCCACAACGGCGCCTGCCTACTAAAGCGCGAACTCAACTCGTGGACTCAAGCGCGGCTGACGTACTCACCGGTACGCGTATCGATTTTCAACACGTCACCGATGTTGATGAACAGAGGCACCTTGATGGTCACACCGGTGGTAAGCGTGGCGGGTTTGGTTCCGCCCTGGGCAGTGTCGCCCTTCAATCCGGGATCTGTCTCGGTAACCTCCAATTCAACGAAGTTAGGCGGCGTCACCGAGATGGGCTGGTCGTTCCAAAGCGTGACCTGGCAAACTTCTTGTTCCTCGATCCACTGCTTGGAATTCGCCATGGCCGATTCCGGCGCGGCAGTTTGTTCAAAGCTACCGTCGGTTTTCATGAAGTGAAAGAATTCGCCGTCGGTGTACAGATACTGCATGTCGAGCTCCATGACATCGGCAGCCTCGATACGGTCACCAGACTTGAAGGTACGCTCCCACACCTTGCCTGATTTCAAGTTGCGAAACTTTACCCGACTGAAGGCTTGGCCCTTACCCGGCTTGACGAACTCATTCTCCAAGATGCTGCAGGGGTCGCCTTCAAGCAGCACCTTCAAACCGGCGCGGAATTCGTTCGTCGAGTAACTAGCCATTGCTGCTCCAAGCGAGTCGAACATCATACCTACAGCGAATTCGTCAAAGAAGTGCCCACAGCGGATTCAAAAGGTGCCCACAACGGATTCAAAAAGTGCCCACAGCGGATTCGAATAGCGCCGTTAACGAATAACGCCCTCGAGAGTGACTGCTTGTTTGCCCCTGAAAAAGTTTTGCCCGAAGTCCTTTTTTGGGGCCGGCTACTCATTGCCAAACGGTTATCCACTATACTGTCGCGACCTCCAATCCACCGTGTAGCATGGAAGACTCCGCCCCCCTTAGAATCGCGACCCCGGACCTCAACTTGGATGCACTGTCGTTCGCGGCAACCAATCCCGAAGCGCTTACCGAGTGGGTTAGTGGATTGCCCGTCGCCGACACCGCCCAGACCGCCGCTCTGCTGAAGCAGGCAACCGAGGAGTTGGCGCAACTCAAGATCGACTACCAAGGTCGCCTGGCGTTATTGGAAGCGCTCAGGCCAACGCTCGAATATGTCTGTACTCGGCTCGACAACAACGCCGTAAAGTCGAACGATCATGAGGCGGCACTCGGTCAATTGGCTCAGCGGCTGCAGGCGAATCTGGCCGTCGGATATAAATCCGTCGTCACAGCCGCCCTGGAGGCAGTCGAGACCGATCGCGCCGTGTTGAAGGACGTGCTGCCATTGGCGCTGCATCGAGCCCTGTCCGAAATGTCGCGAATCTTGCTGCGTAGCCTTCAGCTGTATGTGGCGCCAACCGAACACCTATGGCTGGAACTCAACCAGCTGTTCACGCTGGCGGAACGGCTGGGCGTCGCCGGTACCATCGTGGCCGACGACATCAACCAATCCAATCACAAAACCTCTGTCCAAGACGCTTACCTACGTGCCGTGATGCTCGCAGCATCCAAACCCAACCAGCTGCGTCATCGGGAGCTCACCTTCATCTTCAACGCGCTGGAACACTGGACGGCCTGGGTGGAGATCAAACAGGCGGATCCGGATGCCTTACTCATCATCGATGTCGAGGCCGATCACGGCCCGAAATACGTCGGCGTTGCCGAGCAACCTAGCGCGCCGCGCATGATTCGAACCGACATCCTGGCGTTTGAGATCGAGGCTTTCCTGAAAGAGATCGACAGTAAGGTGCCGGTTCCCGACTATCTGAGCGCCGAACTGTTGAGCCATCTCGTCGACGCGTGGGGGGTAATGCGCAAGCGCGTTCACGCGCGGGCTCCCGGCACGGGCGAGCTCAAGATATGCATCGGCCTGAACGACGTTCACTACTTTCTGTCGGGTGCGGTGGCGTTCAGGGACCAGCTGTCGGCAACGGACGCGATGCTCAAGAGAGAGGTCAATCCGTTCCTCGTCGAGGAAACCTTCGGGCCCGAGGCCACGACATCGGGAGACCCATGGGACCAAGCGTTCGACGTGGGGGCCCGGATGCCCGAAAACCCCAATATCGAGGACCCGGAACGAATCCTCAAAGAGGCTCAAGCGGGCGCAGAAGTTCCGAAACGTGCAGCCAAATCCGAACCGCCGAAACATCAATTCTTCGATACCCAGGTGCTCGATACCAGTCCAGGCGGGTATTGCATTCAATGGAGCGCCAACTTCCCGAAAAATCTACAAACGGGAGAAATCATCGGTATTCGTGAAACGGATGACGCGCGATGGTGCATCGCCGTCGTCCGCTGGATTCGTCCTAGCGCATCAGGGGCGATTACCGGGATCGAACTCTTAGCACCTCGCGCCATTCCCGTCGCGGCCCGGGTCATCAAGAAAAAAGGCGGGCCCACAGACTACACCAGAGCGCTACTGCTTCCAGCACTGAAAGCCATTGACCAGCCCTCGATGCTGATCACGCCAAGGCTGCCCTACCAGAGCGGCCACAAGGTCCACGTGCAACGCCAAGGCATACAAACCACCGCCCAGCTGGCCGAGGAGGTGATAAAGACAGAAAGTTTTAACCAGTTCACATTTCGTATGTTGGATGGTTACTTGGAAAATGCCCAAATCGACCTCAACATGGAAAACCTCTCGGAGATGATCGGTGACGACGCTCCAGAGCCTAGTAAATAGGGGGTGTCGCAGTTGGCGCTAACCGCCCAAACGGCTTTCGGTTACGGTGGTTAAGACACTCGGTAGGGATACTGCCGGTACTCGCATGAGGCCGGAACAACAGTGGTTAATGGCAGCTTGATAGCTAGATAAAGGACATGTCGGCGCAACAGCTACCCCAACACGCTCCGGTGCGGCTTCTCATCGCAGATACGTCTGAGAACCTCGCGCATGAGCTCGATTCCATGCTGCGTGATGCCGGTATTCCGACTCGTCTGAACGTCATCGACGATCTCGAGCAAGCCACGGACGTTCTCGCCAACGCTGAGGCAGATCTGTATCTCTTGAACGGTGGCGAGGCGGAACTGACCCAAGTGGTTGCACAAGTGAAGAATCACACCCCCGCCATACCGGTTATTCTGCTCACCGATCCCAACAACCCTGTCGCCATTGAAAAGGGCCTCGAACTCGGCGCCACCGACGTCGTGCACAACGACCAGCCCAAGCACCTCTTGATGGTGGTACAACGCGAACTCGACCACGTCTGCCAGAGGGTCGACTACACTCAAATGCGTAAGGCCTTACAAGCAGCCGAGCAACGCTGCCAGCTTCTCCTGCAAAGCTCAAAAGCCGCAATCGCCTATGTGCACGAAGGTATGCACATTTACGCCAACGAAGCCTACTTCAAGCTATTCGGATTCGAGGAGAGCGATGATCTGCTCGGCCTACCACTGATCGACTTGGTGACCCCGGAAAGTACGGCCGAACTCAAAGAAAAAATGAAAGCGTTTCGCCACGATGCCGACGAACAGTGCCTGGATTTCGAGGGTCAGAGCACCGAGGGCGATGCGGTCAGCGGGACGATAACGCTGGCGGCGGCCGAGTACGAAGGCGAGACGTGCATCCAGGTCACCATCCGCAGTCAGGAAATCCCCGTTATAACCGACGTTGTCGACGCCAACCCGATGCCGCCGACAAACGCCGACTCGGAAACACCAACCCCAGCATGCAATGGGGCAGCGCTCGACTTGCCGATCTTCCTGCAAGCGGTCGACAACGAGGCCGAAGATCAGTACTTGTTCATCGCCGGCATCGACGTTTACGAGGATTTGCGCAAGCATCACGGGCTGCAGGGAACATTCGAGATCGCCCATGAGATTGAACAGAGTTTGCGGAGCAGTTTAGACGGCTACGCCTTCGTTAAACTCGACACGAGCCACTTCGCTTTTGTACTCGCCACTGAATCCATGGACACCGCCATCGATCGGGCCGATGGCTTGCGCCAAGGCGTCGAGGAGTTCTTGCTCGAAATCGACGCGAAAACCGTTCGCCCGACAATCTCCATCGTCGGTCATGCACTGGGCCCCGACAATGACGCGAGCTGTGCATTGGATTCCGCGTTCCGCAAACTCACTGAGGTCCAAGACGGCGACCGCAACAAAGTCGTCATTGCCGGTGACGACGTCGTAGAGCCAGAGTCCGACGAAGCGACCCGGTTGGTCCAGCTGATCAATCATGCTATCGACAAAAACAGGTTCCAGTTGCTGTTCCAACCGATCATCAGCTTGCGGGGTGATTCGGACGAACACTACGAAGTGTTCTTGCGCATGCTGGACAAAGACGAGGCGATGCGGCCCGCCCAGTTCCTGCAAACGGCGATCGAAAACAACGTCGCCGGTAAGATCGACCGATGGGTCATCTTGCAATCGATCAAGATATTGTCGGCGCACCGCGCCAAGGGTCACGACACGCGACTGACCATCAACGTGACCTGCAACAGCGTCTCCGATCCAGAGTTCATTCAGTGGCTGGGCGTCGCGATCAAAGCGGCTCGCCTACCCAGCGACGCGGTCATTTTCCAGATCACCGAACGCGATGCTTCGACCTATATCCGCCAGACGCGAGAATTCGTCGAAGGGCTGAAAGGCATGCACGTTCGCGCAAGCTTGAGTCATTTTGGTTTGAGCGAGGATTCGTTCGAAACCCTACGCCACATACCCGTCGAGTTCGTCAAGTTGGACGGTTCGCACATCGAAGAGCTCAAGGACGACCCTGAGTTGCGCGAAGCTATAACGGCCACGATTCGACAGCTTCAGTCGAACGGCAAGCTCACCATCGTGCCGATGGTCGAGAGCGCTCACGTTCTATCGGCCCTCTGGCAGGCAGGCGCGAACTATATTCAAGGCCACTACCTGCAAGAACCCACCTCAGAGATGGACTACGACTTCAGCACCGAAGACGGCTGATCACCGGGACCAGGCCGACTGAAAGGCACCCTGAGCGCCTGCTCGATATCCCGATCGCTGAATCCCATTAGGTACAACACCGAATCCAGCCCGAAGTTCGAGATCGAGTGGTTCGCGGTCTGCTTGACCAAAGGTTTGGCGTGATAGGCAACGCCCAGACCCGCCGCGCTCAACATCGGTAGATCATTGGCGCCATCACCAATGGCGATGGTCTGCTCGAGCAGCATCCCCTCGCTGTCGGCTATGTTTTTCAACAGCTCGGCCTTCCGCTCGGCATCGACAATCTCGCCCGCAACCTCTCCGGTCATGCGCCCGTTCTCGACCACCAATTCGTTGGCAAATACATAGTCTATGCCCAATCGATTCTGCAACCGCTCACCAACATACTGAAAACCGCCGGAGATGATCGCGGTGCGGTAGCCAAAGTGCCTGAGTGCCCGAATCAGACGATCAGCCCCCTCATTCAGCTCCACGCACTCGGCGACATCCTCCAGAATCTCCACCGGCATGCCTTTCAGCAGCTCGGCACGAGCACGAAAGCTCGTCTGAAAATCCAGCTCGCCACACATCGCGCGCGCGGTGATCGCGCTCACCGCTTCACCCACGCCGTGCCGCGCAGCCAGTTCGTCCATGACTTCCGCGTCGATCAGGGTCGAGTCCATGTCAAAGGCGACCAAACGCCGATTACGACGAAACACGTCGTCCTCATGCACGCTGAAATCAAACGCCAGCTCCGCGGAGGCCTCCATGAGTTCGGCGTTGAGCTTCTCTGGTGCGCCGGAGACGCCGCGGTGCGCCCGAGACGCGCGCACGCGCAACTCCAAGCAGATCTTCTCATCGGTGACCGTGTTGGCGAGTGGGACGCGCCCAGACAGGCGCCGCACGGTGTCGATGTTGAGCCCGTGTCGATGCGTGATGGTGCTCACCGCATGCAACGCTTCGCTCGCGTGCCCGCGGGTCAGGAGCGTGATGATATAGCGCGGTTCGCCGGAGCTGTTCGCCCAGTCGCGATACCGTGCCTTTGAGACTTTCGTGAACCGCACGTTCGACCCGACTTCGGTTGCCAGCGCCGCCAGCGCCTGTTGGATGAGCGCAACGTCATCCTGGCTGGGTATCCGCACCAACAACCCGAGCGCCAGCTCTTCATGGATAACAGCCTGGCCGATATCCAAAACCTGTGCTTGATAACTCGCCAACGTGGATGTCAACATGGCCATCAAGCCTGGCTTGTCCTCTCCAGAAACCGTTACCAATACGATCTCGCTGGGCAAATGCTCATCCTCCTCCGAATGCATGCGGGGTAAATCGGGAGACCTTCGAATTTGACGCTATCGTCTTGGTTGAAACTCGTCAAATACGAGCTGGTCGTGGCCTTGGCGGCGACCTTGCTCACCGCCGTTGCGCTGGCGGCGCTTTGGCGCGACGACTCGGGTTGGCAAACGCGTCAAGCAATCTTGGGGGAAAGTCTCGCCGCGACCCTGGCCCAATCAAGTATCGATGCGCTCCTAGAACAGGATCTACTGCATCTTGGCGTCCTCGCCAATCGCCTTACCGACATCGAAATGGTAGGCGGCGCGGCGATCTACACGGTAGACGATGCAATGCTCGCATTGAGCGGCAAACTTATCGATGGTGATCATTTCAGCCATCCCATCATTTTGGACGATACGGTCATCGGATTCGCTCGCGTTACGCTCCACCCCGGTATGGGCAACCCACAACCCGACTGGGGCCGGCGATTCGCGAGCCTGCTGCTGCTCGTCGTCATTCCTTTCATGGTCGCCGCATTCGCATACAGTCGACGACCGGTTCGCAAGCCCATCGTCGGCGTCACAGTCGAAGCCATACAAACCGAGACCCGGCAGCCTTCCGTTCACTACCTTCTGGTCGCAAATTTACACAATCAGCTGAGCATCGCCCCGGCAGATCGTCAGCATGTCATGAACGCAAGCCTTGGGCTCGCGCAGCAAGTTGGCGAGATATATCAAGCGCGCAGCCGCCTGGTGCCGGGTAAGGGGTTGTTGATGGACTTCCAGCCCGCTAACAGCGACGATCGCCCCTTCGAGGTGATATGTGCGGCGTTCCTGTTGGCAAACTGCCTGGCCGAAGCCCTGGCACAAGGAGAGTACCGGTTTGGTCTACACAGCCTGGAGATGCATGATGACGAAGACCCGACGGACCACGTTGCCGTATTGGAAGACACCACGTTGTTGGCCGCGCTGGGCAAATCGAACACGCTGGTTGCAAGCGAGTCGTTTTTTGCCGATATCCCACGACCCGAGAGGGTCACGGCAGAACTCTTGCAGCACGCAATGTTGGAAGATCTGACCACGACCGGTCGACAGTGTTGCCTCATCACGGGCCTTGGACAAACCCATAGAGCATTGATCGCCAATCAAACCCGTCGCCTAATCGCCACCTTCGACGACTAGCGCATCGACTTTTTGAAAACCGCGAGGCAGCTTGCGCCCGCGCCGAGCCCGTTCACCAAGGTAGTTGTCAAGATCCTTGAATTTGATCCTGAGATGGCGCTGACCCGCAAAGATAACGAGATCGTCGCTTTTCGTGATTACGCCGACAGCAATGACGAACTCCTCTCGAGCCTTGAAGGCAGCGGTCGGTACGTTGATGAGCTTGTTGCCTTTGCCGCGCGCCAGCTCCGGCACCTCCGACAGAGGGAACACCAACATTCGGCCCTGATTGGTAACGACGGCAACATACTGCTGCCGCTTGAGATCCACCGGAACGGGCGCCAACGCCGAGCCGCCCTTGGGCACACTCAGGCAGGTCTTGCCGGCTTTGTTTTTCGTCACCATGTCTCCAAGCGTGCCGATGAACCCGTAGCCCGCATCGGAGGACAGCAACACCTTGGAGGTTGCATCGCCCAAGACAACTCCGACAAAGCGGGCCCCCGCCGGCGGCTTTAGACGGCCCGTCAGTGGTTCTCCTTGGCTGCGCGCCGATGGCAGGCTGACCGGTGCCAAGTTGTAGGTACGTCCAACCGAGTCGACGAAGATGAGTACATCACTCGTGCGGCCACGGGTCGAATGCCCACAGCGATCGCCACTCCGGTAGTTGAGGTCCTCAGGGTCTGTCTCGTGACCTTTGGCCGAGCGTACCCAGCCCTTTTCCGAGAGCACTACGGTGATCGGCTCATTGGGTATCAAATCTTCGTCACTGTAGGCCGACGCGACATCCACCTCGCCAAAGGGCGAACGACGCGCATCCCCATAGGTTTTCGCGTCAGCGAGTAATTCCTTTTTGATCAAGGTCTTGAGGCGTGCTTTGGACTTCAGGATCTTCTCGAGCTTGATCTTCTCGCCGTCCAGCGCCTGCTTTTCTTCCCTGAGCTTGTCTTCTTCAAGCTTGGCAAGTTGCCTCAAGCGCAGTTCTAAGATGGAGTTGGCTTGCAGCTCGCTCAGCTTGAAACGCCGCATCAATCTCTTTTTGGGTTGGTCCTCCTCTCGAACGATCTTGATCACCGCATCGAGATTTCGATACGCGGTCAGCAGACCATCGAGTAGGTGGAGCCGTTCGTTGATCTTGTCGAGGCGAAACCTCAGCCTTCGGGTCACCACCCGCTGCCGCGAGGTCAGCCACTCTTTCAGTATCGCGACCAAGGGTTTGACCTTGGGCCGTTGGTCGAGGCCAATGACATTCAAGTTCACGCGATAGCTGCGCTCGAGATCGGTCGTTGCAAACAAATGACTCATCAAACGGTCGCAATCCACGCGGTTGGATCGAGGCACCAGTACCAAACGCGTGGGATTTTCATGATCCGATTCGTCCCTGAGATCCGACAGCATCGGCAACTTCTTGTTGTGCATTTGTTGGGCGATCTGCTCCAGTATCTTGCTCGGAGATACCTGATAGGGCAGAGCCGTGACGACGATCTCGCCGTTGTCTTTGGTGTACAAGGCCCGTGCCTTGATGCTGCCACGGCCGGATTCATAAACCTCGCGAATCTCGGCGCGCGGCGTGACGATGGTTGCTTGCGATGGAAAGTCCGGACCCAAGATATGCGTCATGATGTCGCCGAGCGTTGCCCGCGGACGCTCGAGCAAATGTATGCAAGCGCTAACGACTTCGTTCATGTTGTGCGGCGGAATATCCGTCGCCATACCCACGGCGATACCCGTACCGCCATTCAACAGCAACATCGGTACCCGGGCCGGCAGTCGTACTGGTTCGTCCAAAGATCCGTCGAAGTTGGGGACAAAATCGACCGTTCCCTGCCGCGCTTCAGACAGCAACAACTCAGCATATTTCGACAGACGTGCTTCGGTGTAACGCATCGCAGCAAACGACTTCGGATCGTCCGGCGCACCCCAGTTACCTTGTCCTTCTATCAATGGGTAGCGGAACGAAAACGGCTGCGCCATGAGCACCATGGCTTCGTAGCAGGCACTATCACCGTGCGGGTGGAATTTTCCTAACACGTCGCCGACGGTGCGCGCTGATTTGGCAAATTTGGCAGTGCTGTCGAGTCCCAGTTCGCGCATCGCGTAAATAATGCGTCGTTGTACTGGCTTCAAGCCATCGGCAATATGCGGCAGCGCGCGATCGTTTATGACGTACATCGCGTAGTCTAGGTACGCTCTCTCGGTGTACGTACGCAGCGGTAGGGTTTCTATCTCACTCGTTTCAATGGCCATCGAGCTCTCTCAGATCTATTTTGGGGCGATGCCTGCTTCGTGACCCTTGGCTTCCAACCAGTCGCGCCGATCGGCGGCACGTTTCTTCGCGAGCAACATGTCCATCATTTCGTCGGTTTTTTTCGGCGAGTCGAGGGTCAACTGCACCATTCGACGAGTCTCAGGGTCCATCGTGGTTTCTCGCAACTGCATGGGGTTCATCTCACCGAGCCCCTTGAAACGTTGCACGAGCACGGTACCGCGCTTCTTTTCAGCCGCAATTCGATCGAGTACACCTTCCTTTTCGGCTTCATCGAGTGCGTAGAACACCTCCTTACCCACGTCGACCCGGTACAGGGGCGGCATCGCGATACACACGTGACCCGCTTCGACGAGGGGCCGAAAGTGACGCAAGAACAATGCGCAAAGCAGCGTAGCGATGTGTGCCCCGTCGGAGTCCGCGTCAGCGAGTACGCAAATCTTGTTGTAGCGCAACCCCGACAGGTCGCTCGACCCTGGATCGACGCCCATGGCCAGCGCGATGTCGTGCACTTCTTGGGAGCCCAACACTTGGCTCACATCGACCTCCCAAGTATTCAAGATCTTGCCGCGAAGCGGCATGACGGCTTGAAACTCACGGTCGCGGGCCTGCTTCGCCGATCCGCCCGCAGAGTCGCCTTCGACCAAGAACAGTTCAGCTCGCTCCGCATCCTGACCGGAGCAATCGGCAAGCTTGCCAGGCAGCGCCGGTCCGGCGGTGATCTTTTTGCGCGCCACTTTTTTCGACGCCTGCACACGTCGTTGGGCATTCGCGATGACGAGCTCGGCAATCGCCTCGCCTTCTTGGGGATGTTCGTTCAACCATAGGCTGAAGGCGTCTTTCGCTACGCCGCCGATGAACACGGAGGAGTTACGCGACGACAAGCGTTCCTTGGTTTGGCCAGAAAATTGTGGGTCGGCCAGCTTCGCAGACAACACGTAGCTGCACTGATCCCACAAATCGTCTCCCGTCAACTTCACGCCTCGCGGCAGGAGATCGCGAAACTCACAGAATTCTTTCAAGGCTTCAACGAGGCCGCTGCGCAGTCCGCTGACATGCGTGCCGCCTTGAGGAGTCGGTATCAGATTGACATACGCCTCGGTAACCAGTTCTCCGCCATCGATCACCCACTTCAGTGCCCAATCGACACCCTCTTGGTTACCCTCAGCGCTGTGGGTGAAGGGTTCCGACGGGATAGAATCCGCGCCGTTCAGCGCGTCGTTGAGGTAACCGACGAGGCCGTCTTCGTACAACCAGCTTTCCGACTCTTTTTTCTTACCCTCGATCGTGAGCGTAACCTTGAGCCCCGGACACAAGACCGCTTTCGCTCGCAGCAGATGCTTCAACTTCGCCGGAGCGATGTTCGGCGCATCAAAGTAGCTCGCATCTGGCATGAAATGTACGCGAGTACCGGCGTTGCGCTTGCCTACGGTACCGACTGCTCGCAACTTGCCCGTCGGCTTGCCTTTTTTGTATTTCTGCCGGTACAGCTTACCGTCGCGTCTGACCTCAACCTCCAACCACTCGGACAACGCGTTGACGACCGACACACCAACCCCGTGCAACCCACCCGCGTATTGGTAGTTCTCATTATCGAATTTGGCTCCCGAATGGAGCTTCGTCAGAATGAGCTCTACGCCGGTGATCTTGTGTTGCGGGTGGTCATCTACCGGCATACCGCGACCGTCATCGATGACCTCCACCGAACCGTCTTTCAGCAACGTCACCTCGATCGTGCGTGCGAAACCTGCCAACGCCTCATCGACACTGTTGTCCACCACCTCCTGGACGAGATGATTGGGTCGGCTGGTGTCGGTATACATGCCCGGACGCCGTCGAACAGGCTCCAGCCCAGACAACACCTGCAGCGATTCCGCCGTGTACTTCGCTGGCTTTTTTTCCGACTGCTTTTTTTTTGATTTCTGTTCTGGCTTCTTTGCTGACATGAGGGGGGAATTATTTATGCCTTTGTGAGAGATCGACGTTCAGTTCAAAATCTGCGGCCCTACCCACCTCGGTCGTCAGACCGCCATCGGCATGTAATTGCAACCAGCGATATCCGGGTGCGGCGTCGTCGATGCCGAACGCAAGTGAGGCGGGTTCGAACTGAAAGCACGTCGAAGGTGTGCCGAGCAATCGAATGTGCCGGAAGTGCGCGTCGACTGTCTGATGGACATGACCGAACACCAGAGATTTCACTGAAGAATGTTCGGACAGGCATTCTAACAGCTCCGTGGCATTTGTAAGTCGGTCTTTGTCCAGCCAGGGGCACCCCACGTCGACAAGGGGATGGTGAGTCGCGATCAATACGTGTTGGTCGCCCGCCTTTTGCAACGAGCTCAGGAGCTGACGCCATGGTGTCTCGTTGAGGCATGCCGCCGGTCGGTCGTCTTGGTGCGTATCCCAGCCGGTAATCCACCACCCGCCAAGTTCGACTGCCTCAGTCGGTAGTCCCGCCGCAAGCATCGGTGCCAACACGTCATGATTGCCGGGCAAGCAGAGCATGGGACCGTCGTAGAAGCCGCCGAGCAGTTCACGTACCTTCCGGTAGGTGCGTAACGTCGGCTCGTGAGCGATGTCTCCCGTGACCAGCAACAGATCGGGCCGGCGCTCGGTCAACGCTTGGGTGAGCACCGCTTCGAGGCTTGCAGTGGTATCCACGCCGATGAGCCGTCTCTCGACATTGCCCAACAGATGCAGATCGGTGATTTGAAGAACAGAAACCGTAGCGCGGGCGTCGCTCACTGTTGGGTGACTAACACCCGTTCATGGACCGCTACACCATGCGTCAGACAATAGGAAAGAAACTCGCCAAGCAATCGATTGACTTGCACCTTCTCGTCACGCTGGCGCATCGAGTCGTTAGGATACGCATACACCGCTTTGAAGTGGCGCGCGCGTTGGTACTCGACAACCTCCGCACTGCGAGCATCGTGATAGATCCTCACCCGAATCGTCGGGTTGGCCCCCCAGGGCGCCTCGGGAAGTTGGGTTAGTTGGATCGAGGTCGTGTAGGGATTTCTCTCCAGCACCTCGATGGAAACTTCTGCGGCTTCACCGGCGATCATCACGCCGAAAAGACTGATGTCTTTTTCGCGTAGACTCGGAAACAGTTTCATGATGCGTAGATAGTTTGCGTCGCACTCGGCCATGTGCGCCGGCAAATCTATGCTGTAACGTTTTCGTTTGCGCTTCATTCGCAATGCTTAAACCAAAGCCCTATTGTCCAATATACCGAGGTCGGCTCCTAGCGTCACTGCCCAACATCGGGAACCAGTTCCTGTCCGAAAATTCGCTTCCTTCGAAAACCCCGCATCTTTACTTACGCATTAGGGTCGGCATACCTGCCCTCCCGTGCGGTCTCAGAATGCTACACATTCTGGACAAGCACTAACTATAACCAAAACCATTTCATCGGACGCTACGACTTTCACATTTACAACCTGGTACACTGGTTTTTCCTATGTCTTTTGATTGTAGTTACGCGATGTTCACCCCCTTCACCAGATTTTCCTTGATATTGGCCTTGCCTTGCTTGATCGCCGCGCCAACGTTTGCAACCGATCTTGCCGAGGTATACGCCGACGCCCTCGAAAACGACCCGGTCCTCGGTGCCGCCGTAGCCGGTTATGAAGCGCGCAAGCAACTGGTGCCTCAGGCGCGAGCGGGGCTTCTACCGAACATCACCGTGGGTGGTTCGAGCGACTGGAACGAACGCAGCTTCCCGATACCGCCCATCCAGGATACTGATCCTACCAGCCCGACTTTCGGACAGTTCTTTGACATACCGGATCAAGAATTCAACAGCCACGTTTGGCAAGCGCGCCTCAACCAACCCATCGTCAACCTGAACAACTGGTATCAATGGCGTAGCGCCAAAGCAACCGTCAAGGCAGCCGGTGCGCTCCTCGACGCCACCGATCAGACCTTGATCGTGCGCGTGATCGAAGCCTACTTGAACGTGCTGCGTGCCCAGGACTTGTTGGACGCAACCGTGGCTCAGGAAGAAGCGGTCGCAACCCAGCTGGAACAGGTTCAACAACGTTTCGACGTCGGCTTGGTCGCCATCACAGACGTATTGGAGGCGACGGCCGCCCATGACAATGCGGTCGTATTGCGCATCCAGGCAGACGGCGACCACGACATCTTTTTCGAAACCCTCTCGACGCTCAGCGACATCCACTACACGAGTCTCGACCGGCTATCGGAAAGTTTTCCCATCGCGCTGCCGGAGCCGCTGAACGAAGAGGAGTGGGTAACCACGGCGCTCGCCACCAACTACAACATCCTCGCCGCGCGGTCGCAACTCGAAGCCGCCAAGCGGACCCTGGCGGCACGGCGTTCCGGGCACCTGCCCACGATCGATGCGTCCATTTCGCGTAGCCACTTCGTGACCGGTGGTTCCAACTTCTTGGGCGGCAAGACCGATTCGACCGTTTACTCAATCGGTATCAACTTGCCGATCTATCAGGGCGGTTTCACCCACTCGCAAGCCAAGGAGGCGCGTGCGTTGGTGGAGCAGGCGCGCCAAGATCTCCGCAACCAACAGCTCACCGTCAGTCGTGATACGCGTAATCTGTTTCAAGCGGTATCGACGGACGTGGTGCGGGTGCAAGCCCGCGACAAGGCCATCATCTCCAGCAGATCGGCGCTGGAAGCCACGCAAACCGGCTACGAGGTCGGTACCCGCAACATCGTCGATGTGTTGGAAGCCATCCAGCGTTTGATTTCATCCGAGTTCGACTACGCCGACTCACGTTACAACTACGTCATCGACCTGATGCTGCTGAAGCAGAGGTCCGGCAGTTTGATCGACGAAGATCTGATCGAGCTCAATCAGTTCATGGATCCGAACGACCCCGTCGAGCGTGTGGCCTCGTTACGTAATCGCAGTACGAATCTCGTCCCGCAATAAATCCAGCAACCGCTCGGTCGCCCCACGATTGTCGGACACGACCCGTCGTGCTCGCTCACCGCGTGCAACCCGTACAGACTCGTTTTCGAAACACTCGATCACCGCGTTGGCTAGCTCCGATGCGTTCTGCACCATCGTCAGGCACTCGGCGTCGACAAACGCGGCGACCACATCTGGAAAATTGAAGGTTGCCGGGCCCATGATCACGGGTTGCGCACAGATGGCTGCCTCGATCGGGTTGTGCCCACCTACCGAAACCAAACTGCCTCCAAGAAACGCCACGTCCGACAACCCGTAAAGGGTTTGCAGCTGCCCCATGGTGTCGCAAATCACCACATCGGCGCCAGGCTTTATGCCGGTGCTTTGACGGGTAACCGAAAATCCCAACTCGCGGGCCAGCGTCTCGACTTCCAAACCTCTGACCGGATGCCGCGGCACTATCAATAAGCAACTAGCCGCATCGTGGCGACTTATCCTTTGGTGTGCTTGCAGAACGATCTCGTCTTCGCCTGGATGCGTGCTGCCAGCGATCCACACCGGGCGTTCGTTCAAACCCAACGCAGTCTTGATCGAGGCGACCCGTTCTGCGTGATCGAGCGGCAACCTCACGTCGAACTTGACGCTGCCCAACACGCTCACCTGTTCATCCGTCGCGCCCAACGTCTTGAAGCGCAAGGCATGATCCGGGTACTGACAAGCGATGTAACGCACCTGCTGCAGCATCTTGCTCGTCAAGCCACTGACGCGCGCATAGCCTCGCTGAGAGCGTTCCGACAACCGTGCATTCACCAACAACACCGGTATGCCCCGCGCATGGGCTTCGTCGATGAGGTTCGGCCACAGTTCGGTTTCCATGAGCACGAGCAACTTAGGACGAACGGCATCAAAAAACCTGCGCACCGCAAACCGAAAATCGTAAGGCGCGTAACAGTGCTGAGCGTGTTCCAGCAAGCGGCTCTGCGCTTGGGCCGAGCCCGTGGGGGTCATCGTCGTCACGAGAAACGGCACGCTGAGCCCATCCGAGCCGGAAAACTCTTCCGCCAGGGTCGCAATCAGTGGCGCTGCTGCGATGGTTTCGCCAGCAGAAACCGTGTGGAAGCAGATGCAGCCGGATCGTATGTGTTCCGGCAGCCGGCCAAATCGTTCGCCGACGCGTTGACCATACTCAGGCTCACGGCGGGCGCGCCACCGCAGACGCACCAACACCCAGGGATACGCCACCCACAACAGTACTTGGTAAAGCCACTTCGACACCGGGTACCCGTATTGAGCTTTCGCGAGCAGCCTACGGTTGATTTTGTTGCACCGCTAGTGTTGATTGCGTGGCTATGAATCCCGACACGCGAGCGCCGCGGCATATCGACGCCATCATCGTTGGCGGAGGCATTGCCGGGTTGTGGACACTGAGTGTGCTCCTCGTAAAAGGTTACAACGCGGTACTGTTCGAGGCGGAATCGCTCGGCTGCGAACAAACGCTGGCATCTCAAGGCATGATTCACGGCGGACTCAAGTACGCGTTGAGCGGACGACTCACCGGAGCCAGCGAGGCGATCGCCGCCATGCCGTCTCGTTGGCGGGCTTGTCTGGCGGGCCATGGACAGGTAAACCTGACTGGGCTGACGCCGCTCGCCGATCACTACTACATGTTCGCCGATCGAGGTGCCTTGGGGCGGCTCGCCACCTTCTTCGCCAGCAAGGGCCTCAGGGGTCGCATCGAGAAGTTGGCGCGCGCGGCCTACCCGGAGATCTTCCAGGTCGACGGTTTCCAAGGCTACGTGTACCGCTTAGACGACTTCGTTCTCGACACGACGGCACTGATCGAGCAACTGAAGCATCAAGCAGGGCAGCGCATCTATCGGTTGCGAGTCGATGGCCGCCACTGCACGGTCGATGACTCGGTCACCTTGCGGGTCGGCCCGCAAACCCTGATTGCCAACCGATTGATACTTTGCGCCGGCGCCGGTAACGCGGCGTTGGCGAGGTCGCTGGGCATCGATACGACGCCGATGCAAACCCGCCCGTTGCATCAGGTAATCGTTCGCCATGCCAATCCATCGCCGGTGTACGCGCACTGTCTGACCGGAGCGAAGCGAGCGGAGCCACGGCTGACGGTTACCAGTCACCGAGATGGCGACGGCTGGTTGTGGTACTTAGGCGGCCAACTCGCGACCGATGGTGTGGAACGCGACAGTCAGTCCCAGTGCGACGTGGCGCGCGACGAGTTGAACGTCTGTTTCTCGTGGATCGACTGGTCAGCTGCGAACTTTACCTCACTGATGATAGATCGCGCCGAGCCTGAACAAACCGGTCTGACGCGACCAGACGAAGCGTTTGCCGCGGTCAGCGGCCCCTGCGTAACCTGTTGGCCGACCAAGCTGACGCTGGCACCCGACCTCGGCGATCGGGTGCTCGCTTTGCTACCCCCGCCCCAACATGCTGAACCCGTTACGCTCGACTTACCGTCGGCACCCATTGCTGCACCGGCATGGGCGCAGACAACCCCGCCGTGATGCAGTATCGCGAGCTAGGCAAGTCCGGAATCGCCGTGTCGGTGCTCGGTTTAGGAACGGTGAAGCTGGGCAGAAACACCGCAGTCGAGTACCCGCGAAGTTTCGCACTGCCAACCGACGCCGAAGCGAGACGGCTGTTGTCGCGAGCCCAAGCCCTGGGAGTGAACTTCATCGATACCGCGCCCGCCTACGGCACGAGCGAGGAGCGCCTCGGCGAGCTACTCAAAGGTCAACGGCGCGACTGGATCATCATGACGAAGGTGGGCGAGGAATTCGCCGCGGGCCAGTCGCGCTACGATTTTTCGCCCGAACACACGATTACGAGTGTGCATCGCTCCCTGGAACGCTTGGCAACCGACTATCTGGACATCGTCCTGATTCACTCCGACGGCGACGACGAACACATCCTCGGGCACCTCGGAACGCTCGAATGCCTATTCGATCTGAAGGGGCAAGGGCTGATCAGGGCAGTGGGCATCTCACACAAATCGGCCAACGGGGCACGTTTGGCACTTGGCGCCGGCGCCGACGTCATTATGGCGACCCTCAACTCGAGCATGCGCGACGAGCTCGACGTGATTGCAGAGGCCGGGGTTCAAGGTTGCGGCGTCGTCATCAAGAAAGCGCTGGAAAGTGGCCATGCCGGACCGGAAAGTTTGCGGTTTGTCGCCGAGCAAGCCGGAGTGTCGAGTGTCGTGGTGGGAACGCTCAATCCCGAGCACTTGACCGAAAACGCAAGCATGCTGAAGCCCTAGCCTCGCACTTTCTCCAATATCTCGCTCGTCGAGCAATCCTCGACCAAACCGAGCACCTGAACCTCTCCGCCATACGCCGCGACGACATCGGCACCGACCACCTCGTCCACGCCATAGTCGCCACCTTTGACGAGCACGTTGGGTTCTAGCTCCTCGAGTAAACCTACCGGCGTGTCCTCGGCAAACCCGACCACCCAGTCGACGCTTGCAAGCCCGGCGAGCACGCGCAAGCGCCGTCGCAACTCGTTGACGGGCCGTCCCGCGCCCTTTAGTCGAGTCACCGACGCATCGTCGTTGACGGCCACGACCAAGCGGTCGCCCAGCGCACGGGCTTCTTCGAGATAGCTGACGTGGCCCGCATGCAGTATGTCGAAGCAACCGTTGGTAAAGATCACTTTCTCGCCCGCCTGCTTGGCGAGCCGAACTGCGTGTGCCACCTGTTCCCGAGTCAGCATGCCTTTGTCGGTTCGATCGTCTGCTTGCACTGCCAGTGCCAGCTCGGGCCCGCTCACCGTCGCGGTACCCGCTTTGGTGACGACGATACTACTGGCGACATTGGCCAAGCGCGCCGCATCGATCGCAGACCAGCCAAGCCCAGTCGCGATACCCAAAACGGCCGCCGCCGTATCACCGGCCCCCGTGACGTCGAAGACCTCAACGGATCGGGCTGGAAAATGGCGATGCTGGCCCTCGGCAACCACGGACATACCCTCACTGCCGTGGGTGACAACGAAAGCGGCGATAGCGTGATCTCGACACAACTTATCCGCTCGTTCGCTGAGCCCAACTTCCGAAGACCACGCGCCCGCGCCCGCCTCGAACTCTTGGTTGTTGGGTTTCAACAGGCTGGCACCCGCATAGTCCGAAAACGGTTTGGATTTCGGATCGACGACCACCGGTACGTTTTTCGCGGCGGCCGCGCGCATCGCCGCCTGCGTATCGCGGAGGGCGCCCTTGTCGTAGTCCTCGATGATCAGCACGCTCGCCGCATCGAGGTGAGCTGGCAATTTGGCGAGCAACAGGTCAGCACACACCTCCGGAAGCGGGGTTTCGAAGTCGCTTCTGAGCAATTGCTGATGCCGGCTAACCACTCTCAATTTCATGATGGTCGACCAGTCCGGTACCTCCACGAAATCGCAAACAACCCCCGCTGCCTCTAACTTTTCGGCCAGCAATAGCCCCGCCTCGTCGGTGCCGACACAACCAAGCAGCGTACATCTGGCGCCTAGGCTTACGACGTTGAGAGCGACGTTTGCCGCGCCCCCGGGGCGATCCTCGCTGCGGTTGACGTCTACGATTGGTACCGGCGCCTCCGGAGAAACGCGACTGGTGGTGCCGTGCCAATAGCGATCCAGCATAACGTCACCTATGACAAGCACACGCACGTTCTGCAATGAGGGTAGTTGCAAATGCGCCAACCGAAGAGACTCGATAGGAGTTGCGGCGGATGGTAACACAGGGCAGCCCTGCTACAATCCACGCGGGCTCGCGCCAGCATTGCAGATCCGTAGCACGTCATGTCGAAACGCTCAAAACGCCACCACATCGCCTCGCCAAGGGTGTGGCCGACGTGGTTGGTCGTCGGCATCGGTTGGCTGGTCGGACGTTTGCCTTTGGGCGTCATGTTTCCGCTGGGCAAATACCTGGGCCGCTTGGTATTTTACGTCGGCGGCTCTCGCCGACACATCACCGAAACGAATCTGCGGGCGTGTTTTCCCGAGCGCAGCGACGAACAGATTCGCGCTTTGAGCAAGGCCGTATTCGAGGCCGTCGCGATCGGCGGCCTCGAGATGTGTATCACCTGGTTGAATCCCAAGCGCAGCCTGCGTGAGCGTATTTCCGTTCACGGGGTCGAGCACCTGCAGCAAGCTGTCGCCCAAGGCCGCGGGGTCATCGTGCTGGGAGGCCACTTCGCGACCATGGATGCCATCGCCCAAGCTCTCGGAGACCTCGAGTGCGTCGACGTGATGTACCGCGAGAACAAGAACCCGGTATGGGAGTGGCTGCAAGTCTATGGGCGTTCTCACCACTTCCAAGGCGTCGTCGAACGCAAGGATACTCGCACAACGCTGCGCATGCTCAAGGCCGGACGAGCCATCTGGTACGCGGCGGACCAAGACTACGGTGCCAAACATTCGGTATTCGCGCCGTTTTTTGGCGTGGAGACGGCCACCATCACGGCCACGTCGCGATTCGCGAGATTCAACGACTCACCGGTACTCATGATGACCCAACACCGCGACTATGCCGCACGACGTTGGTCGATCACTTTTGGGCCGCCCCTCGAGAACTTTCCGACCGGTGACGATCGCGCCGACGCGACGCGCACCAATCAGATCGTGGAAGCTGAGGTGCGCAAGCATCCAGAGCAATACCTGTGGCTGCATAAACGTTTCAAGACCCGGCCGGCAGGCGAAGCGCCGTTCTACGGGTGACGCTCAATCGTCTGCGTAACGTAGACTGTCCAGGCGCGCCGCCAACGCGGTGATAGAGAAGGATTGCTGGGCTCGTAACACACCCGCCGCTCGCCGCTCTTGCAACACGGCACCTCCTCGGGCTACCGCAACCAAACACTCGCCAATGTCCTTGGGATCGTCGTAGTAGTAACCGGTGTCGCCCAGCACGCTGACGGGGCCCGGGTGCCGGGGCGCAATTACCGGAACGCCTGCGGCCATGGCTTCAAGCGCCACCATGCCGAATGCCTCCCTTGCCGTCGACGTCATTAGCACCACATCAAAGGCCTTCACATATCGGGCGGCCCCCGCCACGAACCCGGTAAACGATACGGGCAACCCGGCCGCTTGCTGTTCGAGCGCGGACCGCATTTCACCGTCGCCCAGAAACGTCAACCGACCATCGGCGATCCGCTCGCGAGCCTGGCGAAATCCTTGCAGCGCGAGTTGCGGTTGCTTCCAGTAGTGCAAGCGGCCCACATAACCGCAGCACCAACTATCCACCGGAACGTTCAACGTCGCCCTGGCGGCGTCGCGTTCCAAGAAGCCGACGGCGTCGAGATCCAGGGCGTTAGACAGTACGATCGCGTGTCCGACGGCAGCCGTAAGTTCGTCCGCTACCGCCTGGGACACACCGGCAAACAAGACTCCGCGACCGACGATCCGGCGTCTCAAGCGGCGGCGCCAGCGCTTGAAGAACCCGAACTCGTGGGCCACCGCAACCGTCTTCGCGGCGCGCAATTTGCTGTCTAGGTAAATCCGATAGGCGCGGTAGCGATGACAAATCACCAGACACGCGCTGACGTCGCCGGCGACGGCGGCCAAACGTTGTGCAACGAATCTCGTCTCGGACAGATCGTCGCAGTCGAGATAGGTTGCGTCCCCTCGATCGGCCCTCGGTGGCGCCAGGAAAACCGTGCGGGTCGCCAAGCCGAGGCTTTCAGCCGCCTTCTGATATACACCGCACAACGCACCGAACGGCGCTTCATCGTTGGGACAGATCTGCAGCAACCGCACAATGGGAGAATCAGGCACTACTCTTCTTCAGGAGGCTTCGTCACGAGATAATCCTCGAGCGCCAGGTACTCGAGATCCGACCCGAAGAACATATCGAGCGCATCTTGCGGGGAACACACGATCGGTTCACCACGCCGATTGAGCGATGTATTGAGCACCACCGCGTTACCGGTCAGGCGTTCCAAGTGTTGCAACAGCGCGTAGTAACGCGGGTTGTGCGGCTCTTCAACAATCTGCACGCGCGCCGTCCCGTCCTCGTGCACGACTTCCGGTATGCGGTCTTTCCAACCCTCAGCAACATCAAAGGTAATCGTCATGAACGGCGCCGGATGATCCGTCTGTATGATTTCCGCCGCCACCCGGTCGAGCACGCTCGGACAGAAGGGGCGCCATCGTTCTCGGAACTTGATCTGTTCGTTGATGCGATCGGCTACACCGATCACGCTCGGGCACCCCAATATACTGCGTCCGCCGCGGGCCCGCGGACCTAACTCCATGCGTCCCTGTAACCAAGCGACCGGATGACCAGCCGCCAATAGGTCAGCCACCTCTGCAGCGACATCATCGAGCACCCGAAAGTCGATGGGTTGCTCCGCTGCTTGCAAGGCCGCCAAGCACTCGGCGTTCGTGTAGCGCGGCCCGAGAAATACATGGGTCATCTTGCTGAGCCGTTCGCCACGCTCGTTCGCGACGTAAGTTGCTGCGCCCAACGAAGTGCCGGAATCTCCCGAGGCCGGTTGTACGAATAGTTCATCGACATGTTCAAGCGCGACGATGCGTTGATTGAGCTTGACGTTGAGCGCGCCACCTCCGGCAAACGCCAACTTGCCGGTTTCCCGCAACACGTCGCCCAGATAAGTCTCCATCAGTTGCAGGCACCATTCCTCAAACAGCTTTTGCATCGAAGCCGCGTAGTGAATGTAGGGCTCGTCGGCCATGTCACCTTGACGCCTCGGGCCTAACCAGTCGATAAGTTTCTGACTAAAGTAGAAGCCAACCCCAGCCTCTTTGTAGCGACGCAGTCCGACCGTGTTGACGTATTCTGTATCGACCTCGAAACCATCGCCGGCAGCCCGAATGATCCGCGACAGATCGTACTTGTCCGGGTCGCCAAACGGCGCCATACCCATGACCTTGTATTCACCGTCGAGCATTTCGAACCCAAGGTATTCGGTAATCGCCCCGTAAACCCCACTCAACGAATCGGGGTCATAGAATTCCTTGATACGGTGGATACGACCATTTTCGCCATAACCGAAAAACGTCGTGGCGTACTCGCCTTTCCCGTCGACGCCCATGATCGCGGTTTTCTCGTCAAAGCCGCTCAGATGATAGGCGCTCGATGCGTGCGCCAGATGATGTTCAACCGGGACGAACTCGGTACGTTGCCAATCGATGCCCAACGTATGCCCAGCCGCCAATACGCGCTGTCTGTTCCGGCGGAAGCGCCGGTTGCCATTGAACAAGGCGTCTGCTGCGCGATCGGGCGCGTACCAATAACGTTTCGCAAAGTGCCAGCGAGCACGGCCCGCCAAGCTGATCGGCGCGTACGGGAAGGCGACCACGTCGACCTTTGAAGGTTCGATGCCCGCCGCCGTCAGACAGTAGCGAGCCGACTCCACCGGCATGTGGTTTTTCGCGTGCTTGTCGCGGATGAACCGCTCTTCTTCGGCAGCGGCCACCACTTCGCCGTCCACCAGGAGCGCGGCAGACGGGTCATGACCGAGGGCACCGGATAGACCTAGGATGATCAAGCCAGTCCAGCCTCGCGCAAGTGCTCTTCGACCCGCACCAAATCCTCACCCTGCCAGTTGTCGAGGAATCGGCGAACATCATCAGTCGGTCCCTGGGCGACCGTCAGGGCCGAACCTCGCAACTCGGTCATGCCATCGAGATCGATGAGATACACGCCCCCATTGTCGACCAAAAAGTTCGTTGCCTTCGTGTCTCGGTGTCGCAATCCGGCCGTTCTGAGATCGGCAAACAATCCGACCACCGCATCGAGCCACGCTGGCTGCCAGCCGCAAGACGCAACCTGCATCGCAAGGTTCGCATCACCCCGATCCGCCATGACCAGGTAGGCCAATCCGCTAAACGGTCCCCAACGGCGCTCGACCAGCAGGATCGGATCCGCCGTCGGTATGCAGAGAAACCGCAAGCGATGGCCGTTGCGCCAAGCACTGCGGGCTCGCGGCTTGAACCAGCGACGTACGCGATGCCAAAAACTTTTGACGTTGTAGCGTTTCACAATCACGGGTTCATTGCCTATGACTACCCGAAACACGGTCGCAGAGTTGCCGGCCTTGATGATTTGGGCGTCGGCGAGATGCGTTTCCGGATCCTCCGCGAACGTTACGAGCGGCTCATTGAAGTGAGCGCGTCTAGCAAGCACGTTCGAATGCCACTTGCCGACCTGTACGAACTCGGTACAGGTGCGCTGGGTCTTCGCCAAGTAGCGACGCACGCGTCGCTTTCTAGCAGCTACCACGGCGGCCGCGACACGCGACAACCGATCGGTGCTAACCGACCATCCGCGGGCTCGTTCGTAGCAGGCCATCAAGCTTGCCAGCCTACCGACCTCGGATGGGGGGTACTGGGCGAGAAACTCCGCAAGGTAGCCAAGGCTCGGTGTTTCCGAGAGCGCGCCTCGCACTTTTTTGACGCTGTCGCCATCGACAACGTATACGCGATTCCTCGCGAGCATGAAGTTGTCTAGATGCAAATCTCGGTGCACCACGCCGTCCGCATGCAAGTGGCCGAGCGTGTCGGCGATCTGTTCTGCCGCCTGCCGATCTTCGACCAAAACGGGCCTTGCGTCGGCAACATAATCGAAAACCAATGCCCAGCCGCGTCCGTGTGCGAGGAGTGCGGTGTCGACGAGGCGGGGGCTCAAAGCGCTACTTGCGAGCAGATGAGTGACACCCGTTTTTTCGCGCGTATAGCGCCGTCTGGCGCCAGGTCCGATGAACAGTTTGACGACTACGTCGCGCGCCTGGTAACGCGCTCGCGCTACCAACCGCTTGCCCGGCAGCAAGCGCAAGACCTCTAGGCACTCACAGGACCCGCCGTCTAGCTCCACGGTAAACGGTGTCGTCAGTTGACCTTGCCCGTCCATGAGTCGCTGGCTGGAAAAACCACTCACGGACGATAGCGGCCCTTGACCAGGCCCTTGCGCAAGCCTTTTTGGTATAGCTTGTTCGCGCGTCGATACACCGAACCCCAAAACGCGGCATCACGGGTGAACGTTTCGCGCAGCGGTCTACCCGTATAGACGCGCACGAAGCGCAGCCAGGCGCGCGGGTGTAGATTCAGGTCGAGTGCCGAGAACAAACGCGCGGCGAGATCTCGCCGCCGCCAGGCGGTGGGCATTCGAGCGTGCACCTCTGCCCGGTGTAGATCCAGAATCGCAAGATTCAGATCCGCGCGCTGCCATTTGTCACGGTCGAGCAACAAGTGACAGATATAGAGATCTCGATGCACGACCCCCGCCGCGTGTAGCCGTCTGACGAAAGCCGCGACGCCCATCAGCAACTGGCGTTGCTGTCGTGGACTCGGTGGTGCCGACTCCCACCGATCGGTGACGTCTTGCAAACTTTCGAACCCGGCCAGCTCATCGCAAAGCACAAACGAGCGTCGCGTCGCAGGGCTACCCTCCTCCATGGCAAAAGCCGCGACTTTAGGAGCGTTGATCCCCATGCGATCGAGGTGCAAACAGGCTCGATATTCGTTCTCGGCACCGAGCACCGGGCTTTTCAGCGTCAGCCAATTCTTGACGATCTCTGCCCAGCCAACACCGAAATGCAGTTTCGCAAAATAGCTTCGGCCATCGACGACGACACGCAGCGTCCTGCGCCGAGCCACTTCCCGGTATACGTCGCCTTCCAACGCGTTTACCCAGGCAAACAAGTCACCCTGATGCGCCAAGCGGTCTTGTAGATCCTTCCGTATATAGGCATCACGCACTAAGCCGTTCCTCTATGAAGTCGACGGCTCTTGCTGGCATTTCGAACAACGCTTCACGTTCTCCGTAGGCGATGCCGTTCGCCGCCCAGCGCGCGCGCAGATCTCGGTCCTGCAACCCTGTGCGCACGGCTGCGTTGAGCGCGTCTTGACAGAAGGGCGACTCGATCACGACACCCGCACCGGCGTCCAGGATGTAGGGTGCAAAACCGCACACGTCCGTCGCAACCACCGGCAAACCGGCTATCACCGCCTCGAGCAGGACGATGCCGCCGCTCTCCATATAGGCAGGATGGATCAACAAATCCGCACCTTGCAGAAAGCGTGGCACGTCATCACGGCCGGCAAACCAGGTCAACCGATCGGCTACCCCAAGCTCTTTGGCAAGGCGCAAGAACTGCTTTGGGTTGTCCTGGCCGATAACGCACAATCGTGTGCGTTCACCCATCGTCGACGGCAATGCGGCAAGCGCCAGCAACGCGCGGTCGAGTCCCTTGGTAATGAACCCAGAACCAATGAGCAATAGCAGGTACTGATCGTCTTGCAACTCGAAATCGTTGCGCAACGACGCTCTCAGCGCCGCGGCATCCGGCGGACGCCTACGATCCGCACCCAAGCCAGGCGGCAAGCGCCTGAATCTTGCATTCGGCGTCTGATAGTGTCGTTGAAACTGTTGTTTCTGCTGTTCGGTAATGAGCAATACGGTGGTATCCGCAGCACAATCGAATACCGCCCGCTCAAACGCCGAGAACAACCGGTAGCGCGAGGTGCGACGGTACAGGGATGCCCTTAGAGTTTGGGCTTTTTCTTCGTAGCAAGAATCCGCCGCATAGTACACGTCTAGCCCGGGCATTTTGTTGAATCCAACAACCGCCGCTACCCTTCGAGTACTCAAGTCGTTTTGCACCCACCGGGCAAACGATTGATACGTTCGATGGTTGGTCAACTCCCGCACCGGTACGATCACGACGTCCAACCCTTCCGGAACCGGTCCCTGCCACGACAAGGCGTAGACCCGCACGCGATACGCGCGCTTCAAGCACTCCTCGGCCACCTTCATGAAATCTCGCTGCAACCCACCGTAAGGAAAGTACTTGAACAAGCTGAAGGCAATCAGTGGCCGCCGACCGACGATTGCTTCGAACAGGTCCACCGCCGTCGGTACCAGTTGGTAAATCGTGTCGTCCGCCGCAATGGCCCGCCCGTTACGCGTCCATTGCGCGCGGTCGCTAGATGTCAACAGTTCGACGACCTGTCGATCGAACACCGTTTGATCGAAAGGTGCTTGAGTGATCAGCCCGGCTTCGGCGGTTTCCAGATAGTGTGCATAACCGCAGTTTTTGGTTACCAGTGCAGGCAACCCGGCAATCATCGCTTCCAAGATTGCCATACCGGCGTTTTCATCATAGGCCGGCAGCAACAAGCCATCACCCGCAAACAGAAAGGCTGGCAGATCGGAACGCCCGCCGAGAAATCGCACGCGCGCGTACACGCCAAGGCGTTTCGCCATGCGGCGGAACGGTTCGGCGTTGTCTTCACCGAGTACGTATAGCCAAGTGCGCTGATACAGCTTCGGCGGCATCGCTTGTAGTGCACGCAACGCCCGGTCCAGACCCTTTTTTATGAACCCGGAACCGACGAACAACAGGAGGTGCTCGTCATCGCCGATACCCAGTTCCGTCCGAAACGAATCACGCAGCAGATCTTTGTCGTCCGGTGCGATGCGATCACGGTCAATCCCCGGCGGCAGCGGATGAAAACGCTCGCGGGGGGTCCCGTAGTAGCGTCGAAATAGCGGAGTTTGGACATCGGATATGGCGAGAATCTCGGTCGGGCTGCCCGGATCAAATACGGCCCGCTCGGCGGCGAGAAAAGATCGATAGCGGGGCAGCAGCCGGTACCAGAAACTGCGTTGGCTGCGGGCTTTTTCTTGGTAGCAGGAGTCGCCCGCATAATAAACATCGAGACCCGGCATTTTGTTCATGCCAACGACCAGGTCCACCGGTCGAGTTCTCAAGTCGCTTCGAACCCAGTCGGCAAATCGCTCATACAGACGATGATTGGTGAACGCGGTAACCCCAGCAAGACACAGTTCCGCGTCAACGGGTGGATCAGCATTCCAGCGAATGGCATAGACGCGCACAGTATGACCACGCGCTACGCATTCGCGCACCATCTTCATCATGTCCCGTTGGATACCGCCGAACGGGAAGTACTTAAATATGCAAAACGCGACGCGCATCCAACAGTTCCATCGCAGAATTCCAAACCGTCTCGGGGTGCAATCGACTGTAGCAAGCCGGGGCCACCGGCCGGTCTCGCCAGTTCTGCACTTCACCTTGGTACCGACAAACACGCGATAGGCAGGGCGCGCAGGGAAACTCCGCTTGCAGATTTAGCACCGACTCGCCGCGGCATCCCGTCAATCGATTGTCGGTACTCCCATAGATCGTGACGGTAGCAACCCCCAATGCACCGGCCAGGTGGGTAAGCCCGGAATCGACGCCTATGACCAGACGGGCTTTCTTGAGTTCATCGATCAACCGCTCTATCGACAAGGCGTCCAACACTTGAGCGCTACCCGCCTCGGCAATGCGTTCCGCCCGCTGCCGCTCCTCCGAATCGCCCCAAGGCAGCACGACCTGCATACCAGCTTCGTGAGCCTTTTGCGCAAGATCACTCCACATCGCCTCAGGCCACTGTTTGCTCGCCCAAGTGGTGCCATGCAGCAACAGGCAACGGCTGCCTGGCTCGGCGTTGGACGCCAAGCCAAACCTCGGTAACGATTGCGGCAGTTCGTAGCCAAAGGCATTCGCGAACAACTGTCGCTGCCGGTCGACGGCATGCTGATCCGTCGGTACATCTATCCGACGACGGTACCAGCTCGCGGCCAGCGGTTCCCGCGGCCGATCGAAGCCGACCTTGTCCAGCCCACGTGATGAGGCCAACACCACGGCGCTCTTCAACAACCCCTGAGCATCCAGCACCAGGTCGTACTCGGTAGCCCTGAGGTTCCGAAAAAAATGCTTCAACTCGCGGCGCGAGCTCCACAGATCGCGCCGCCAGCGACGCCAGCCAATGGTTACCACCCGCTCGACATCCGCATGTAGTCGGGGTATGGCGGCAAACGCTTCCTCGACCACCCAGTCGAAGCGAACCCCTGCCTGAGCGGCATCGGTGACCGCCGGTAAGGCGTGGACCACATCACCCATGGACGACATTTTGATCAGCAACGCCTTCAATTCAGCACCTCGATCACGCGGCCGGGATCCAGCCGATTGAGGCAATCGTGATGTCCCAAAGGACACTCCCGTTGAAAACAAGGCCGGCAGTCGAGATCTTCATGCAAAACGATCGCCGCTTCCCCAAGCGGCGGTGTGAACGCCGGTGTCGTGGATCCGTACAGTGCCACTACCGGCCGATCCAGCGCACCGGCAACGTGCATGAGCCCCGAGTCGTTGGTAACGACCTGCTTGGCAAGCGACAGTAAATCCACCGCGTCCAGCAGGCTGGTTTGACCCGCAAGATTGATGGCTGCGGAGGCCAGAGCTTCGATGGTGGCGCACACCGGTTCGTCATTCGGCGAACCGATGAGCCACACCGCATGACCAGCGGCTGCCGCATGATTGGCTACGGCAGCAAAGTGCCGCTCCGGCCAGCGTTTTGCCCCACCGTACTCAGCACCGGGGCAAAGCACCGTCACCGGTCTTTCGAGATCGAGCGCCAGCCGTTCGACGACCGCGCGACGACTGTCCTCATCGACGGTCAATCTTGGTTGCGGATAAGGCTTGACGATCGCGGCACCGGCGCTGCGGCCCAAAGCCATGAACCGTTCAATCATCAACGGATAACGTTCCCGATCGAGGTGCCGTCGCTCGTTCAACACCCCAAAACGTCCTTCACCATGCCAACCGATGCGCTGCGGGATGCGTGCCCAATACGGCACGAGCGCTGACTTGAAACTGTTCGGCAACACATATGCCACATCGAAAGCACCGCCTCGAAGGTCCAGCGCCATGGACCTGCGTTTGCCAAGACCCCACTCGCCGTGACGCACATCCAACACCTTGGCTCCTGCCACGCCGGGCATCCTTTCGGCAAGTGGCGCGGTCGCAGGCGGGGCGAGCATTTCGATCGTGGGGTTGCCGTCTGCATGTAAAACCTGCACTAGCGTGTGCGCCATTACCATATCGCCGACCCAAGCCGGCGCTACGATCAGAACCTTCATGGCATCCCGTGTGTGCGTGCCTAAACCGGCGACAGCCACTCAGGAAAGGCATTGCGCCGGCCGCGCACTTGATCGAAGTAAGCGCTCTGGATCCGCTCCGTCACCGGTCCGCGCTTACCGTCTCCGATCATCCGTCGGTCGAGCTCACGGATTGGCAGCACTTCCGCTGCGGTGCCTGTAAAGAAGGCTTCATCACAAATGTACACTTCATCGCGCGTGATGCGCCGCTCCCGTATGTCCATGCCAAGTTCATCGGCGAGATGCAGCACCGTGTTGCGGGTGATGCCATCGAGACAGCTCGTCAGTTCAGGCGTATGCAGCACACCATTGCGGACGATGAAGATATTTTCGCCGCTACCCTCTGCAACATAACCTTCGTTGTCGAGCAGTAGCGCCTCGTCACATCCGCTGTCGAGCGCTTCGTGTAATGCAAGGATCGAGTTGATGTAGTTGCCGTTCGCTTTCGCCTTGCACATCGTGATGTTGACATGGTGTCGAGTGTAGGACGACGTTTTCACCGCGATGCCCTTCTCGCGAGCTTCCGGATTCATATAGTCCGGCCACGGCCACGTAGCTATAGTCAGGTTGACCGTCAGTCCCTTGGCCCTGAGACCCATGGCTTCCGAACCGAGATACACCATCGGACGCAGGTATCCCTCGGTGAGTTCGTTTGCGCGTAAGGTATCCCTTTGCGCTTCGTTGACCTCGTTTCTGCTGTAAGGAATGGTGATTCCGAGAATGTGTGCCGAGTTGAACAACCGGTCAGTGTGATCAACGAGTCGAAAGATACACGGACCCTTCGGTGTGTCGTAGGCACGCACCCCTTCGAACACACCCAACCCATAGTGCAACGTGTGCGTCAGCACGTGAACGGTGGCATCCCGCCAGGGCTTCAGCTCCCCGTTCTGCCAGATGAATCCATCGCGATCTGCAAAATTCGGTTCAGCCATATCTTCGATCATTGTCCTGTTTGCTGACGATGCGAGCCCCGGGTCTCACCAGAGCGCGGAGCCGCACCCCCATCCGCTGTACATCTCGACGGCCGGAAAGTCGTTCTTCAGAAACGCACCGTGTCGGTCGAGTCCAACACCTTACGCTGCCCGCCACGTCTACGGTGCGGACATCGTCCGTGTGACCAGCCAGGCTTGGATGCTCGCAGGCCCAGGCGAAACGAGGTATTGCACCATAAATTCCATACCGACGATACCGCCGACCCCGCGCTTCGGGTCGAGCTCATGGGCCGTTCGGCGACGTCGATTTTCCTGTCAATCAACCTTTCGCAGCGCTTGAAACGACATCGTCCTCCACAGACTGTGACAACGGTCAAACTCCAACAAAGTCAGTGATTTACAGCTGTTGCAAAAGCACCACCGGTGGCTTTAACTGCATCAGTCTGGCTTGAACGGATGAATAGCGTGGCCACACCGCTCACTAGCGAGCAACCTGAAACTGACGAACTTCGCGAGGAACGGCGCCTGGATCTGCCCGCCGTTCTCGACGATTTGGTCAAGGAAGGCTTCATCGGCCAGCGCCAAGCCGAAGACATCCTCATCGCACCGCGCACCAAGAAGGAACTGAACCAACATCCGCTAGAGATCGTCGCAGCGCGGGAGTACGACAACCGCAACGACCCTGACCACGTACTGGATCTGGAAACCTTGACCCAGTGGCTCTGCCATAAGAGCGGCAACGAGTACCTGCGTATCGACCCGTTGACGATCAACGTCAACGCCGTTACTGAGGTCATGAGCTACGGCTTCGCGCAACGCCACAACATTCTCGCCCTCGCGGTGACCGAAGAAGAAGTCTTGATCACCAGCGCCCAGCCTTACCTGTATCAGTGGGAGAGCATGCTCACCCAGACGTTGCGAGGACGCAGCATCAAACGTGTGGTCAGCAATCCGGCGGACATCACCAAGTACATGCTCGAGTTCTACGTCATGGCGCGTTCTGTGGCCAAGGCTGAGAGCGAGGGGCTGGAGTTTTCACCGATCACCAACTTCGAGCAGATGCTCGAACTCGGCGAACTCACATCGCCAGAAGCCAATGATGCCCACGTGGTCAGCATCGTCGACTGGCTACTGAACTACGCCTTCGAGCAGCGCGCCAGCGATATTCACATCGAACCGCGTCGCGACAAGGGCCTCATACGGTTCCGCATCGATGGCATCTTGCATCACGTCTACGAGCTACCGTCGGCAGTGAACGCCGCGGTGACCAGCCGTCTGAAAATTCTCGGCCGTATGGACGTCGCCGAGAAACGCCGCCCACAGGATGGCCGCGTCAAGACGGTCAGCCCCGACGGCCAGGAAATCGAGCTGCGGTTATCGACTCTGCCGACCGCATTCGGCGAGAAGATGGTCATGCGTATCTTTGACCCGGACGTATTGCTCAGAAGCTTTCAACAATTGGGCTTGGGTGGACAGGAATACCAACGCTGGCAGGAAATGACCAGCTCGCCCAACGGTATCGTACTCGTCACCGGACCAACGGGCTCCGGCAAGACCACCACCCTCTATTCGACTCTCAAACAGCTATCCACGGACGAGGTCAACGTCTGCACGATCGAAGACCCGATCGAAATGGTCGAACCTTCTTTCAACCAGATGCAAGTTCAACACAACATCGAGGTCAGTTTCTCTTCCGGTGTGCGCGCCCTGCTGCGACAAGACCCGGACATCATCATGATTGGCGAGATCCGCGATATGGAAACCGCAGAGATGGCAATTCAAGCCGCACTCACCGGCCATCTGGTAATCTCGACGCTGCACACAAACGATGCACCCACCGCTATCACGCGCATGCTCGACCTCGGTGTGCCTTACTACATGATCAAGGCGACCGTGCTCGGCATCATGGCACAACGTCTGGTGCGGACCCTATGTCCGCATTGCAAAGTCGAAGAACCGGTGGACCTCGAGGCGTGGCAAATGCTGACGCGCCCGTTCAAAGCAAAACCACCGAAACAGGTATACGCGCCCGCCGGTTGTCTCGAGTGTCGCGACACCGGCTATCTCGGTCGCATGGGTATCTATGAATTGCTGCCGCTTTCGGCGCGCATCCAGTCGTTTATTACCACCGCCACGGATCTCGATGTCGTACGCCGGACTGCGATCAAGGAGGGTATGCGCACCCTGCGGTTGTCCGGCGCCCAGAAGGTCGGCGCGGGTCACACCACGATCGCAGAAGTGCTTAGGGTAACGCCGATCGTCCATGACTAGCAGCGTGTTGATAAACACCCTGCTCCTTAGTGTCCTGTCCCAAAATCAACTTTATTCTGTTGAAAAGAGCCCGCTATGCGGCCTTTTTTTCCCTGCTAGTCCCGGTCGCGTAAAAAGGCGACAATCTCGCCGCGTACCCACTCCGCAACCGTCCTTTTAGGCTGCCGACAAATGCCGCTACCCGCGTTCAAAGAGATGCTGTCCACGCTTATCAGTGAGCCCTCGGTGAGCTGCACGTCGCCGGAAATCGATCAGAGCAACCTCAAGGTCATCGAACATCTCGCCAACTGGCTCGATGATCTCGGCTTTCGAACCGAGCTGATGCCGCTGCCCGATCATCCCGGCAAAGCTAATCTGATCGCGACACTTGGTTCCGGGACCGGTGGGTTGGTGCTCGCGGGGCATACCGACACCGTTCCTTTCGACGATGCAGCCTGGAACAAGGACCCACTCGCCCTCACCGATACCGACGACAAGTTCTATGGCCTTGGCACCTGCGATATGAAGGGTTTCTTTCCGATTGCGCTCACCGCCGTCGCAGAATTCGACGCTGCCAAGCTGGCCGCACCCATCACCATCGTCGCGACCTCCGACGAAGAGTCTTCCATGGCCGGCGGGCGTTATCTCCTGGAATGCGGCAAACCCAGGGCGGAGGCCGCCATCATCGGCGAACCGACGGGACTGACACCGATCTACGCGCACAAAGGCATCATGTTGCTGTCGATCAAGCTGCAGGGATCATCGGGTCATTCATCGAATCCGGAACTCGGCCGCAACGCGCTCGACGTCATGCACGCGGTCATGGGGGAACTCATCGTATTTCGCCAAGAACTTGCCGAGCGGTACCAAAACCCGGCGTTCGAGGTGACGATTCCGACACTGAACCTCGGCTGTCTGCGGGCGGGCGATAATCCCAATCGTATCTGCGACCACGCAGAGTTGCAGATCGACTTGCGCCTGCTTCCCGGCATGGATACCGATGCGATCTATGCGGCGCTGAAACTTCGCATTCATGGGGTCGCCCAAGAGCACCAGATGCCGCTCACCTTCGAAGCCTTTTATCCTCCCATACCGCCATTCGAAACCCCCAAAGACGGCCGGTTGGTACGCACTTTGAGTGCCTTGTCCGGCAACGCGCCGGGTACGGTCGCGTTCGGCACCGAGGGTTTCTTCCTGCAGAGCCTCGGGTTAGAGACCGTTATCTTCGGTCCCGGCAGCATCGATCAGGCCCACCAACCAGACGAGTATCTGTCCCATCGCCAGATTGAACCCGCTAGAACCACATTGATGAAGGTGATCCACCACTATTGTTGTTGAGACCACACTTGTTGTTGAACCGGCACGCGCGCCGCAGACGCTAGTGTAGAATGCGCCCCTTTTTGCAACGAGCCGGTCACTTTTTTTGACGCCGTGAACACCCACTCTTACGCACGCTGGTTTCGGGATTCGACCCCCTATATCAGCGCCCATCGCAACAAGACATTCGTCGTTTTACTCGGCGGCGATGCCGTGGCGCACGCCAATCTCACGAACATCGTGCACGACTTGGCACTCTTGAACGTACTCGGCGTCCGCCTAGTCGTCGTTCACGGCGCTCGTGAACAGATCAACGCCTCTCTCGAGGTTCGATCGTTCCATCGGCACGGTGAACTGTCACGACGCATCACGGACGATGAAGCGATGCGTACGATTACTGGCGTCTACGGGCAGATACGCAGCAATCTCGAAGCACTGTTCTCGACTGGATTGCCGACGAGTCCGCTGCACAATACCGATATACAACTGGTCTCCGGCAACTTCGTGACCGCCAAACCTATCGGTGTATTGGACGGTATCGATCACCAGTTCACCGGGCTTGCGCGCAAGGTTCATACGCAGCGTATCAACAAGGTTCTGGATACAGGCGCCATCGTATTGCTGTCGCCCATCGGCTACTCGCCTTCAGGACAGGCGTTCAATCTGACAGCTGACGAACTCTCAGGACAAGTTGCAGCCGCCTTGAGAGCAGACAAACTGATCGTATTCGATGCCGCACCCTACCTCAGCGACGCGAACGGACACCGCCTAAGCAACTTTACCCCAACCGTTCTTGACAAGATTCTCGACACATCGACTATCCAAGCTTCGACGCGCCAGCGCTTGCGTGCCCTCGTTCGCGCCGTGCGCGCGGGCGTTCAAAGCGGCCAACTGGTGAGCTATCGCGACGACGGAGCGTTGCTCGAGGAACTGTTTACCGCCGATGGCGTCGGCACACAGGTTACCGAGCAAGATCGACGCCTCGTGCGGCGTGCAAAGCTCGAAGACGTGGCGGATATCGTCGAGGTCATCCGCCCCCTGGAGGATTCCGGCGTTCTCGTGCGGAGGTCCCGCGACCGGCTCGAACAAGAGATCGACCAATTCTTCGTCGCCGAGGTCGACGGCTTCGTCATCGGTTGTTGCGCGCTGTACCCCGTCGGCACCAGCGTGGAACTGGCCTGCGTGGCGGTGCACGAATCGTATCGCCAGGAGGGTAACGACACCGGTAGTCCGAGCGTCGGCAAGCAACTTTTGGATGCTGCCGAAGCCGAAGCGCGCGCCAGGGGGCACAGCGAAATATTCGCGTTGACCACGCAGACTCACGATTGGTTTCTGGAGCACGGTTTTGAAGACGCGGATATCGCAGATCTACCCACGCCGAAACAAGCGCTGTATAACTATCATCGCAATTCGAAAGTGCTCAGGAAAAAGCTGCGAAGTTAACCAATGACTGACAAGCGCCACTATTCGTCCATCGTCGTCGACGGCGTCGAGCAGGCACCGAGCCGCGCCATGCTGTACGCACTTGGATTCGACAAAACAGATTTCCAAAAACCGCAGGTTGGCATCGCCTCTACCTGGAGCATGGTCACGCCATGCAACATGCACATCAACACGCTAGCCGATGCAGCCGCGCTGGGCGCTGACGAAGCCGGTGCCAAGAGTGTCCTGTTCAATACCATCACGGTCTCCGACGGCATCTCCATGGGCACACCGGGTATGCGCTACTCGCTGGTCTCGCGAGAGGTGATCGCGGACTCGATCGAAGCCGTTGTTTGTGCTCAGGGTTTTGACGGCTTTGTGGCGCTCGGGGGCTGCGACAAAAATATGCCCGCGTGCGCGATGGCCATGGCGCGCATCGACCGACCCAGCGTATTCGTCTACGGCGGCACCATTCAGCTGGGTGCAGAACGCCGGGATATCATTTCAGTTTTCGAGGCGGTCGGCAGACATTCTGCCGGAACCCTCTCGGACATCGAGTTGCAGGAAGTGGAAGCCACAGCCATCCCCGGGCCGGGCTCCTGCGGCGGCATGTACACCGCGAACACCATGGCTTCTGCGATTGAAGCCTTGGGTCTATCGTTGCCCAACAGTTCGGCGCAAGAAGCGGTTTCCGAGGCGAAACGACAAGACAGTTATCAAGCCGGCGCCGCCGTGTACAACCTCATCGATCGCGGTATCCGACCCAGCGATATCCTGAACCTGGAAGCCTTCGAGAACGCCATTACCGTCGTCATTGCACTCGAAGGGTCGACCAACGCGGTGCTTCATCTGCTCGCGATAGCCGATGCGGCAGGCGTACCGCTCAGGCTCGACGACTTCACACGCATCGGCGAACATGTGCCCGTGCTCGGCGATATCCGTCCGGTGGGGCAGTATGCGATGAGCGAGTTGATCGCCATCGGGGGCATTCAGCCAATGATGAAGATGCTTCTGGACGCCGGCTTGCTGCATGGTGATTGTCTGACGGTCACCGGCAAGACGCTGGCCGAAAATCTCGCCGATACTATCCCCTATCCGCCCGAGCAAAAAATCATCCGGCCACTGTCGGATCCGATCAAACAAGACAGCCATATCGTGGTGCTCTACGGCAACCTCGCACCGGAGGGCGCGGTCGCGAAAATTAGCGGGCACGAAGGTCTGACCTTTAGCGGCACCGCAAAATGTTTCCACGGTGAAGCGGCCGCCATGGCGGCCATCCTGGACGGCACGATCGGTAAGGGCGACGTCGTCGTCGTACGTTACGAAGGTCCCAAAGGCGCCCCCGGCATGCCCGAGATGCTCTCCCCGACAAGCGCGATCAACGGGCGGGAACTGGCGGGCGACGTGGCGCTGATCACCGATGGTCGTTTCTCCGGCGGTTCGCATGGATTCTTGATTGGCCACATCACGCCAGAAGCCTTCGAAGGCGGCCCCATCGCCTGCATAGAAGACGGGGACACCATCACCATCGATGCAGAGCGCCGCGAGATCAACGTCGAGGTCAGTGATGCGGTGTTGGCGGAGCGCAAGGCCGACTGGCAACGACCCCCACCTTATGCAACCAAAGGACTATTGGCCAAGTATGCGAAACTCGTGAGTTCGGCGAGCGAAGGGGCGGTGACCGACAAACTCGATTGAGGCACCTCTAACCCATGCTCAGGAGATCGCGATGGATCTGGACCCTGTCCCACTGAAATCAGACTTCGACACGCTCGCGCCGGATGGATCCCAAATACATCCTCTCGCGCGCGGCGAGCGCGCGAGTCTGTGCCAGTGCGTGTTGCCGCCGCACACCACCTCGCGTGCGATCCAGCACAGGTCCGTCGAAGAAATATGGTGGATACTCACAGGGGCGGCAGAAGTTTGGCGTGAAGGCTTCAACGATGGCAAACCCATCGACGTCAATGCGGGTACCAGTCTGGTGATCCCGCCACAAACCGCTTTTCAGTTCCGCAACACCGGTGCCGCATCTCTGAAGATCGCAATCGCTACTTCTCCGCCATGGCCCGGTGACACCGAAGCGGTCGCGGCAAGCGGGCCATGGTGAAACGACGATGCATGACGCCGCGCTCACCAGTCTCGAACTAGCGGTACCGCCATGTTCTACCGTTTCGCTGCAGACGCGCTACTGATCGTACACCTCGCCTTCATCGCCTTTGTAGTCTTGGGCGGCGTCTTGGCGATATGGCGGCACTGGGTGCCGTTTGTGCACCTACCGGCCGCCTTTTGGGGTGCCTTCGTCGAACTGGACAACCGGGTGTGTCCGTTGACGATTTGGGAAAACGGCCTGCGCCACCTGGCCGGTGACGCCGGCTACGCGACTAGTTTCGTCGACCACTACCTGCTACCCGTTATCTACCCGGCCGGACTGACAAGGGGTCTACAGCTTGGGCTTGCGACACTGGTCGTGCTAATCAACGTCGCGATGTATGCGTGGGTTTTCTACGGTCGACGCGCCGCGAAGGCGCGCTAGCGTCCTGTCATCGCAAGTCGGCGCCAACTCCACACCGCTTACGCCAAGTCGATGCCGCGACTGTGTGGAGGAAACGCGGTTAGGTGTGAGAGCGCGGCGCGGCTGCTTTAACGCCTATTGTCTCGAGCTCTCTGCTTAGCCTGACTGACCCGGATACGACGCGAGTCGATCTCTGTATCGTTCAGTTCCTCTATCGCGGATCGCCCGGCATCGTCGGCCATCTCCACGAAACCAAATCCTCGCGAGCGTCCCGTGTCGCGATCCATAATCACGTCCGCACTTTGAACTTCGCCAAATTTCGCGAACATCTCTTCGAGATCGGGACTCGCAACGCTCCAAGGCAGGTTGCCCACATAAATCTTCATACACTAGTTCCAAAACCAACAGTCCAATCGAACAGCTGTAGAAAAGCCGTCCTTGCGCGTCCTCACACGCGCCCAACCAGAATCGACGCCGACTTCACTTATAGAGGGTTACTCGAACAGAGAGATCAAGGCGGGCTTCCAATCCGCGCTAACCATACGGCAATCCATGGCTACGTACAACGGTTACTAGGCTGGACGGCCGTCGTCGAATTGGGAGTAAACTAACGAGGCCACAAGAGTCAAAAGGAAGTGCATCGTGTCGATGAAGCTTGCCTACGTAAACGTCTTTGTCACGGATCTGCAACGTTCAGTGGCGTTTTTTGAATCGACTCTTGGTTTGCAAGTGAAGATGCAGTCACAAGATTTCGGCTACGCATCGTTTGCGACCGAGCACGTTGGTTTCGCATTGGCGCAAACCGAAGACAAAAGCCTAACCGGTCGACATACCGGGGTCGGCTTCGCCGTCGCCGACCTTCCCGGCATGCACGAAAGCCTAGTCGCAAAAGGGGTGGCCTTCACGATGCAGCCCGAGAAACAACCTTGGGGTGGTTTCATGGCCATGTTCCAAGACCCGGACGGCAACGTTTACTACCTCGATCAGATGGACCAAGAGTAGTCGCCACCCATGCCGATCGTCGATATCGAGGTTCTCGAAGACGACTCGCAGTCGCTCGACGCACAGCTACAGTCCGTTGCTGATCGTCTTGGAGTGCTGTTCGACAGTGACCCCGCGGGCACCTGGGTTCGACTTCGCTATCTGTCGCGAGCTCACTACGCCGAGAACCATGTGTCCGTCGGTGAAGACCTACGCGCGACCTTTGTCACGATATTGAAAGCCAGCTTGCCAGACAGAGATGCTTTGCGCGCCGAAGCCAAACAGGTAGCGCTGACCGTCGCCGATGCCCTCGACCGGCCGCACGCCAACGTGCACGTGCTCTACGCACCACCCGCAGAGGGCCGTATCGCCTTCGGCGGCCAACTCGTTGAGGCTCCATGATCAAAGTGTCACACATCGACCACCTCGTGCTGCGCGCGCGCGCGCCGACCAAGTTGGTCGCCTTTTACTGCGACGTGCTCGGCTGTACCGTCGAACGAGAGTTGGACATCGGGCTTGTGCAGCTGCGGGCCGGTCAGGCCATGATCGATATCGTTCCGATGCCGGCCGATGCGGCGGGGCAACCCAATCGGGAACCCAACCTCGACCACTTTTGCCTACGGGTCGAGCCTTTCGACGAACCCACGATCCGTCGCTACCTGACGGGCAAAGGCATCGAAGTGAGCCCCTTGATGGAGGTGTATGGCGCCGACGGATTCGGACCCTCGATCTACCTGGAAGATCCGGAAGGCAACCGCATAGAGCTCAAGGGGTCTCCGACTCGCGGCCCTCTCACAAAGTGACGGCCGCTATCCAAGGGTGTTGCCTCGCGGCGGCATCTGTGTTGCAAGTCGCCGAGCTGCGCGGCATGGGTGCTGCCAACAAGGCGGTCAAACCATGATCTACTCGACGGTACTGATACTACTCTGCGTGTTGAGCGTCGCCTTGACCGGATTCGGCGCCGCGGTCGTACTGTTTCGCGACTCCAGGATAGATCCCGGTCAACGTATCCGTGTCGCCAACATGTTGGTGCTGAGCTTGAGCTGTGCGTTCTTTAGTTTGGTACCCCTTATCATGCTGGCAGCGCGGGTTCCCGAGCTCATGGCGTTTCGCGCAAGTCAGATAATGCTCGCCGCCGTGGTCTCGTTCATCGTGGCTGCACGATTTATTCCCTCGTATCGCCTCAATCGAGGCCGTATCACCGATTTCACCCTGTTCCTTCTGAGCATCGTCCTGCTGCTTGGCACGGCAATTTTGCAAGTCGTCTCTGCCATCGACGATCAATCGGCCATGGCCTCCTACATGACGGGCGTTACGACGCTTGTGATCGTGGCCGGTATCGCTTTCTATCGCGTCGTTGCGGCGGCAATGCAAGGCGATGATGCTTGATCAATGTCTAACCCGCGCCTGCATTTAGACGTCCTGCCGGAAACCCTGAGCATCCACCGGTTATCCCCCGATGCGACTATTCCAAGCGGGCTACTCGACCAGGGGTTCGTTGCCATGGTGCGTACGGCTGATGAGTTGTCGATCGTGTGTCCGGCGACAACGGCTCTCGACAGCGACGACGTTGCGGGCGACTGGCGTGGCCTGAAGGTCCGCGGCCCACTGGATCTTGCTCTCACGGGGATCCTCGCCTACCTGTCGCGGATTCTGGCCGAGGCGGGAGTGACACTCTTTGCCATCTCAACCTTCGACACCGACTACGTGCTCGTTCCCGCAGCCAAACTCGCGATCGCAATCGACGCGCTGCGCACCAACGGTGTCGCCGTTAAGACGCCCTGACCCCGGTGTCCTGTCCCACAAATAACGTCCACAATTCGCAGTTCGCGCCTGACCGCGTTGCTTGTCCTCGTGTGAGGCCGACCACACGGCGTCCTCGGCAACCCAGCGGCTGGCGCCCCTGACGGGCGCACCCTTGCCATGAACGCAAAACCCCGTGCGCCTCGTCCAACTTATTTGTGGGACAGGACACTAGATGCACGGCGTCGGGGTCCATGCTTCAATAGCCGAGCATTGGCAATTTTGAAATCGTTTGATGAAATACCTAATCACGTTCAACCATACCAACGGGGTATGGGACCAGCTTACCGACGAAGAGCGTAGCCAACACACGACCTGGCTCATGGATTTCATGGCCGAACTCAGAGAGGAACAAGAGCAGGAATTGGTATTCCTCGGCCCGCCAGCAAACACCAAGACCGTGCGCAAGCAATCGTCCGGTGAGATCGAGATCACCGATGGGCCAGCCTTTGGCGACGACGAGTTCGTTGGCGGATACTACATCGTCGAGGTCGAGACCGAGGAAGAGGCCGTCGATTGGGCTCGCCGCGGACGCTTTCTAGTGGGATCCAACGAGGTTCGACCGATCCTCGAAATGTCATTGTAGCTAGGCTTTCCTCGAGAGATTCGATGCAGGTTTCGGTCACCACCACCACCCTAGATCTGCAGGCCGACAAACCGCTACCGGCGATACCGCGTGATCGCCCTTACCGGCTGATGAGGAGCCAGACGGTCTGTCCGGAACTCAATCGTTTTCTCTATGCGGCCGTAGGGTTTCGATGGTGTTGGTACGAGCGCCTGGCCTGGGACTATGCCACCTGGCTCGACTATCTCGACGACCCTGACGTCGCCACCTGGATCGGTTACCAGGAAGGCACCCCCATCGGCTATTTCGAACTCGACCGAGATGCGGCTGGGTCCGTCGAGATCGCCTACTTCGGTTTGTTGCCGTCCGCCATCGGCAAAGGCCTCGGCGCGATCCTGCTGAGCGATGCCATCACCGCTGCTCGAGGCTTCGGCAACGGCCACGTCTGGGTACACACCTGTACGCTCGATCATCCCGCCGCGCTGCCCAACTACCTCGACCGTGGGTTCGAAGTACGCGAGGTAACCCATTCAGACGAAGAACTTCCGGAGGAGCCGTTGCAACCGTGGCAAGGCGCGAACCTAGCAGTCTGTCGGACTTAGACCGCCGTCTGCGAGGGCCGGGTCTGAGGGTTTTTGGCGCGCCTTTGAGGAGAATATCATAGCCATATTCGACGAGAAGGCGCGTCTTTGAGGGGAATATCGAGCCATATTCGACGAGAAGGCGCACCTTTGACGCAAAGGCGTACCAAAAACCGCCAAAACCCGGCTTTTCCGCAGTAGGTGAGCTAGTCGGCCCTGAGTAAGGGTTCGAGCATAGGAGACATCTATACTTCTGTTAAAATTACCAGCGTGGAAACGGCACCGCTAACCCGGCGCGATCACCGGATCTAGCCGAACCGGCACCGCTTCATCGCGGCCGAACAGCAAGCTAATGTAGGCGTCACCCCAACCGTACTTTTCGCGCATGAGCGCATTGATCTCGGCGCGCCGTTCCGGGACCAGCACACCACGGTAACGGTAGGGCTGACCCCCGCGCTCGACGCGAATGAGCGGGTTGGCCTTGATCCGCAAAAACCAACCCGATTGGGAGGACCCGGACCGTAACCAGGCGCTGCCTTCCAGATCGACAACCCACAATCGCGTCTCGGCCAGTTCGCCGGTGGCGTCATCCGTCGTGAGTATCACGACCTCGCCCAGCTCCGAGGCGACGATCTGCAGCAGGAATATGACCACGATCAGCGCCCCAAACGCTCCCGCTATCTTGAGTGCCACCTTTCGCCAGACCATATGTCGCTTGCCTTCGCCCGAGTCGTGCCATCCTGGCGAGGTATCGGTTAGCTGTCCACCACGGATCGACGCGGCCCGAGACATCTAGAGCATCGTCACTGCGTGCACGCGTTCAAGAGCCCTGCAGAAAACCGCTTCGTGCACTCGGCTATCAAGCCGACGTCATCCTTTTGCCACCGGACACCGCTGTGCCGATCATCGGCGTCGACCTTATCCGGGCTAGGACGAGCTACGACGCGCCAATAGCCCCGTCACCCGGTCCACGAGGGTTCGCACCGGTTCGGTCAGCGTCCGAATCAGGACGCCTCCAAAACCGATCCCGACCATGTCGACCAAAACATCTTGCAGCTCTGCAGAGCGTTGCGGCTCGAAGCTTTGTAAGACTTCGATAGCGATGCCGTATACCACCATCCACGCCGCCGGCGCCCAAAAACGGCTCGGGAAGTAGCTCAGGGACAGCGTGAAAGTCAGGTAAACGAATGCACTCACGTGCAAGATCACGTCGCTTATTTGAAACACCGATTCCGGGGGGTTCGGAGCAAACGCCAAGTAGGTACACAACACGAATGGAAGCCAAAACCCGGCAAGCAACAATTTGTTAGCCACTTGACGATTGCTCGTGCACGTAGTCGACGAGGTATTTAACGTGATCGACAGGCGTTTCCGGGATGATGCCATGGCCTAGATTGAATATATGTCCGGGTCTGTTTTCGACCTGATCCAATATGGCTTGGGCTTGCTTGGCAATCGTCGCACGATCGGCACACAGCACGATGGGGTCCAAATTACCTTGTACCGCTCGACAACCCAGCGCCGCCCATGTAGCACCCAACGGCACCCGCCAATCCAGTGCCAGCACATCGGGCTTCAGCTCTGCGACATCCTTCAGCAGATGACCGTTACCGGTGCCGAAGTAAATGATGGGAACCCGTCCCCGCAACCGATCGATCAACCGCTTGGTGTGTGGTAAGACGTAGTCGCGAAAATCGTCGACCGAAAGACAACCCACCCAGGTGTCAAACAACTGAACCGCCTCAACGCCGCTGTCGATCTGCAGTTCCAGATACGAGGCTACTTGCTCGACCAGCTTGTCCAGCAATTGTGTCCATATCTGCGGATTCTCGTACATGAGTTTCTTGACTAAAACATAGTTGTTCGAACCGCGGCCTTCGACCGCGTAGGAAGCGAGGGTAAACGGCGCCCCGGCGAAGCCAATGAGCGCCACCTGTTTCGGCAACCCGGAAAGCACATTCTCAACCGTCCGGGCAATGTAGGGCGTCGCCTCAGCCGCTGGTGCGTTGACCAGATCGGCGACGTCCCTCGCCGACCTGACGGGGTTGTCGAACACCGGCCCGACCCCCGGCTTGTAGTCGAGGGCCAGCCCCATCGGTTCGAGTATCGGTAGCAGGTCTGCGAACAAGATGGCGGCATCCACCCCCAGAATGCGCTGGGCGTCGAGAGTCGCTTGGGCAGCCAAGTCCGGATTCTTGAAAAACGCCAGGCTCGGCAGATCGCCTTTGACCTTGTGATATTCGGGCATATAGCGCCCCGCCTGGCGGTTCAACCAAATCGGCGTGTAGGCGGTGGCTTCACCGCGACAGGCTTGTAGGAAAATTTTTTGCATGGCCTTTTTTCGTCTGTCCCCTTGAGCGAGGGTTCAGGCACGACTCAGACTCCGGCCGGCACCTTATCAGACCACAGCACCGGGTTAAACGAACCCGTTGCCACGGAGTGGTAACGTACGATTCCAAACCCCTTCAACGGACGCGCCGTCACGGGCGAAAGCGCAATCGAGTCCCGCACCAATAACGCCGTTCGCTCGCAAACCAGTACCTGTTCGCGAGCGGCCGCGCTCTGCAAACGGTTGGCTAGATTGACCGGTGCGCCAATCACCGTGTATTCCAACCTTTCGCCGCCACCCCAGTCGCCCACGGAACAGTAACCGCTCGCAATACCCGTTCGAAGCTGCACGGTTTCCGGCACACCCACCGTCCGCCATTTCCGGGCGAGCTTGTCCATAGCGTCATTGAGCGATCGGCAACAAGCGATGCAGTCTTGCGCGAGCTGCCGACTCGAAGTTTCACCCTCTTCGCCAAACACCAGCAACACGCCATCGCCTAAGACCTTGCACACCGACCCCCGATACTCGCGCGCCGTCGCGGCAACGCATTCGAGATAGGCATCTAGGATCAGATTGAGTTCTTCCACCGCCACTCGCTCGACCAAGCGGGTAAAACCGACGAGATCGACGAACGCGACGGTCAACCAACGGCGTTGTAAACGTGGCACACCGGCCACTTGCAAGCGAGCCGCCAAGACTTGTGGCAGGTATTGCCGCAGTCGCGCGTTCAGCGCACGAATCTCGAGTTGATTGCCATGACGTTGCAACGCTTGCACAAACGCCACGTGTCCGAGCAACGTGCAATAACCCAGTAAAAACAAGCCCGCAAATACATCTATAGCGGCACCGCGAGATACCGCATCGTAGCCAACCGCAGCGTAGACGGCCACACTGCAAACCGCGATGGTTGCCGCGGCACGAGCCGCTTGTTCAATGCCACCTTGCAACGCGTTGCTGACGACGATGGCGATTACCACTGCCCAAAGCAGCACCGGGGGCATCCCCGCGGCGGCGAACAGCATGACGGCCAGACCCGCTTCGACGATGTGCCACTTCAGTATCGCGCGCGCCTGTAGCCCACGTTGTACGAAGTCGATCACCAGCGGCCAGCCACACGCCCAGATACAGACCAACGCGGATTGCCAGCCGCCCGGTTGCTGAAGAGTCACCAACGCGAGTGCAACCAACGGGTAGCACGTATAGCGAAAGCCTCGAGCGTTTGCGGCCAGCGTGCGATTTTGCATGCCGCGATTGCAGCACAGCGATCGTTCGTCGAACCAGAGCGATTGTCGTTAAGCGGTGTGAGCGTCGAGTACGATCAAATCCGGCCAAGGCACGGGTCGACGTCTTCGTCGTAGTCGACACCGGGCAGACCAAATCCAAATATCTTCAGAAAGTCCGCTTTATACCCATCGAGATCGCCCAGTTCTGACAAGTTGTCCGACGTAACGATGGGCCAGCGCCGTTTGATCTCGCCTTGCACCGGATCCGACAGTTCGACATCGTCCACTCGAATGCGGCCGGAAGCGTCTAGGCGTGGTTCCGCACCGCGTGCGAGCTGTGTCGCGTAGAGCCGATAGATGTGCTGCACGCAATCTTCGTGCAGGCCCTGGTCTTTCATCACCCTGAACAACAAAGACATGTACAACGACACGACCGGTATGGCGCTGCTCGCCTGGGTGACCACCCCTTTGAGGGAGGCAACGCGTGCGCTACCGTCTAGGTCGACGAGCTGCGCGGTGATTTCGGTTGCGGCGCAATCCAGATCTTCCTTGGCTTTACCGAGCGTGCCTTGCCAATAGATGGGCCAGGTGAGCTCGCTGCCTAGGTAGGTGAAAGCGAGCGTTCTAAAGCTGGGCGCCAGCAAGTCCGCGCCCCGTAGTGCCTCGATCCAGAACTGCCAATCCTCCCCACCCATCACCGCGACCGTGTTGGCGATATCGTCTGCGTCGCCCGGTTCGAGCGCTATCTCGTGGACCTGGCCTTTATCGACATTGAGCGATTTCATCCTGACCGCCTTTCCCAGCGGCTTGATGGCCGACCGGTGCAATACACCGGTACGCGGGTGCCGGCGCACCGGAGACGCCAGGCTGTAAATCAACAGGTCGATCCGGCCGACCTCTTCGGTAAGCGTTCGCACGACGGCGGCCTTCATCTCGTCCGAGAAAGCATCACCATCGAGGGTTTTTGCGTACAGACCTTCTGCCGCCGCGGCCTCTTCGAACGCGGCATTGTTGTACCAGCCCGCCGTCGCGGTCTTTTTCACACTTGGCGATTTCTCGAACGACAACCCCAGCGTGTTCGCCCCGCAACCAAATCCTGCGACAACCCTCGACGCCAAGCCATAACCCCCGGAGCACCCGATTACCAGTGCGTTCTTGACCCCCGCATCGATAACGCCGGACCGTTTGACGTAGTCGATCTGTTGTTGAACGTGCGCCGCACAGCCACGGGGGTGCGCTGTGGTACAGATGAAACCACGAATGCGAGGCTTGATGATCATTGGGTCGCAACCGAATGGCGAATACCAATGATACCTTGCGCTACCGCCCAACGCATGACGCGCTCGACGTTCAGCAGCCAAGGACCATCGCGCGCCAGCGTGATCGAGGCATGCATGTCTTCGCCTAGTTTGTGATCGCGATCACCATCCAACGCGAGCACTCCAGGTCCCTGGAAGCGTACCGACACGCCAAACCCGATACGGGTTGCGCTCTGCACCTCGACCTCTCGAAACAACCCGGGCGACAACGGTGCCTTGAAGCGCATGCCTGCACCCATCTCGACCAGCAATCCCTCGTCGTCAGCGGCGCTCACAACTTCCAACAGACCGCCAATGGATGACGTGCCGATGGCACTGGGGTCCGCGCGCGTGAGCAATAGGCGCGCCAGCCGCTGCGGGTCGAATGGCAACAGGTTGCCGACGTGATCGCCCCGCAACAATACCGCGTCGATGAGTCCGACATCGCGGACCTTGCCGATGCGGACATGCAGAACCTTCACGCGTTGCCTCAACTCCTCGGCTTCAGCCAACCGCCCGGTGGCGTGGTAACCCGCCACCAAGCCCGCGATGGTGGGTTCTACCAGCACAGGGAAAACGTTGTTGGTGCCGGTAGACAAAGCGATGAGGTGCACGTCGTTGGCGGCTTCTCCAAGTCCCATCAGCGCCCTGACGAGGGCGCGGTTGGTGCCGTCGCCGCCGAGTGAAATCAGCGTCCGGCAACCGGCCTGCAGATATCGGACAACCGCCGTCTCCGTATCACCCGCATCGTTGCTCGGTTGGTGTGTCAATACGTGAACGCGCGCATCGAGATCCATGTGTTCGAGCGCGGCCGACGCAATTCGAAACGGCTCCTGCATGACGTAGATGTCCGTAACGCCCGCCGTATCGGCGCCGACCGCTGCCCGGGCAACGAGATCACGCTTCGCCTCATGCGTCATGTTGGATGCACGCGCCGCCAAGCGCCGCACGTCGCGGCCGGACATCGGGTTGACGATCATCCCGATCGCGGCGGTCAAGGCGTACCCAGCAAGTATCGTTCCATGAACAGCCAGGTGGCGCCGCTAAGGTAGGTGCGATTGGATTTCTTACGAAAACCATGGCCTTCGTCCAACGCCACGATGTACCAAACCGGAACGTCACGATCTTCCAGTGCCGCGACGATCTGCGCGCTCTCGCTGGCGGGTACTCGGGGGTCATTGAAGCCCTGCGTCACCATCAACGGCCGGGTCATTTTGTCGACGTGATTCAAAGGCGATATAGACTCCAGCAAGGCGCGCATTTCAGGAATGCGCTCGTCCCCATACTCGGCGCGTCTGAGATCGCGTCGATAGCTTTGCGTGTTCTCGAGAAACGTTACGAAGTTACTGATGCCGACCCGTTCGACCCCGGCGAGCAACCGATCGCCGTAGTGAACCATCGCCGCCAATACCATATAACCCCCATACGAGCCGCCGATGACCAACACGCGGTCGCCGTCCAGGTCCGGCTGAGACGCGATCCAGTCGAGCAGCGCACCGATGTCCTTGACCGAGTCCTCACGCAACACACCGTTGTCGAGCTTCACATAACTTTTCCCGTAACCACGTGAGCCCCGCACGTTGGGCGCAATGACCGCTACGCCAAGCTCGTTGACCAGCGATTGGTTGTACGTCGAAAAGAAGGGCCGGTATTGGGACTCTGGCCCGCCGTGGATGCTGATAACGACCGGATGTGGACCAAGGCTGGTGGGTTTGAAGACGAACGCCGGAATCTGCCGCGGCACACCGTTAACTTCATCAAAGGTCGGATAGTGCATGAGTTCTGGTTCCACGAACGCATCCATGACCAGTCCGCCGACTTCGCTCTTCGTCCAACGCGTGAGACCCCGCGTCACCAGGTCGATGCTGTAGACGTCGCTTGGCGATGTGGCTCGGTTCAGGGTGAGGCCCAGCTGCTGCGAGTCATGGGAAAACAACACTCCGCTGATGATGCCGGAAGGCAGCTCCGGCAGCGCAACCAATCGTCTTTCGGGAAGATGCCAGACCTGGAGCGTCGAGAGACCCTCGGCATTGACCAGGTATGCCAAGAACTCGCCGTTCGGCGATATCTCAAGGCCTTCCACGTCCCACGTTAGGTCCCCGGTCAAGACGTCGAGGGATCCGCTTTCGAGGTCCAGATGGTGCAGGCGCATGAACTCGGCACCCAGATCCGAAGTGAAATAGACGCTGGTGGATTCACCATCATAGGCGGCGTTGCCGAACGCGGCCTGCACGCCCGGATCGAACAATTCTCTGAGCTCGCCTGTGGCGAGTTGCAACTCGTAGAGGTGTGATTCGTTGATGGACAAGTACTGCAACACCAACAGCCGGCGGTCGTCGCCCGACCAGTCGGTCACTGCCCAGCCACCGCCTTCGGTTTCGAGCACCAGCCGCGCCTCACCGGTCAAAGCTTGAACGTAGATGTCGACGTTGGTGCCGTTGCGCACGGTGGAGCTAAAGGCGAACCGATCTCCGGCATTCGACCAGATCATGCTCGAGTTGCGTGATCGTCCGTCGCTCAACATATCCGATCGTCCGGTCGCCGCATCGAACCAGTACACCTGGTAAAACTCGGACCCTCCGGTGTCGCGCAGATACAAAAAGCCGTCTTGTCCGTTCGGAGGCACAACGACACTCCTGACCGGTTCGTCGAAGAACGTCAGCTGCTCGCGTACCCCAAGCGGCTTATCCACCCGGTGCACCTGAGGGGTTTCGCCGAACCGAGTACTGATCAACAAGGCGTTTTTCGTCCAACCGTGTAAACGGGCGGATCGGACGTTCTGATAGGGCGCGAGTAATCGGGTGATACGCTCGGGGATCTGCGGCACCCCCCGTATGATCAGATTGCCAATCCGCTCACCGCTCGGCACCCCGCCGTCGGGCGGTGCGGTGGTGACGGCACACGCGGCGATCATCCACGTCAGGCCTGCCAGCACCGATGTTCTCGTCAGCATAGATCGCTCCTATGATCGTAAATACTTGGCGATTCGAAACGGATAGGCGTGGGCGGCGTCACGCGGATAGTCGACGGCGTCGATCTCGCGCCAAGCTTGCCAATCGACCTCCGGAAAGAACGTGTCACCCTCGGGATCTGCATCGACGAACGTAACGTACAGATGCGTCGCGAGCTCGAGCCCCAGCGCATAGACTTCCGCGCCGCCGATCACGAACCATTGTTCTTGTCCATCTAACACGCATTGCCGTGCCGCGAGCTCGACGGCCGCGCTGAACTCCTGCACCACCTTGATACCTGGGCGTCGGTAGTGGCGATCACGCGTGAGCACGATGTTGGTTCTACCGGGCAAGGGGGCTTGCATGGACTCGAACTGCTTGCGACCCATCACGACGGGCTTGCCCATCGTGGTCGCCATGAAGTGTTGCATGTCTTTCGGCAAGCGCCACGGCAGCTGGTTGCCACGTCCGATGACGCGGTTGTTAGCCATGGCCCAGATGAGGGCTATCTGCATCGCTCAAACCGAAATGGGGGCTTTGATCGGTGGGTCTGGACAATAGTTGTCGAGCTCGAAGTCATCGATCTGGAAGCCAAAGATATCCGTCACGTCCGGGTTGAGCCGAAGCGTCGGCAGCGGCTTCGGTACGCGGGCAAGCTGTGTGTTCGCCTGCTCGATGTGGTTGCCGTACAAGTGCGCGTCGCCAAACGTGTGCACGAAATCGCCGGGGTCTAGGTGGTTAACCTGGGCGATCATCATCGTCAGCAATGCATAGGAGGCGATGTTGAAAGGTACGCCGAGAAACATATCGGCACTGCGCTGATACAGCTGGCAGGACAGTTTGCCTTCCGCGACATAAAACTGAAACATCGTGTGGCAAGGCGGCAACGCCATATTTTCCACCTCGGCGACGTTCCATGCACTGACGATATGCCGCCTGGAACTTGGGTCGGCGCCGATAGCGCGGACGACACGGCTGATCTGATCTATGGTCGACCCGTCCGCTGCCGGCCACGAACGCCATTGTGAGCCGTATACCGGCCCGAGTTCACCATCCTCGTCGGCCCACTCGTCCCATATATGTACGTTGTTGTCGAGCAGGTATTTGATGTTCGTGCTGCCGGACAAGAACCAGAGCAACTCGTGGATGACGAGCCTCAACGCCACCTTCTTGGTCGTGACCAGCGGAAAACCCTCCTCGAGCGCAAAGCGCATCTGGTGGCCGAACACGCTGCGCGTCCCGGTCCCCGTCCGGTCGACGCGTTGCACGCCGTTGTCGCGCACGTGGCGCACGAGTTCGAGATATTGCTTCATAGAATCGGATCAATGGTTACGTCATCTGCGTGGGCGGATCGTCCCGGCTTCCGACCGCTTGGCCCACGCGACGATCAGGATACCAACGATCACCATCGGGAGCGATAGCAACTGGCCCATCGTCAGCCAATCGAAGGCGATGAAACCGAGATGACCATCCGGTTCGCGAAACTGCTCGGTCACGAACCGTAAACAACCGTACCCGGTCAGGAACGCGCCGGAAATCATGCCAGACGGTCGCGGACGTGCGGCGAACCACCAAACGAACGCGAACAACACCGCGCCTTCCGCAAGTGCTTGATAGAGCGGCGACGGGTGACGGGCGAACGTTTCCCATGCGCCCGAACACAACGGGTTGATACTGCGAATCGCGTCGACGCTACAGGGGTAAACGAGGCCCCATCCGGATTCCGTCATGCGGCCTGGCAACTCCGTGTTGGCAAAGTTGCCGAGCCGTCCAAAGCCGAGCCCGATGGGTACCAGCGGAACAACGAAGTCACCTACCTGCCAGATCGTTTTGCCGGTCTTGCGCCCAAACCACCAAAGCGCCGCCGCGGTGCCGATCAGGCCCCCGTGAAACGACATGCCACCATCCCAGATACGCAACACGACCATAGGATCGCGCAGCAACGAGTCAAACCCGTAAAACAGGACGTAACCCAACCTACCGCCGAGCACGGCGCCGAGCGCCCCGTAAAACACGACATCGGACACCTGTTGGCGCGTCCAGTCGGGGAAACGCCGCTCGGTCTGCCGATTACCCAACCACCAACACGCGCCGAACGCCGCCAGATAGGCGAGCCCATACCAGCGAATCGCAACCGGACCCAAGGACAGGATGACCGGATCTATGTTTGGATAGTGCAAATCATTGCCTCATTCCCAATACTGACGCGATGTTGAGGAAACCTGTTCCGTCATGTGCCTGATACTCTTTGCCTACCAGGTGTCACCCGACTTACCGTTCGCCGTGGCAGCGAACCGCGACGAATTGTACGCACGGCCGGCCAAGCCTGCACACTTCTGGGAGGAACCCATCGGCCTATTGGCAGGACGCGATGAGTCCGCGGGGGGTACTTGGCTAGGGGTCAACCGCAATGGGCGCTTTGCAGCGGTGACCAACTTCGCTGATTCCGATACCCCCGATACGCCCCGCTCCCGCGGTGCTCTAGCCGCGACCTTTCTCGGTAGTGACGCTTCGAGCGCAGACTTCGCACACCAGATCGTGGGTCCCGACTATCGAGGTTTCAACTTATTGCTGTGGGACGGCGTTGAGCTGCTCTATACCTCTAACCAAGGCGTGACCCGCGTGTTAGAACCAGGTTACTACGGTTTGAGTAACGCCGAGCTAGGTGCACGGTGGCCCAAGGTAGTCCGCGGCATCGAGCGACTGCGGATGAGTTGCCAAGCCAACTTGACCGCAGACGATCTCATAAAGATTCTGCATGACGACGAGGTGCCCCCTGACGAGCAATTGCCCCATCGTGGTCGACCCATCGAGGTGGAGCGCACCATCGCTCCCTGTTTCATCCGCGGTGAGGAATACGGTACCCGCGCAAGCACGGCGGTGATCTACTACCGACAACACCTAACCTTCGTGGAGCAACTATACGACCCCGGCGGTTTACCCAAGGGGCGGGTTAGCTTCGATCTCGACATGGAAGGGGGTCGGCGCGCCGGTTAGGTGACCCTATACGTCCACCCGCCCATGATAGCTGGGGACTACCCGACCGAGACCCGCTTCCACGAGTTGGTCTTCCATGTAGCGTTGGATTTCTTCGGCAGTTTCCATCTTCAGTACCCGAGCCAGCATGCGTCGCGCGTCGGTGCGCTTGACGTTGCGCAGCACCCATTTGACCTTCGGTAGGTTGGTGGCATTCATCGACAACACCTGATAGCCCATCGCCATACACAACACCGCCCCAATCGGCGTACCTGCAAGCTCACCGCAGATACCCAGGCCTTTTCTCTCCGCGTGGGTGTTACGGGCGACTTCGCGAAGGGCCCGCAACACGGCCGGATGACCGTCCTGATAGAGCTCGGCTACCCGGGGGTTGTTGCGATCCACGGCGAGCATGTACTGGGTGAGGTCGTTGGAGCCCACCGCCAAGAAGTCCACGCGTCTAGCAAGCTCCCGGGATTGATAGACGGCGGAGGGCACCTCGACCATGACCCCGATCAAAGGATCTTTGACATTGAAACCTTCCTCCAACACTTCTTGGTACGCCTGCTCTATCAGCCGCGTGGCCTCCTCGACCTCCGTCATGCTGGAAATCATCGGTAGCATGATCCTCAGCACACCCTCGAGTCCTTCGTTTGCCTTCAACATGGCTCGCACTTGCACCAAGAAGATCTCGGGGTGGTCGAGCGTCACGCGGATGCCGCGCCAGCCGAGGAACGGATTCTCCTCGGTAATGGGGAAGTACGGCAGTGCCTTGTCACCGCCGATGTCGAGCGTTCGCATCGTCACCGGACGCGGTTCGAACGCCTCCATGTGTTCGCGGTAGAGACGGCGCTGCTCTTCTTCCGTTGGAAACCGGTCTTGGGTAATGAACGGCACTTCTGTACGGAACAGGCCGATGCCTTCGGCACCGCGATCCAGCGATCGGGAGATGTCGCCGGTCAAGCCAATGTTGACCCACAACAACACGCGCCACCCGTCTTGGGTTATGCAGGGGAGGTCTCGAAGCTCGTTGAGCTCTTCGGCGAAATCGTGCTCTTCACTGCGGAGCGTCTCGTATTCGGCGGTGAGTGCCTCAGACGGATTGGTGTACACCTCGCCGTAGAAACCGTCGACGATCAACGACTGCCCATCCGTTTGATAAATGGGCAGATCGATGGCCCCCATCACCGCCGGGATGTCCAACGCATGGGCCAGAATCGCGACATGGGAGTTCACAGAGCCCCCAACAGATACCAAACCCTTCAGCGCGTCGGCAGGAATATTGGTGAGCATGCTCGGCGTAATCTCCTCCCCGACAAGGATGGTGTCCTTGGGGAAATGGGTCTTGTGTGCGCTCATGTCCTGCAGATACGCCAACACCCGTAGCCCGAGGTCTTCGACGTCGGTGGCACGTTCCCGCAGGTAAGGGTCCTCCATCTGTTCGAACCGGCGCAAGTGTTCGCGGATCACGTTTTTCAACGCACCTTGAGCCCACTCACCGCGTCGAATACGGGCACGCACGTCGCCGGTCAGCGCATCATCATCCAGCATGTGCAAATAAACATCGAACAGTGCGAGCTCTTCGCGCGGCAAACTCTCGGCGAATTGTTCGCTGACACGTCGAATATCGTCACGCACCGAGCCGATAGCTCGATCGAAGACGATCAGCTCGACCACGACATTGTCGACCTGCTTGTCGGGTACCGCATCGAGACTGGCAACCGGATGCATCACGACCGCCGTGCCGATGGCAATGCCCGGCGCTCCCGCCAGGCCTTGAAACTTCAAGTCCCCGGCAGCGAAGTTAGCATCGGTTAGCGCCCGGATACCGCCGACCGCATCTGCATGCGCCACAATCGTCGCGAGTTGCACCGATAGCGTGATGAGAAACGCTTCCTCGCTTTCATCGAACCGGCGTTTGTCTCTTTGTTGCACGACCAAAACACCCAATACCTGGCGGTGATGGATGATGGGCACGCCGAGAAAAGCATTGAACGGCTCTTCTCCGATTTCCGGCATGTGGTGATAACGCGGGTGCTGGCTAGCATCCTCCAGGTTGATCGGCTCCGCGCGCCTACCGACGAGACCGACCAACCCTTCATCCACGCTGATGGTCGCCCGACCAACAACGTCCGGGTTTAGACCCTCGTTGGCGGCAAACAGGTAATTCTGACGATCTGCAGTCATGAGGTATACGGAGCACACCTCCGTGCCCAAAGCCTCGCGCACTTCGCTTACGATCACCCGCAACGCGTCCTGGAATGTGGGGGCAGCGACCACGTCCTGAACGATGTGTTGCAGCAAGGTCAACACTCGCGCACGGCCTCCGCATGCGAATGGGTCGACAAATGCGGCGCCAGCTCCTTCAACGCGCGCCGGTAGACGTCACGCTTGAACTCAACGACTTGGCGCAATGGATACCAATAGCTGACCCATCGCCAATCGTCGAACTCGGGCTTGCCGGAGGCATCCATGCGGACGCTCCGGTCGCCGGCAAGCATGCGCAGCAGAAACCACTTTTGTTTCTGACCTTTGAATCCTGGAGTCGAATCGTGTCTTCTCAAGCGCCTGGGCAGGCAGTAGCGCAGCCAACCATTGGTGCTGGCCACAACCTCCACGGCCTCAGGCCTCAAGCCGATTTCCTCGTAGAGTTCGCGATACAGAGCCTCCACGGGAGTTTCGTTTTCCTGAATTCCACCTTGGGGGAATTGCCAAGCGTCACGTCCACCGACACGCCTGGCCCACAACACCCGTCCCCGGTGATTGGTCACAACGATTCCGACGTTAGCTCGAAACCCGTCTGCATCTACCACTTGTCCCCCTACCCAATACGTTGCGTCATCACGCACGTATGCCAAGCCGATTGAACCTCAAACTTATGCGAAATACCAACCGCTCATCTTTAGGGCACCCCTGGGCACCATGCTAAGGTGAACATGTGGCGAACCGACTCCAAGAAGAGACCAGCCCCTACCTGCTTCAGCATGCTGACAACCCCGTCGACTGGCACCCATGGAGCCCGGCAGCACTGCAATCCGCGCGCGAGAGCGGCAAGCCGATCCTGTTGTCGATCGGCTATTCGGCCTGTCATTGGTGTCATGTGATGGCGCATGAGTCGTTCGAAAACGAAGCCACCGCCCGGGTGATGAACGAGCACTTCGTCAACGTCAAGGTCGACCGCGAGGAGCGACCGGATCTCGACAAGATTTATCAGACCGCACATCAACTGTTGACCCACCAAACCGGGGGTTGGCCGCTGACGATGTTTCTGGATCCCGATACCCTGGTGCCGTTTTTCGGCGGCACCTACTTCCCCAATGCAGCGCGTTTCCAGTTACCCAGTTTCGTCGATCTGCTGTTGCGCATCGCCGATGTGTTCGCCACCAAACGTGACGAATTGGAAGAGCAAGGCAAACAAGTCATGGAGGCCATCGCAAGCCTCAACCGGACGACCCAGGGCGGCAGCATGGATGATACCGAGCTCTTGGCCAAGGCCCGGCAACAGCTTGGCGAACAATACGATACGGCCGACGGCGGTTTCGGTAGCGCGCCGAAGTTTCCCATGCCGACCACGCTGGACAGGGTGCTACGCCACCGCACCTACCAGGATCGCTGGGGTAAACCCGATCGCGAAGCCTTGGACATGGTGATGACAACACTCACCAACATGGCCCGCGGCGGGATCTACGATCACCTTGGCGGCGGTTTCTGCCGCTACGCCACAGACCGTAAGTGGATGGTTCCGCACTTCGAGAAGATGTTGTACGACAACGGACAGCTGCTCTCTTTGTACGCGGACGTTTTGAGCATCGCGCCCGACGAATTACTTACCGGCGCGGTCCGCGAAACGGCCGAATGGCTGCTGCGCGAAATGCGCCATCCCGATGGCGCCTTCTTCGCAGCGCTCGACGCCGACTCTGAAGGCGAGGAAGGCAAGTTCTACCTCTGGCAACGCCGTCACATCAAACAGCTCCTGAGCGAAGACGAGTACCTGGTCTTCGAGACCCTGTACGGCATCGACAAACCGGCAAACTTCGAAGGCAAATGGAACCTGCATCGTTACGACTCATGGCGTTCCGTCATCCAACGGCTATCGCTGGAGCCGGACACGGCCAACCGGCTGCTCAACGACGCCAAGCAGAAGCTCTTCCGAGAACGCACAACCCGAGTTCGTCCCGGACTGGACGACAAGATCCTGACCTCCTGGAACGGATTGGCGATCAAAGGGCTCATCAAGGCTGGCCTGGTGCTCGGTGAGCCGCGCTGGATAGACGCCGGCAATCAAGCACTCGACTTCATCCGAACCCAAGCCTGGCAGGACGGTACGCTCTATGCCACCTGGAAAGGGTCACCCAAACACCCGGGGTATCTCGACGACTACGCGAACATCTTGGACGCCCTGCTGACATCTTTGCAAAACGGGTGGCGCGACGACAACGCAAACTTCGCCATCGAACTAGCCGACAAGGTAATGACTAGCTTCTACGATACCGACAACGGCGGTTGCTTCTTTACGGCACACGAACACGAAGCCCTCATTCACCGTCCGAAACCGACCATGGACGATGCCCAACCGCCCGGTAACGGGATCATCGCCCAGGTGCTCAATCGTCTGGGACACTTGTTCGGCAATACCCGCTATATCGACGCCTCCACCAATACTCTCGTCTGGGCCAGGGCTCTGATCGAACGCTATCCGTCAGGTCACTGCGCTCTGCTTGCCGCGTTGGAGGAACAGGTGTATCCGCAGCAGCTGGTAATCCTACGCGGACCCGAAGCGGACATTGCAGCTTGGCGGGCGGCAGTGACAAAGGGTTACCACCCCTGGCGGCAAGTCTATCCGATACCTTACGCGGCGAGGTTGATTCCCGACTATCTGCCGAGACTGGTATCCGCCGATCAACAGACCCGGCCCTCGGCCTACGTCTGTTCGGGGCTTAGCTGCTCGCTGCCTATCGAAACCTTGGACGAGCTGAAAACGACGGTTGATAATCTCTAAAGCGCCTGTGAGCCACGTTGCTTCGCGACATTGGCGGCCCAGGTGAGATTGAGCTCACGCGCTGCCTTCACGTCGTCCAAGCGGCGCACCGGCAAATTGTAGGGCGCTCCCTTGACCTTCTCGGCATCCTGCTCGGCTTCCTCCTGGATGGCGATCAACGCATCTACAAAACGATCGAGTTCTTCTTTGGTTTCGGTTTCTGTCGGTTCGATGAGAAAGCACTCAGGGATCAGCAACGGAAAGTAGGTCGTCGGCGCATGGATACCGTAGTCGAGCAGCCGTTTGGCGAAATCCATGGCGTTGACGCCCAATTGCTTTGCCTGTCGGGAAAAGGTGATGACGAACTCATGGGTCGCCCGCCGCTCCGGGTAGGCGAGATCGAAGCCGGCCTTGGCAAGCCGAGCCGCCAAGTAGTTGGCATTCAACGTCGCAAACTCGCCGACCCGATGCATGCCTTCGCGACCTAGCAGCAGCGCGTAGGCGAGCGCCCGAAGCAGAATACCGGCGTTACCTGCGAAACCCGAAAGCCGCCCGATAGTGTCCGGCAAATCAACTTCTGTCAGCCAACGATACGTGTCGTTCTCCAAACCGACGATGGGTGTCGGTAAATACGGCAACAACCGCTCTCCGACACCTACCGGCCCTGCGCCGGGACCGCCGCCCCCATGCGGCGTGGCGAAGGTTTTGTGAAGATTCATGTGCAGCACGTCAAACCCCATGTCACCCGGTTTTACTTTCCCGAGAATGGCGTTGAGGTTGGCACCATCGTAGTAAAGCAAGCCGCCGGCATCGTGCACGACGCGCGCGATGGCGGTGATCTGCCGTTCAAAAACACCACAGGTCGAGGGGTTGGTCATCATCAAGCCGGCCGTCTGTGGTCCCACGGCGTTCCGCAACGCCTCGATGTCTACGTCGCCGTTGCCGTCGACGGCCACTTCGCGGACCTTGTAGCCACACATGACCGCGGTCGCCGGATTCGTCCCGTGCGCCGCGTTCGGCACCAGTATTTCGCACCGTCCGGGATCATGGTTGGCATCATGATATGCGCGAATCATGGTAACTCCGGCAAACTCGCCCTGTGCACCCGCCATCGGCGTCAGCGATACGCCGCGCATACCGGTCAAGTCTCTCAAGATTTCCTGCAGTAGGTAGAGACACTCGAGATAGCCCTGGCTCACACGCTCTGGGGCCAGCGGGTGCCGTCCGAGAAAGCCTGGCAGGCTAGCCGCCCGGTGCGCCCCTCTGGGGTTGTACTTCATCGTGCACGAACCCAACGGATAGAACTGGTTGTCGATGGAAAAGTTCTTGGTCGACAAGTTGGTGAAGTGACGCACCACCTGCAGCTCCGACACCTCCGGCAGACCCGGATCTTTTTCACGCAACAGCGTCGCTGGTATGTCGGCCAAAGTTGCCGACTCAGTCAATTTCGGAAACTGCGCGTAGGCACCCCGGCCACTGCGGCTAAGTTCGAAGATGCTCGTCATGCAAGCACCTCCCGCAACGCGCCTGCAAACCGATCGATGTCCTCGGTGCTATGTTTCTCCGTGGCACACACCAACAACGACTTATCCAGGTCCGCCTGATACCGGTGCAACGCAACACCACCCAATATGCCTTCGTCCAACAAAGCATCCAACACGTCTTCGCTGTTACGCGGTAGGTTCACCACAAATTCGTGAAAAAACGGATGGTCGAAACGTGCTGCAACGCCTTCGATCGCCGTCAGCGCACGAAGTAGGTGGCGCGCCTTGTCGTGGCACGCTAACGCCACTTCGCGAAGTCCCGCCGGACCGAGCAGGCTCATGTATATGGTTCCGGCCGTAACCAGTAGACCCTGGTTGGTACAGATATTGGATGTGGCTTTGCCGCGCCGAATGTGCTGCTCACGGGCTTGCAACGTCAACGCGTATCCCACCCGCCCCTCTAGGTCTTCGGTGCGGCCGATGACGCGCCCCGGAATTTGGCGCACCAACGCGCCCCTGCAACAGATGAATCCGAACGACGGCCCACCCGACGCCATGGGTATACCGAGCGGCTGCCCATCACCACACGCAATATCGGCGCCCAACTCGCCCCACTGACCCGGAGGTTTGAGGACCGCCAGTGTCATGGGATTCACCACAGCGATGACCAGCGACCCGCGTCGATGCGCCCACTCGGTAATTCGATCCACCTGTTCCAGCAAGCCAAAAAAATTGGGTTGCTGTACGACGACTGCCGCCACCGGCTCGCCATCTGCAGGCAGGGCGCGCATATCGACCCGAGCCTCGTGCATCGGCAGGTCGAGTATTTCGACCCCTTGGTTGGCGACGATGTTGCGGGCGGCCTCGGCATAGTGCGGATGCACGCCGGATGCCATGAGCACTCTTCGTGTTTTGACTTGTTTGTTTGCCCTGAGCGCCATCAAGATGGCTTCACCGAGCCCTGAAGCCCCGTCGTATACCGACGCGTTGGAAACATCCATGCCGGTCAGCTCGCTCATCATCGATTGGTATTCGTAGATGAGCTGCAAGGTGCCTTGGCTGGCTTCTGCTTGATAGGGCGTATAGGCCGTCATGAACTCACCGCGTCCGGTTATGTCCCATACCGCCGACGGAATATGGTGATCGTAGCTACCGGCTCCGGCGAAACACAACGCCACCTGATCGCGCGCCGCCCGCGCGCCCATCCAGCGCAGCACGGCCATCTCACTCATCCCCTCGGGGACGGCGTGCAACGCACCCGCGCGCATGGTTTCGGGAATCTCGTCGAACAGCTGATCAATGCTCTCGGCACCTATCTCGGCAAGCATCTCTTGCACATCAGCGGTCGTGTGCGGAATGAAAGGCATCTTTGCGGCTAGTGTTCTTCGGCTTCGCAAGCCTCGGTATAGGCTTCAGCATCTAACAAACCGTCGAGCTCGGCGGTGTCATCGGGCTCGATCTTGAAGAACCAACCATCGCCATACGGGTCCTCGTTGACAATCTCCGGCGCCTCTTCGAGGATGCTGTTGGTCGCGACGATGCTTCCGCCTACCGGAGCGTATATGTCGGAAGCCGCTTTCACCGACTCCACCACTGCGGCTTCCTCTTGAGCGGCGACGGGTTGTCCAATTTCGGGCAGTTCCACATAGACCACATCCCCGAGCGCACTTTGAGCGTGATCGCTGATGCCGACGGTTACCACACCGTCCTCTAGGCGAGCCCATTCGTGGGTGCTCGCATACCTAAGCTCTTGCGGCGTATCGCTCATACCGATCGCGTCCTACCTGTCTGGGTTCACTTTTTGGCAGTTATCGTCGTTACCGCGACTCGAACACCGCCCGACCGTGTTTGACAAACGGCGGTTTGACGATTCGAGCCGGCAGCAGTTTGCTCCGAATTTCGACCTGGCAGCCGCCCGTCGCCCCACGGGGCACCCTTGCCAGGCCGATACTGTAACCCAAGGTTGGAGAAAAGATACCGCTGGTAACAACGCCCTCACCCGCTTGCGTGACGACTTTCTGATCAGAGCGCATGACGCCTTTGGTCTCTAACACCAACCCGGTCAGCTTCTGGTCAAAGCCCGACGCCTTCTGCGCGAGCAGCGCGCTGCGGCCAATGAAATCACGTTCCTCTGGATCGAAGTGTACTGTCCACGCCACGTTGGACACCAACGGGCTGAATTCCTCGGTCATGTCTTGTCCGTAGAGGTTCAGCCCCGCTTCGAGGCGCAACGTGTCCCTCGCAGCCAATCCAGCGGGATGTACGTCGGCGTCTAGCAACTTGCGCCACAACCCCGGAGCTTCCTCGTTGGGTAGGATCACCTCCACACCGTCCTCTCCGGTGTAGCCCGTGCGGCCAATCTTCCACGCATCTTTGTCGTATGCAGAAAACGGTTTCAATTCAACCACCGCTGAGGCGCCGGTGACGGCCACGAACTTGTCGATCGCATTGGGGCCTTGCACACTGATCATCGCCAGTGCCTGCTCCACGAGCTGAACACCCGGTTCCTCGTTGGCTCTAAGCCACGCGATCACCTTGTCGCGGGTACCTGCATTGGTCACCAACCGAAAGCCCTCCGCGTTTCGGTAGGCAATCAGATCGTCGATGATGCCGCCAGCTTGATTGAGCAGCGTTGCATACTGCGCCTGCCCGACCGACGTGAGCCGTGCCACATCCGCCGCCACCAACCGTTGCAGGTATGCGAGCGACCGTTCGCCGGTTATGTCGATCACCGTCATGTGGGAAACGTCGAACATGCCCGCGTCTTCGCGTACGACCCGGTGCTCTCGAATCTGCGAACCGTAGTTCAGCGGCATGTCCCAACCCGCAAAGGGTACGATCTTGGCACCCGCCTTTATGTGTTCATCATAAAGCGCCGTTCTCTGACGCATGGCTACACCTTGCCTTGGTTCATGGTACTTCGGGCCGACAAAGGGAGCGGCCCCGTACAAGCACGCTCAGTGCGTGATCAGATTATAGAGGTGCTTCTTAGGCTCGGCGCAATAGTTCCGCGACGGGACCCAGTCCCAGGGCTTCGTTGATGATCTGCCGTTTCAGAGGTTTTGCGCCATCCAGCCAATGCACGCCCAAATTCCGAAGCCAATGAATGCCCGGTTCGCGCAAACCGTACAGCTGCCGAAAGCCTGCCATGATTGTCACCATGGCCATGGCGCGAGCCTTGCGACGACGGGCAAACGCCCGCCATAAGCCAGGCGCGCCAGGATCCTTGGCGAGTCTGAGGCCGTCGAGGATGCCGAGGACATCTTCAAAACCGAGGTTGACCCCCAGACCGGCCAGCGGATGCACAACCCTGGCCGCGTCGCCAATGAGCAGCGCACGAGGATGCGGGTTGAACGTCGATGCCACCATTTGTATCAGCGGAAAGGCAATGCGGCGATCGACCGCTTCGATGGCACCCAGACAACCTTCAACCGCACTATGCAATTCATCGGCAAACGCCTCGTCCGTCAGCGCCAAACGCCGTTTTGCTTCGGTCTCGGATTGCGACCAGACGAGCGACGACAAATGCGGCTTCGGACCGGGCAGCAAAGCGACAGGTCCGTCGAGCAGGAAGCGTTGCCAAGCCGTTGCCGCGTGGGGACGTTGCGTTTTGATCACGGTGGCCAGTACATGTTGCCCCGTTCCCAAGTCCGTTGTCTGGACCCCCAATGCGGTGCGTACCGAAGAGCGTGCTCCATCCGCCCCGACTAGCAACTGGGCGCGCACACTCGTGTCTCCGACCTGCAGAAATACCGCGTCCTCGCGCATATCGATACCGTCGAGCGATTGTCCAACAAGACACTCGACGTTGCGATGCGCTCGCAAACGCGACCACAGCAACACCGTTGCCGGACTCACCTCGGTTATCCATCCGAGTTCCTGCCGTTGCACCTCGTCGGCGGAGAAACCGATCTCGGCGGTGCCCCGGTCCTCCCAAACCCGCATGCGTCGATACGCCGCCACGGCAAGCTCACCCCATACGCCTAGCGTGGCAAGTAAGCTTTGCGATGCCGGCGAAATAGCGACGTTGCGTATATCGATTCCCAGCTTGCCTCTGTCGATCGTAGGTTGCTGACGATCGATCAGCAACACGGAACGCCCTGTCGCCGCCACACCAAGTGCCGCGCTCGCACCGACGAGACCGCCACCCACAACGGCTACGTCTACCTCCATTGTCGCGCTGTTCACCACCGGCTAGCCGCTCATGAGTGTTTCGATTTCGGCGATTTCTTTCGGCGCGACACTTGTCAGCACTTCAGGTCCATCGTTGGTGATCAACACGTCGTCCTCGATGCGAATGCCAAGGCCCCGCCAACGCGCGGGCACATGCATCGTGGTCATCCGAGGCGGAATGTAGATGCCCGGTTCCACAGTGAGCACCATGCCGGGCTCCAAGG
>JAPUIA010000157.1 GCA_027297435.1 Gammaproteobacteria bacterium | reverse complement strand
CAAATTTCCAACGAAGAGCTGATCAGTACGATCATTCGCAACAATCGCCTCATTCCCGCCGGCAGTATCGACACGGGCGAGGGACGCTTCGCCGTCAAAGTGCCGAGCGTCATCGAAGAGGCGCGGGACATCTTCGACCTGGACGGTCAGGTATTCGATCCGCAACTGCAGATCAAATTTCGTGGAACCAACGAAGATCAAGAAGCGGCCATGACCTTCGTTTCGTTTGCCTTCATGATGTCGCTGGTTTTGATGTTCATTTTGCTCGTGACGCAGTTCAACAACTTCTATCAAAGCACGTTGATCTTGTTTGCCGTCGTGCTGTCGACCGCCGGCGTACTGATCGGACTACTGGTGATGAGCGCACCGTTCAGCGTGATATTGACCGGCGTCGGCGTCGTTGCGTTGGCCGGAATTGTCGTCAACAACAATATCGTACTCATCGATACCTACAACCATCTACGCAAAGAACATCCTGATCTCGACTACATATCGCTTATCGTACGTACCGGCGCCCAGCGTTTTAGACCCGTCATGCTGACGACCGTGACGACCGTGTTCGGCTTGTTGCCGCTTGCGGCCAATCTGAGCGTCGATCTCATCAACCGGCAGATTATCTACGGCGGCATGATGTCGTCCTTCTGGGTACCCCTGTCCCAGGCCATCGTTTCCGGTCTGACGTTCGCTACTTTGCTCACATTGGTTTGCACCCCTGCGCTGTTGGCGTTGCCGCATCAGGTACACGCATTGACCGACCGGGTCAGACACAGGTTCGAGCAGCGGGGCAAAACCGTACCGGTTTAGCGACAGCACGATCTATCGCGTATCATGCCTCGCGCCATGCGCGAGTTGATCCGCCCCCTATCCTCACTGACGGCTGAAGACGCCCCTTTTGTCGGCGGAAAAGCAGCAAACTTGGGCGCGCTCATACGCCTAGAACATCGGGTACCCGAGGGATTCGTCATTACCCTCGAGGGTTTCCGTCAACACTTTCCCGCGGATCTCGACGGCCACAAACCCACAAGACCGGTCATGCAGGTGGAGTCGATTCGCGCCGTTCAAGAAGCCTTGGAGGCGCAGTTCGGCGAAAACCGTCCAGCGTTGGCAGTGCGCAGCAGCGCAATCGGCGAAGACGGCATGGCCGCTAGCTTCGCCGGCCAACATGCGACGTATTACTACATCGATGAGGCGACCCTACCGGCTGCCATCGTCGATTGCTGGATGTCACTTTGGTCCGGGCCCGCGCTCGCCTATCGCACGGAACACGACGTCACTACACCGTTTGGCATGGCCGTCATCGTTCAGCGCATGGTGCAAGCCAGCCGATCCGGCGTATGTTTCTCGCAAACGCCCGTTGCAGCGTGCACGTTCGCTACGAACGGTTCAGCACTCATCGAGGCCACGTGGGGTTTGGGCGCCGCGCTGGTAGACGGCAGAGTGACCCCCGATCAGTTCTGGGTTGACGACGGCGAGCTTCTGCACTCGAGAATTGCTCGCAAACGCTTCAAAGTCGCCGAGAACCTCACCTACCCGACCAGCGAACGCCTGCAACCGGTCCCAGCACACCAACAAGCCATTGCGTGCCTAACAAGCAGCGAAGCTGTGGACATCGCATCGAACGCCCTATGCATCGAGCAGCATTTCGGTTGTCCGCAAGACATCGAATGGGCCTATGAAGATGACGCTTTGTATCTGCTACAAACCCGGCCGATCACGAATCAACTCGCGGCACCCCTTGTACCAACCGACGGCAGATGGGTGTTGTTCAAACCCATCGTCGAGAACTTCCATGAGCCCCTTTCGCCAATGACAGTCGATCTTGTAGAGCGAGTTCTCCCCAACGTCGGCAAGTTCATCAACGGTCGCTACTATCTCGACATCGACGTGCTGGCGAAAGCCGTCCCATTCGAGTTCGAAATCGAACAGCTGGCAGATCTTGCGTTGTTCCGTTTCGACGGGCTTGATGCAAAGCTCGATTGGCGACGGCTGCTCCCGATCATCGGTATCATGCTGGTGGGCTATCTTGGCGTGGGGTCATTTTGGCATCGAACCAGTCACGTCACGTCAAAGGCTCTCGCAAAATTCACCGAACGCGTCGACATCGTCCGCAACAACGCATCGGTCGACGCGTTGGCCGCATTGAAGTCATTGTTGCTTGGCCATCATCCGTGGCAACCGGTTGGTCACTACATGCTTCAGGTCAACGTTTCCGCAGGACGTTACTTTACCTTGATCGGCATCCTGAAAGCGTTGCTTCAACGATTTGCACCAGACTTCGATATCAGCCGTATCGGCGAGCTGTGTCGAAGCGAACATGACACGTTCTCGCAGGAGATGGTCGACGACCTGCAAGCGTTGGCAGGTACGGCAGGCCAGTACGTCGCGGTCAAGGACGCGATTCTCACCAGAGAACCGGCCGCGCTTGCGACCGCGATCTCCGACTTCGAGAGTCAGCACCCGTTCGTGACGGAACTACAAGAATTCATCAACCGCTACGGACACCGGTGCGTCAACGAGATGGATCTAAACACCCCGCGGTGGCGTGAAGATGCAACCCCGATTATCGCCATGTTGCGTAGTTACCTAGCAGCAGACGGCACGGCGGCGGATGCGCATGGCCTACATCTATCCGCGCGAGACGCGCTCCACCAACAAGTCGCCTCTCACGCGAAACGCAAACTGCTCGACTACCTGATAGGGCGTACGAGCTACTACATCGCGTTACGCGAAAACAGTCGCCACTACTACGTCATGGCGTTCGACGTCGTCCGCCACAAGCTGAAACTCATGGAGCAGGAATTCATCTACGAAGGCCGTTTGAAGTGTGCAGATGACATATTCTTCCTGCACTGGATCGAGGCGGTGCAGCTGGCGAACCAACAACTGGACTGGCTGGATATCGAGGATCGCATTCGCCAACGCCGGCAAGCTTGGCAAGCGGCAGCGCGGCAGCGCCCACCGGAAACCATCAACGTTCCGATCGAACGAGGTGAAGGCCCAGACGCGCTCTCGGGTTTCTGCGCAAGTCCCGGCTATGCAGAAGGTATCGCACGGGTAGTCTTGGATCCCACGTTGAGTACCGACCTCGAGCCTGGCGACATCTTGATTGCCCCTGACACCGATCCTGGTTGGACCCCGCTGTTCCCAACGGCCGGCGCTGTCGTCGTTGGCATCGGTAGTTTTCTGTCGCATGCCGGTACCGTCGCGCGAGAGTATGGCATTCCTTGTTTGGTGGACGTAGAAGGATGCACCGAGAAAATCCTTTCAGGCCAGCGGGTACGGGTTTACGCGACTGAAGGATTTGTCGAGGTAGTGGATCGTTGAGCGTATTGATTTACCTGCTATCCCTGCCCCTCGCGGTGTCGACTTGGGCAGTCTTGTTGAGCATGCGCGACGATGTACCCGCGCCGGAAATCATCCTTCGGCTGGCGTGGCGCGCTTCTCTAGTTACGCTGTTGACGTGGCTGGCCGATGGATATCAGCCGGTGGTATGGGCGTTGGCTACGGTTGTAGCCCTGCATAGCGCCTCGTTTTGGGGTTTTCGATGGCTATTGATTTACCGTCGGTAAGAAAAGCGCCCCGGCGACAGGGGATTGGGGAGGAGGGGAAGTTCGTCACCGGGGCGCTTCAGTAACCTTTGCGGGGATTATCGCTAAGGTATGCAGCTTCAGTTATAGCAGATCGATTGAATTCGACCAGCCGATCTCCGACCAAAGGTGTGAGACAACCGACAGAGTCGATTTGCAACTTCGCCGGCCGGCGTGGCGTTAATTGGCTTGTCGGTTCAGCCAGTCGATGAGGTAGGGATAGGCGTTTTTGTCTTGCACGAGAAACAAGTGCCCCCCATCAAACAATTGCAGCTCGGCACGCGGTACCTGACTGGCAATTGCTTCGAGGTTTGCAGGAGGCGCGATTCCGTCGTGCAAGCCACCTACCACGAGTACCGGCATTTCGATTCGCGGCAACCGTTTCCAGGTATCGTGGTCGGCACGTGCCGCGAGCTGTCTTGCGGCGCCTTCCAGATCGCGATCACGACGCTCGGCGCCTCGGGGCATGACCAAGAGCCGTTGCATGCGTTCCGGATATCGCGCCCGCCAAGCCACATCTCTGCGCAAGTCGGCCAACACGAGTTGGCGCGCTAACCGATCATCTCGATCTAGGTGACGAAGCTCATGTAGCGGGTACGACGCACCACCCTTGCCACCGGACGACGTACACGCCAAAACAAGCGCTCGAACGCGCCTTGGGAATCGAATCGCAAGTTCCTGGGCAACCATCCCACCGAACGAAACCCCGACTACCAGCGCTGCAGGCCATGCCAACGACTCAAGCAACGCATCAGCGTCTGCCGCGTAGTCGGCCATCGTGTAGTCGCCCTCGGGCTTGGCCGTCTGGCCCAAGCCTCTTTGGTCATAGCTGAGCACTTCGAAACTCTCGGGCAACGGTCCTTCGAAGACACTGCGTGAACTTCTTAGATCACCTCCAGATCCACTGATGAACAACACCCGTGGTCCCGCACCACCCACTCGGTAGGTGATATCGATTCCGTTAGCCAAGACCTTCGGCATACGTCCCCCGATTCAAACGCGTGCGCGCCTACTGTATGCTCATCGATTCTGCCATAAGGAAGTACGAAACTATGCCCTTGTCACTCGGCGTGCATGTAGGTCAACAAAACATGACCATGGACGAGATGCGCGCCCTTTGGCGGACACTCGATCAAAGCGGCGTAGATTGGATATCCACGTGGGATCACTTCTACGAGGCGCCGCCCAAAAACGGTACGGAACCGCACTTCGAAGCGCTCACTACGCTGGGTGCCTTGGCGGCGGAAACCCGGAATGCACGCATCGGGTGCCTCGTGTTTTACGTCGGCTATCGAAACCCGGCCTTGTTGGCCAAAGCAGCAACGACGCTGGATCACATCACCAACGGACGCTTCGAGCTGGGTCTTGGTGCCGGGTGGCATATCTGGGAAGCGACCGCATACGGCTACGCATTTCCGGACATCGGTACGCGCCTGGATATGCTCGATGAGGCTGCTCAGCTCATTCGTCGCCTGTTGACCGAGGAGCGCACCACCTACAACGGCAAACACTTTCAGACCGTGGATGCAAGCTGCCTGCCGCGACCCGTTCAGTCTCGACTGCCGATCTGGATCGGTGGTCTGGGCGAAAAGCGCACTTTGAAGCTGGTAGCCGAACATGCCGATGGCTGGAACGCCGCCTATCTCTCTCCGGAAGAGTTCGGCCGCCTGAACGAAGTGCTGAATCATTGGTGTGAAGAGGAAGCACGTGATCCCAAATCCATCCGCCGCGGCGTGAACGTGATGTTCAATCTGGGTGTCGATGAAGAAGACGTCGAACGGCAGCGCCTTCAGATCGTCGAAGACTGGGGAGATATGGCACCTCGCATCTCCGGTGGAGCACTCTTGTGCACGCCGGATCAGGCCGTTGAACGTCTGGCCGAATATCAGCAGGCCGGGGCAGAAGAGATCAACATCGCACTTCGGGCACCTTGGCATGAAGACGCGTTAGATGCCTATCTCACAGAGGTGATGCCAAAGGCTCGTCGCCTTTAAACGGCCGGGCCGGATTCCTACCGGCCCTCAAGCGCTTCGGCGTACGCGATGACCCTTGCCGCCTCGGCAGCATGCAGATTTTCGACGAGCTGTCCGTTGAGCACGGCGACGCCCTTACCGCCCGCCTGGGCATCGCGCCAAACGCTCAGCACGGCTCGAGCATGTCCGAGGTCATCTGCGCCGATTCCAAACACCTCGTTGGCGATCTCTATCTGACTCGGATGTATGAGTGTCTTGCCGTCGAAGCCCATGGCTTTGGCATCGATACAAGCGCTTCGAAACGTATCGAGGTTGCGAAAATCCAGGTGCACGCCATCCAAGATATCCAGATCGAGACTGCGCGCCACCAAGACGCAGCGTTGCAGGGCATAGCCTAAGTTACCGCGCCCCTCGGTGTGTTCAGCGCGTAATTCCTTCACCAAGTCGCTGGTGCCCAACACCAGAGCCTGGACCCTGTCCGAGCTACCGGCAAAAGCGCGTAAATCGAGTATGCCTGCAGGCGTTTCAATCATCAGCCAAATGGCTTTCTCACCACCGCCGGCCCCATCCACCGCCTGTATGATTTCCTCGACTTGTTCGACGCGCTCGATCTTCGGGAACAACAAAGCATCCACGGCCAAACGGGCAACGGCCTCGACATCATCAGCACCCCATGGCGTGTCCAAACCGTTGGCCCGAACGATTAACTCTCGATAGCCATAGCCTCCGTCCGTGACGGCTTGGACGATCTGACCGCGCGCGCCAGCCTTGGTGTCCGGAGCAACTGCGTCTTCAAGATCAAATATGATGCAGTCGCAAGGCAGATCCTTGGCCTTTGTCATCGCCCGGGCGTTGGCGCCAGGCATGTACAGCACGGAACGTCGCGGTTTCATCAGCTAGTGTCGATCTCTCCTTGGCGTTGGTACCGGCGTCGGGCGGGCCACGGGGCGGCGCTGTATACGGTCGTTGCGCGCACGACGTTGCAACTGGTCGAGCGCTCGCCTTCGGTCATCGGGAGACATTCGACGAAACCGATCCTGCAATGCGCGTTTTTCCCGCTGATCGAGATTTCGATAGCGCCGGTAGCGATCACGCATGGTGCGCTGCTGAGCGGGGGTCAGCCCTTGAAACTCTCGCAGGCGCCGCAACAGCTGGCGTTTGCGCGCATCCGGCAACGTTCGAAACTTCTGGTAGCGGTTCACCATGTCCTGCTTGGTCGTATGATCCATCCCGAGCCAGCGGTCGGCGCCAAGTGCCAATCGCTGCTGTTGCGCTTCGCCCAAGTGGGTCCATTGCTCTTCGAACCGATCGAGCGTTGATCGCTGCGCGTCCGTCAACTCGTCCCACGCCACCGCATGGGCAAACGAGCTCGCCAGCCAAGCGAACCACAGGATAAACCAGCAAATTCTTCGGTTCATTGCTCCACCTCCGAAACTTTCGTCTGCGTGTCCTTCGAAGCCACGTCTTTCGCATCGTCTTTTGAAGACGCGTCTTCTGCATCCCCATTTGAAGACACGTCTTCTGCATCCCCATTTGAAGACGCGTCTTCCGCAAATTGTTCATCCAGCGCCAACGCGTCTACCCATTCGCCGTCGCGTTTCACCAAGGACCCCAGATAGTCAAAAAACTCCAAGGACAGCTCGGGCAATTTATTTCCGCTTGCGGCGCTCTCGCTCGCCACCGCTGCGTTGCCCCACCCCACCGAGGCAATCAACACGCTGACGAGTCCAAGCATCTTCATCCGGACGCCCGCTCGTCCTCCAGGACCATCCATGCGACGAACTCGAGTTCGTCCAACAGCTCCATATCTTGTGCAACCGTGAACGCCTCATCGCCCGGAAATGACAACTCCTCACCGCCCTGGCCTAAGTAGAGGCCTACCGCCAACGCGACTGCGGCCATGCTGCCTATCGGTGCCAACACCCACGGCCGCAAAAATACGGGTCGACGCGCTTCCAGCGATGCAACTGCTTGTCTGCGCGCTTGTCGCAAACGCGATTGCACATCCGCATCGAGCTCGTTCTCGCTGTCCCTGAGAGCTTGACGAGTTTTTTCAACAAACAGGTCGTCGTCTGCATTCGTCATGATCGGTAGTCCTCGAGCAGTTCTCTCAAGCTATGCACTGCGCGCGAGTAGTGCGTTTTGACGCTGCCCTCAGAACACCGCATCGCAACCGATGTTTGCGCTACGTTGAGCCCTTCCCAGACGCGCAGCATGAAAGCTTCGCGCTGTCGGTTTGGCAAACGCCCGATGGCGGTGCTCAACGCATCTCTTGCACCATCGAGCGCCATTCGCACATCCGGCGTGTCCGACTCACGGCCAGGTGCGTTTTCGATTGGGTCCAATGGTTCTCCGTCATCGGAACTTGGCGCGAACCAAGCGATCACTTTACGACGGACCACGTTGCGCCGGTGCGAATCCGTGATGCGGTTCTTCAATATCCGGTAGAACAACGGTCGCCACTCTGCAGCCGGCTTTTCGGCATACTTGCGGACCAACGTCAGCATCGTGTCCTGCACGATGTCCAAAGCCTCTTCGGTATCTTTAACCGCAATTTGTGCCATTCGAAACGCCCTTTTCTCGACGCCAGCCAGGAACTCGTTCAACTCAGCTACATTGGCAGCATCCGCCATCTTCACTACTTACCGCCCGACACCGCCGGGCGTACTCAGTACAACGCCGGGGGTCGGACCCCCGGCGCATATCAACGCATCAACCTTGCACTGCAGTCGGCATGCGGAATTCAAAGCTGGCACGTCCCGATGTGAGCTCTTCAAGGTTGTTATTGTAACTACCGTGAGCCCCAATGCGATGCAAGAGCATGCCATCATCGAGTTGTCTGACGAGTTCGTCTACCAGATCTGCGAAGTGCCGGAACAAATGTATTTCGCCACCACCCGCTATCTTCACCGCGTACAATCCCCTACCACCGTCCGGGGGCACGAGCGCCAGGTTCTCGAGCGGATTGGTCAAGTCAAAAGGTACGCCACCAATCTTCAATACCTCTCGAGACTCGGAGAGATCTAAATCAATGCGCGCGGGTTCTATGGCGATAAACGGATCCGCCGTCGGTTCGGGCCAATGTACCCGCAACGCCGCCGCCCGATCGTCTGTGTTTACGTCGATGACGGTTCGTGCCAGATAGTCCGGGGGCGCCAGTCCGAACCCGTTGACAAGACCCAGTACGCGCACCAGGTCGCCTACAGCGATGTTGGCTAACCCCAAGCTAGCGGTATCTATCTCGTAGAAACTCGGATCCGCATCGTTGTCCGGGGTTACACCCGTGCCGGAAAAGTCATACACATCGGGCCTGCGGCCATTCAAGAAGAACATATCCACGGCCAACGGCTGCACCTGGGCAACAGAAGCTACCAGATGATTCATCTGCATCCGTACGCGGCCCTCCGTCGCGTCGACAGTTGCGCCCGTGGTCGTGTCATCCAGCACCTCACCAAACACGACCACGCGCTGGCCAACGGAGATACTGTCTTTGTCCAGATCTGCGTTGTCGACACCGAGAGCCGTGACTATCGTCATCTCGCCCAACAGCACCCGGAACGTTCCGCGAAACGCCGTCGTACCGTTGGCAAATTCGATGCGGGCGCCGCGCACGGTCAACGTGTCATCGACACGGGCCGCCACCACACCTTTGACCACGTCCGCGTCGATCCACGGCACGCTGCTACCGGCCAGTACGGTATGAGCAATGAAGCCCGCATCGGTCACCAACACGCCCGCTATGACCGGTGTGTTTTCGGGCAGGCCCGCCATCACCGTAAGACCCTCGAAACCGGTGTACCCGACCCCGTCGATCTCAAACTGTGTGTCATCGTCGACACTGAAGGTAAAGCGTCCGAAATCGCCGTTGCGATGCCGGAATGGGCGCACTTTCAACGTGATCTCCTGTTCGACCTCATTGACGTCAGCCAACACGCCACGCACACGATGCGCTCGATCGCGATCCAGCTCTGGCATCGCGAGCAAGAAAGGCTCGACGGTTACCGTAGGCGGAGCCGTCGTCAGGTCGATGGTGTTGGATGCATCGAGATCGAAATCCAGGCTGAAGGCAGCCGGGATTCCAGGGGCTATTCGGATCACGTCCGATGTCGTCAACTGCAGACGTACGTCGAATTCGCCGATCGGATTGCCGTCCGAATCCACGACATCGGCGAACTGCGGATTGCCATCCTCGTCCTGAACGACGATTTCCGAATCCGTGTAATCGAGGGTTACCGTTACCGACGAATAGCTTCCGGCGGGTACGGTGGCAATGGTCAGGAATTCGGTGACCTCGGTCAGCTCCGTGAAGTCGATCTCCGTCGCCAACGGAAGCGTCTCGACGGTGTCGCCATTCGTTTTCTCCAGGAGCAACGACAGGACGGAGACCTTGTACGTCAAGAAGTCGCCTTCCGCGTCCGTGATACCGACAAACAAGAGACCTTCTTCGTCGGCTAACGCCAGCGGCGCAATGTCGGCTTGGCCGCCACCACCGCCACCACCGCATCCCTGAACAGCAAGCACTATCGACACCAGCACGATGCCGACACACAGCGACCAGAAATTGCCTAAATCGCGACGCCGCTTTGTCAACCGCACGATGCTCGTTTCGGCCGATATTCTGATCGGGCTGGTATGCACACTCATGTTACTACTCCGAAAATTCGATAAGTCGTAACCAGTCAACGTGCGTGACGCCCAATCGTTGACATCGAAAGCGAAGATAAAGTGTGTGCGAGCAGTCCGTCGGACTTAGCTCACCTACTGCGGAAAAGCCGGGTTTTGGCGGGTTTTGGTACGCCTTTGCGTCAAAGGCGCGCCTTCATCGTCAAATATGGCTCGATATTCTCCTCAAAGGCGCGCCAAAAACCCCCGGACCCGGTTCCCAATCGCTTCGCGACCGGCTTGCCCTCGCTACGGCGCTCTAAGTCCGACAGACTGCCAGTGCTCCGTTTGGCGCTTTGAAGCTGGGCTTCTAGGAAAGGTGGATATGTTTGTCGAGTTTCTGCGGGACTGAGAAGAAGGCGCTGCGCTTGGTTGTGAGCGCCGGGTGGCAATCGGCTTTCAGACGACAAGAATATTCGGCCAATACCGGGATCATGAAGAATGCACCGAACAACGTGCCCATGGCCAACAGATGCTCAACATACCAGTTGTCGTGCAGTTCCGGGGCCATGCGAAAGAAATTGGCAAAGTAGAAGAACATCGACGCGGTAGTGGCAATCGCCAAAAGCCGGGAGATAAACAAGCCAATCTCGGGGATGAGCGTAATAAACGCGAGTAGTGCACCAAATGTGTACATCACGATGAGAAAGAAGGAGTCGGGAATCCCAATATGAAGCAGGGCTAGAACCACAAAAACACAACCGATGATTCCATTGATATATTGCATACCGCCTACTTGCCTTATCCCTCTCTACCTGGCTTCTTATGCCGTCCGGCTACCTGTCTAGGCAGGTTCGCCAGCCGTTTTTTCAGTCCTGTGGCGAATAGTCGTCAAACAAAACTGAGCCGTCAACCATTTCGTTACCATCGGTGACAAAGTCCTAATATACAACCCCATTTCGTGCAAGTTAGTAATCTTTTCACCTTCCGCTTAGAAATATTTCGCATAAAAACCGTATTTTTATGCCACATCGTGAATCATCCGATTTTTGCGGATTGGCCACCATCCACAGGCAAACACACCCCGGTGATGAACTTGGCCTCGTCTGATGCCAGAAACAAGGCAGCATTGGCAACGTCCCAAGCAGTCCCCATCCGACCACCGAGAGGTACGCTGGCGTTCCGCCGCGCAATCAACTCTTCTCGATCCTGACCCGCAGCAACGTTGCCCTCGATCGCCATCGGCGTGTTCATCAGGCCGGGCATAATGACGTTGGCACGGATCCCGTATCTGGCGTTGCCGGTCGCGAGCGACTGGGTGTACGCGTTCAACGCGGCTTTGGAGGCTTTGTATGCGACGATACCGACAGAACAAACGGCGGCGATCGACGATATGTTAGTGATCGCACCGCTGCCCTGGCCACGCAGGACAGGCAGCGCGTGTTTGCAGATCATCATGATCGACTTGAGGTTGGTGTCGAATATCTCGTCCCATACTTCAACCCGCATCTTCGTCGGGCCACTGTCACCAGTGCCGATGCCAACGTTGTTGTGCAACACGTCAATTCGCTCGTAGCGTTCCACGCACGCACTCACCAACGCCTCACATTGCGCCTCTCTGGTGACGTCCGCTGCAAATGCGCTGGCACGCCCGCCTTCAGCCTGGATCTTTGCTACCGTCTCTTCCGCCGAATCCATGCGTTTGTCGACGACGAGCACCGACGCGCCCTCCTGCGCAAAACGTAATGCGGTGGCGCGACCGTTGCCAATGGTGGCACCAGGGGTCTGCCCGCCACCAACAACGATGGCGATCTTGTTTTCTAAACGTCCCATCCCGGCAACCCCTCGTCGAGTTGTACTCCGAACGAATTCAGCGCCATAGACACCAAGTTGTATTGGCCCACGGTGAATACGACGTCCATCATTTGTTGCGTATTCAAGTGTTCATTCAATCCGAGCCAGGTCGCATCCGAGACGTGCGCGTCCGCATGTAGCTCTTCAGTCGCCTGGAACAGCAAGCGGTCGAGATCGCTCAGCCCTTCGGCTGCTGAACCGGTCTTGCAAGAGCGTATCTCTTCGTCACTCATGCCGGCTCGACGCGCAATCTGTACGTGCTGTCCCCACTCGTAACCCGATTGGCACAGATAACCGATACGCAGGATCAAGAGTTCACGTTCGCGCACAGCCAACGTCGACTTGCCGAGGATGTGATTAGCAAACACCATCCAGCGTTTCATCAGCTTTGGATAGTTAGCCAGCGTTTTGAAAATATTGAAGATACGCCCTTGATCCACCATGGGCTGCATGAGTTCCCGGGCTTCCTCGCTCCACTCATCAGGTTCCAACGGCCGCACACGTGGCTCGGATACCCGCATAGTCCCCCCTAATTCATCTGCGTCGAGTCCAGTAATATACACCGCTGAGATCAACCAGGAACACGTCATGACCGTCATCGTCGAGCAACAGGACCGAATCACTATCGTAACCATCAACCGACCGGAGGTACGCAACGCCGTCGACGGCCCAACGGCCGCACTGTTGGCAGAAGCGTTTCGACATTTTGATGCGGACGACGGCAGCGACGTTGCCGTGTTGACCGGCGCCGCAGGCACGTTTTGCGCCGGTGCAGATTTGCAGGCGGTCGCCGCCGGCGACGCTAGCGGCAACAAGGTGCGGATGGACGGCGACGGACCCATGGGGTGCTCGCGTATGTTGCTATCGAAACCGGTCATCGCGGCGGTGGAAGGCCACGCGGTAGCAGGCGGCATCGAGCTGGCGGTCTGGTGCGACCTGCGGGTCGCTGCCGAGGACGCGGTGTTCGGCGTCTACTGCAGACGCTGGGGCGTGCCGCTAGTCGACGGCGGCACCATTCGCTTGACACGCTTGATCGGTCAAAGCCATGCAATGGATCTCATTCTAACCGGTCGCGGCGTATCCGGGGCAGAAGCCCATGCGATGGGATTGGCCAACCGACTGGCAAAAAAGGGTGAAGCGCTAAAAGATGCTATAGAACTTGCCAAGAGCTTGAGCCGGTTTCCGCAACGCTGTATGCGTAGCGATCGAATGTCGGCCTACACGCAGTGGAGCAGGAGCCTCGAAGACGCGCTCATGGACGAAACTCGTGCTGGACTCGAGGTCATTCGCTCCGGTGAAACCCGCGAGGGCGCGCGTCGTTTTGCCGCGGGAGCCGGCCGCCACGGCGATTTCGATGCGATCTAAAAACTTGTTATGCTCGCCCTGCCACGAATTCACGGGCCCGGACCACAACCCGTCACGCGCCGCCACTGCGCATCGAAGCATTGCCGTGGCTAGTGTCCTGTCCGGTTAATTCGCATGATTTCAGAGTTCGCAGAAAGCGTCAGCTAACAAGGGGCGCAATCTTCGATTGCGCACGCCGAACGTCGTTCGGCCCCTTACACAGATGCCTTGAAATGACGCGCTGACACTATGCCAACTGGCCGGACAGGACGCTAGATCTGTCCTTCGCGAACCTCGAATCCTGGGTCGTCCAGATCGATGCCTTCGTCGGTCGCCTCGGAAATCGAAAAACCCAAACCCTTGCGAGGCTTCCGCCCCAATGCCATCTCGGGCGGCAGGATGTCTCGATTCGGCTCGTCGGATTCAGGATCCGAGAAGTAGCCAAGCGCGTAGTTGCCTTGGGTATAACCTAGAAGTTCCTGCAGCTCGGGCGCTAGATCCTTCGCAATGTGCGGCGGACAGGACAGGTATTGGTTCTCCTCCTGGCGCAGCCAACCAAGACAGTAGGTGATGTTGAGCCCAAGACGCGAGTCGTTGGCCTCATTGGCACCACCGGAATGCAACACGCTACCCGTGTAGAGCACCACGGACCCTGCACGCATTTCGGCTTGGCACATTTCTTCCGGCTTGGCGCGGCGCTCCCAATCCCAAGCTTGGCTGCCGGGTACCAACCGGGTGGCCCCGTTGGCCGCCGTGAAATCCGTCAGCGCCCAGAGCGTGTTGAGTTGCGGTTCGATGTTGCGCGGAATATGTGTGCCCCAGGCCAGCCGGTCGCGATGTAAGATCTGTTTTCCCTGCCCAGGATGAATGTAAATCGTTTGGGTGAGGTGCAGGATGATGCGGTCTGCGAATCTACCCAAGAATGCGTTCGCAATCGCGAGTATCTGCTCGTTCATCACGAAGTCTCGGCACGTCGGCGTGCGTGCCACCAAGGCGCCGGTGCGTTGCGTCGAGCGGCCAGTAAAATCATCGCCACCCATTGGCGTACGTTCGATGTAAGGGCCTAGTTCGGTTGTCATCTGCTCGATCATCGATCGATCAACCACATCCGCAACGATCACCGCACCATCGCGCTCGATGACTTCCAGGATCGACTCGGTCGAGGAGTCGGGGCTCAGTGTTTCTAGTGCGGCCATCTCGCTTCCCGTTCTACGAACTCAACCCCGCATTCTGTAGCGGATGTGTAACTTTGGCAAATTGCGCAAGATAAAACTCGGCTCTGCTTCCGGTGGTGGATGGCCCTCAGCGAGCCGAAAATCCTGCAGGCGCTTCAGCAACGCCTCGAACCCAAGATTCAGCTCTTGGCGCGCGAGCGGTGCGCCAATGCAGTGGTGCACGCCGGAGCCGAAGGCCAGCTGCATACCGGCCTTTTCTCGATGCACGTTAACGACGTCCGGATCCGGAAACTGACGTTCATCGCGATTGGCTGCGCCGTAGCGCAACATGATCATGCTGCCTGCCGGCAACGGATAGCCGCCGAGCGTGGTGTCTTTCGTCACCAACCGCGGCAGCCCCTGCACGGGTGCTTCGAGACGCAGCGCTTCTTCGACAAACGTCCGAATGAGCCTGCCGTCACCACGGATCTCGTCTTGCACTGCGGGGTTCTTGCAGAGCAGCAACATGCCCCAACCGAAGGTGCTGGTCGTGGTTTCGTGACCTGCGACCAGGAACTGATTGAGGATGCTCAAGCATTCACCGTGCGTCAGCAGTCGGTTTTCCTCCTCGAGCTTGCTGGTCGCGAGAATGGTGATCATGTCGTCGCGCGGATCTTCGCGCCTGGCTTCCACTAAACCGACCAGCAACTTTTGCAAATCCAGTGCGATTTGGGCCCTGTGCACCATGTCTTCCGGTGACAATGGCGTCAGTCGCAACCCGGACGCCGCCGACGTGGCAGCGTCATTGAAGAACGCACGATCGGCCTCTGGTATGCCGAGGCGATCCGCGATGATCCGCAAAGGCACCGGAAACGCAAAACTCTCCATGAAATCCGCTGCTTCTCGATCCAGCATGCTTTCGAGGGCAGCGTCAATCACCGCCTGCACCTGATCTTGACTGCGCTTGACCTGCGAGCCGGTGAACAGCCGACTGACGAGCGAGCGGTACTTCGTGTGCTCGGGTTCGTCGAGCGTCAACATGGTCGGTGGCAGTTCCACCATCTGACCGTTGAGCTCGATCAGCCGCTGTTGGGTCTCTGGCGGCGCCGCAGCGAACAGCATCTCTTGGGCGGCGCCGAGAAACTGATCGAACTTGCTAGAGTAGGTTTCCGTGTCCTTGAGGGCTTCGCGCAACAAATCATAGCGGGTCACTACGTGCAAGTTCATAGCCGGGACGAAGTGTACCGGGGCTTCGTCCCGCAGGGTCCTGTACGCCTCATAGGGGTCGATCAGCGTGGCAGGGTCGAACAGCGCGACATCTACGCTATCACTCATAACTTCACCTGATGTAGTTGGCTAACAGAGTATGGAAGTGGCGGATCTTGGTTTCCTGGTAGTTCGCCAGCATCACCTCGTCGTATTGCGCCGCTTCCAGACCGAGCTGCACTTTGGGCAGATTGAACGTGTCCTGGGTGAACACTCTGGCCAACATGCCGAGTTCTGGCGCGTCGGTCCAAGGCTGATCTTCTTCCAGCCAATGCATGGGCGCGGGATCGGGACGGTCGCCGGCGAACGGGCTCAAGTAGTAACACTCCATGATCGACTTGTCGTGACGGTTGTCAAACGGACGAAACCGATACACGATACGGTTGAACCCGCCCCAGGGGTGGAAGTTGGGGAATAACGTGTAGTAGATGCTGTCCGAAACGCAGGCATCCGAAATTGGCGTCTCGTCACCAACAATAGCTTCCAATCCCTCACGCGCGCTAGCCGCCATGGCCGCGCGCGCCGACACACCCTCCGGTATCGCTGGCGCCGGTGGATCGTCCAGATTGCGCATCATGATGGCATCCAGCATTTCCTGTTCCGATGGCTGGCGGCGCAAGTGTGGGCTCGGTGTACCGTTGGGCGTGATAGCCCGCGAGAAGTTCCCCCACGCATCGTATTGAGAGTTCTCGTCGCCAATACCGACCAGAATCTGCGGATGCGTCTGGATGACGTGAAACGCTTCCATGAACGCTTCCTGGCACAGCTTCCAGTTGCAACCCATGACCTTGGCAACATGGGCCTCGATGTACCTTTGTTCGGGTTTCCAAACCGCGAAGTGGCTGGGTAGGTCGCCCAAGTAACTCATCAGCGGTTCGGCGCGCATGTCCATGTTGACGAACACCCAGCCACCCCAGGTGTCGCACTGCAATGGTGTGAGCGTGAAGTTGTCTTTGTCGATATGTGGAAAATCCCACTCTGAGGTAATACCTCTCAACGAGCCATCCAAGTGCCAGCTGAACCCGTGAAACGGGCAAATGAAGCTTGCCGCGTATCCATCGCGATCACAAAGGCGGCGACCACGATGGCGGCAGACGTTGTGGTGGGCTTTGATCCCGGTCTCGGTACGCACAACGATGATCGAGTAGTGTCCGATATCGTAAACGACATGATTGCCGATCTCTGGAATCTCCTCCTCTCGACAGGCCATCTGCCAGACCTTCGGCCACAGTTTCTCCATCTCGAGTTCGTGAAATGCCTTCGTCGTGTACCGCGTCACGGGCACCGACGTTATGGACGTCTCGTAGGGGTTCTCCAACGTCAGGGTTGCCGGCGGCGCCACGACGTCGCCGCTGATGAGTTGCTGATAACTGATACCCGCGGATCGAACCGGTTCTGCTTCGCTCATTAGTCGTTGCCCTTGATCGTATTAATCGTCATCTATTGCGCCGGACGCTGTCTTCGGGGGGTAATTGCGGACCGCCAAGCCACACCAACATCTGCGGGTCTGCGATGCGCAATTCACCGGACACGTGTTTGCCATCGAAACGAAATCGTCCTTTGAGGCCGTTGTTGTCCACCTCCACCAATCCATCGTCTTGCAAGGTGTAGATGGCCCCGGAGATGGGATGTTTTAGCTGTGGCATGGATCGCTGCTAGCTCCTATGCTGCCTCCCAAGCTGGAAGATCATATCGAATAAAACCGTCACGTTCGACGGTTTCTTTCGAAGATTTATCGAAGCAACTTCGAGGAGGGGCACAAGTGGCATTCAGCAGCACACCAAAGTTCGGCATCACCATGTTTCCAACCGACAAGGCCATCCAACCGGTTGCGCTTGCCAAAGCCGTCGAGGATCGGGGTCTCGACAGCCTGTTCTTCCCGGAGCACACGCACATTCCGACCGCACGGCAAACCCCGTTTCCCGGCGGAGGCGATCTGCCGGAGATGTACTGGCGCTCGCACGACCCGTTCGTCGCCCTCGGTGCCTGCGCTGCGGCGACCAATCGCATTCGCCTCGGCACGGGAATCTGTTTGGTCATCGAGCGAGATCCCATCACTTTGGCCAAGGAAGTCGCCTCGCTCGACATGCTCTCCAACGGTCGCGTGGTGCTTGGCATCGGCGCTGGGTGGAACCGCGAAGAGATGGAGAACCACGGCGCCGATTACGCCAATCGTTGGAAGATCGTGCGTGAAAAAGTGCTGGCAATGAAGGCCATCTGGTCCAACGACGAGGCCGAGTTTCACGGCGAGTTTGTCGACTTCGATCCCATTTGGTCCTGGCCGAAACCCGTCCAACCCGGAGGTCCGCCCGTTTGGATCGGGGCAAATTCGAAATGGGTATTCGATCGGGTCGCAGACTATGCCGACGGTTGGATGCCGATCGGCGGTCTCGGCTCCGGCGGCATGGAAAAACTCACGCAAGCCCTGGAAGCCAAAGGACGCAAGGTAGAGGACGTGGAGATGGGACTGTTCGGGGCACCGACCGACATCGAACAACTGAAAGGCCGCATCGAACAAGGCTTCGACGAGTTGGTCTTTTCGATCCCCCCCGACCCCGCCGAGCAGACGCTGCCGAGACTCGATGAGTTGGCGGAGCTTGTCGTTTCGGTAAGGGGCTAGGAGGTGCCGGCGCGCCCTACGTACGCGCTACGCATCGCGAATCTCGACGTCGTAGCCTTTTTCGCGCAACCCGGCGACCACGTGATCGACCTGCTCTTCGCCGCGCATCTGCAAGACAAGCTCGACCAAGGTGGCGCGTACTGACGAACCGCCGAACGCGCGTTGATGATCGATCTCGATGATGTTGCTGTCGAGTTCACCCACTACCGCCGTGAGTTCGGCAAGTGCGCCCGGTACGTCGGGTATCTCGACTGCCAAGCGCATCAACCGGTGGCTGCGCACCAGTCCACGCTGCAGGACAGACGACAGGATCATCATGTCGATATTGCCACCGGAAAGCACCAAGACGACGTTCTTGCCGGCGTAGCGATCTTGGTTGTCGACCAACGCCGCCAAACTAGCCGCACCTGCACCCTCGACCACCGTCTTCTCGATTTCGAGCAACATGAAAAGTGCTTGCTCGACCTGTTCCTCCGTTACCTGAAACATCTCGTCCACGTGTTTCTCGATCAACGGCCAGGTTTTCGCACCGGGCGATTTGACCGCGATGCCTTCCGCCACCGTATCGGCAGGGTGCGCGCCTTCAGGAGTTCCGGTGAACCGATGGTACGCCGCCGAGAAGCGTTGCATCTGGACGCCGGCGATTTGCACGTTTGGCGCCATCGACTTTACCGCGACTGCGGTGCCGCTGATCAACCCGCCACCCCCAATCGGCACGATCAACGCATCCGCATCGGGAACCTGTTCCAGGATCTCCAATCCCAACGTTCCTTGGCCCGCAATCACGCGTTCATCATCGAACGGGTGCACTAGCGCTAGTCCACGGTCGCGGGCAAGCTCATGTGTAAAGGCGAGTGTTTCATCGAACCCACTGCCATGCAGGTGAATCTCTGCGCCGAATACTCGCGTCTGTTCCACCTTCGCGTGAGGCGTCGACCGCGGCATCACGATGCACGCCGGTATGCCCAACCGGGAAGCGTGATAAGCGACCGCTTGCGCGTGGTTGCCTGCCGACATGGCAATGACGCCCTTCCGCCGCTGCTGCTCCGACAGCCCCAACAAACAGTTCAACGCTCCTCGCTCCTTGAACGATGCGGTAAATTGTTGGTTCTCGAACTTGAGGTACACGTTGGCGCCAGTGATGGCCGATAGCGTTGCGGACAACGAGCAAGGCGTAGTTTGAACGTGTCCGGCGATGCGTTCGCGGGCGTCTTGAATGTCGGCGAGGTTCATCTGACTAGTATACTCAGTGTCCTGTCCGATTGGTTCGCGTGACATATGAAGCACCTGCTGATCGTCTACCACACGCAAACGGGTAACACGCAACGCATGGCCGAGGCGGCGCACGCCGGTAGCCAAGACGACGAGGTCACGGGAACCGAGACGCGCAAACTCATGTGCAAAGACGCGGGCCCTGAAGACCTGTTGTGGTCCGACGGCCTCTTGCTTGGCACGCCGGAGAACTTCGGTTACATGTCCGGCGCGATGAAAGACTTCCTCGATAGAACTTTCTATCCGGTCGAGGGCAAGATTCTGTCGCTACCCTATGCGATGTTCATCAGCGCCGGCAACGATGGCACCGGCGCACTGCGCGCGATCCGCCGTATCGCCAATGGCTATCCGTTCAAGGAAATTCAAGAACCCATCATTGCCCGAGGCGGTGTTACCGATGAGCACCTACAACAATGCCGGGATCTCGGAACCGCGTTGGCGCTCGGGTTGGAAATGGATCTCTTCTAGCGAGAGGACTATCCTCACCCTCGGTCGACGAAGGCAAAGACATGGATATTTCGATCACTTATTGCGTCGAATGAAACTATAAACCGCAGGCGGTCAGTCTGGCTGCCAAACTGAAAAACGCTTTCGACGCTGAAGCCGTTCTGATCGAAGGCGGTGGGGGTATATTCGACGTTAACGTCGATGGCAATCTCGTTTATTCGAAACACCAGACCGGTGAGTTTCCCAACGAGGATAAACTCGTCGATCAGTTGCGCGGCTAAAGGCACCTCTAAAAACCTATCGCGAGCCGCGTTGGCGTGAAACTAGCAGCTTCTCGAGCAAAACAGCTACATTATCTGGTCCAGCTATCGGCGGCTACGGGTCGTGAGGAGACGATTCACCCGTCGGCTAGTGTGGTCGGCTTCTGCCTTGAAAGCGGTCGCTCCTAGGCACTTGCGCGAGTTCGACGTATGCGTGCTTTCGGCCAATAGCCGCCATCGAGCCATCGGGAGTAAACTAGAAATCACGTACTTGGGAGAGGTGCGTGGACAAGAAGACATATCAATTCGGCGACTGGTTGATCGAGCCGCATCTGAACCGCATCAGTCGGGACGGCGAAGACAAGCACCTTGAGCCTAAGACCATGGACGTGCTCGCCTATTTC
>JAPUIA010000156.1 GCA_027297435.1 Gammaproteobacteria bacterium | reverse complement strand
CTCGACCGCACCCGAGGTTCGCTGCTCAGCCTGCATATCTCACCGGTTTACGTAGCGAGGGCGTCTGAGACGGTCCCCTGCTACGCACGGGCGCGTGCCGGGGTGCACGGACTGGAGGACGGTGAAGGCGTAGTTGACGCTACGTTGAGCCGGCCGGAGGGAGTTACGCCGCGCCTTCTGCGAAGGCGACGCACGGCGAGCGTATCGGCGTCCGCAGTAGGAAATCGGTGAGATATGCAGGCTAGCCAACCACATCGACGCTGGTCAGCAGCTTTTGCGCGAGCGCGCCACCACCGTGGCCAGCGAAATCCGCCGCTTCACGTAAGCGATGTTCTACGACGCTCGGCAGCACGGCCTGCACGTCTTCCGGAATCACGTGCCGACGATCGTGAACGAGCGCCCATGCCTTGGCGCTGTGCAGCAGAGCCAGAGCGCCACGTGGAGAAAGGCCAAACGCAAACTCTGAGGCTTGTCGGCTAAATCCCACAAGGCGTTGGACGTACTCGATGAGCGGGTCCGAAATTCGAACTTGCGTGACTGCCGTCTGGATGTGAGTTAGGCGTTCTACGGTTCCAACCGGTTCGAGACTTTCAAGCACTACCCGACGATCGCCGCCTTTCAGCAGCTCCCGCTCCGCATCCGGTCCCGGATAACCAAGCTCTATCCGCATCAAGAACCGGTCTAATTGCGACTCGGGCAGCGGGAACGTGCCAGTCTGCGTGGTCGGGTTTTGCGTCGCGATAACAAAGAACGACGCCGGCAACGGTCGGGTTACCCCCTCTGCGGTTACCTGCCGCTCTTCCATGGCTTCTAACAACGCACTCTGGCTTTTCGGTGTGGCGCGATTGATTTCGTCCGCGAGTACCACTTGGGCGAAAAGGGGCCCTTCGATGAAGCGAAACGCGTTGCTCGCGCGGTCGAAGATTGATGTGCCGATGATATCGGCTGGCAGCAGGTCGCTGGTGAACTGGATACGGTTGTAGCTCAAGCCCAGCACGCGGGCCAGCGCGTGCGCCAACAGCGTCTTACCCATGCCCGGTAGATCTTCAATCAATAGGTGACCACGGCCGAAGAGACACGTCAGGGCCAACTTGATTTGATCTTCTTTACCCAGGAGAACCGTATTCAGCGCCGCAATGAGCGCCTGGATCTGTTCCCTCACATCAGGCGTGGTTGTGTAGCTCGATGACCGTTTGGTCAGCGTTGAGCTCGGCTTCACGGCGTTGCTTCATCTTGTCGCTTCTATTCAACGATAGACGCTCCAAGTAGGCCTCGTCTATGTCGCCGGTCACGTATTCGTTGTCGAAAACCGAACACTCGAAGCCGGAAATCGCCGGATTGCCCTCTCTCGCGCTCATGATGAGGTCCTCCAACCGTTGATAGATCAGCCAATCGACACCGATGATCCTGCCAATTTCTTCGTCCGTGCGTTGAAAGGCCACGAATTCGTCAGCGACCGGCATGTCGATGCCGTACACGTTGGGATACCGCAATGCCGGCGCTGCCGAGGCGATGTACACTTTTTTCGCCCCAGCGTCTCTCGCCATCTGGACGATCTGGCCGGTCGTGGTACCACGCACTATGGAATCATCGACGAGCAGTACGTTCTTGCCCTTGAATTCCAACTCGATCGCATTGAGTTTCTGCCGCACCGATTTTTGCCGCTGGCTCTGGCCGGGCATGATGAACGTGCGACCGATATACCGGTTCTTGATGAAACCTTCGCGGTATTTGACGTTGAGCCGGTGGGCCAGAGGTATCGCCGCGGTGCGTCCAGTATCCGGAATGGGAATGACGACATCGATATCGTGATCGTGCGCGGGATAGCGCTCGACGATCCGTTCGGCGAGGTATTCACCCATGCGCAGTCTCGATTTGTAAACGGAAACCTCATCCATGATCGAATCAGGGCGCGCCAGATAGACATACTCGAAGATACACGGCGCCAGCTCGGTCTTGCGGGCGCAGACCTTGGTGTGAAGCTCGCCGTCGTTGGAGACGAACACCGCCTCGCCCGGCGCGACGTCCCTGATGAGTTCGAAGCCAAGAATGTCGAGCGCCACGCTCTCGGAAGCGATCATGTATTCCAAACCGTCGGCGTTTTCGCGGCGTCCATACACCAACGGACGAATGCCGAACGGGTCGCGAAAGCCGACGATGCCAACACCAATGATCATCGACACCGCGGCATAAGCGCCGCGGCATCGCGCATGCACGCCTTCCACCGCTTTGAAGATGTCGTCTGGTTGCGGCTCGTGGGCGCGAATCATCTGCAGTTCGTGGGCAAACACGTTGAGCAACACCTCCGAATCACTCGTCGTGTTGACGTGGCGCAGATCCAGTCGGAATAGATCTGCCTGCAGACTGTCCGCGTTGGTTAGATTGCCATTGTGTGCAAGGGTGATGCCGTAAGGGGAGTTTACGTACATCGGTTGTGCCTGGGCCGAACTCGACGTTCCGGCAGTAGGGTAACGCACGTGGCCGATACCAAAGCCACCCACGAGGCGTTGCATGTGTTGTTGTTGAAACACGTCGCGCACCAGACCATTACCTTTGCGCAAGTGAAGATTCTTCCCATCACTTGTGGTCATGCCGGCAGCATCCTGTCCGCGGTGTTGCAGTACGGTCAACGCATCGTACATCTGCTGATTGACGGAGTGGTTACTGACGATCCCGACGATGCCACACATGCTAGGGTCCTATGTGATTCAAGGATTACTTCGCGAATTCGACACTAGAGAAGTCTTCCACCGACGTTTGAGATCACGTCGCGGGCACGGTCCATGAGCTGCACGACGTCTTCTTCGAAAGCGGCAAGCTCCGGTCGTATCAATGAGGCGTGCCACCAATCCGTGTCTTCAGCAAACGGTCTCAGCACGATGAGCGCAATGATACAGACCAACACGCCGCGCGCGCTACCGAACAAAAAACCCAAGAAACGGTCAGTGCCCGTCAAACCGGTCGTTTCGACGAGCTTACGGACCAGCCACTGTACGATCGCACCGATGATGAGCACGGCAACGAATACCAGGGCAAATCCGATGACAAGACGAGCGTTTGCGAGGTCAGCACTCAGCCAATTTCCGACCAGCGGCGCGAAATACAGCGCAAGAATAAAGGCTAACGCCCAGGATGCAAGCGACAACACCTCTTTGATCAAACCGCGCGCTAGACCGATCAGCGCGGACAGTAGGATCACGATCAACATGATGATGTCGGGCGTCGCGAAGTCGGCCACTAGTTAGTCGCCCCTAAGCACTAGTTACCAAACTCCATCACACGCGCCTGAACCTCATATCGGCTCGACAACTCATCTTGCAACCTCAGAGCGCGTGTGGGATTCAACACCGGACCGACGGCGACACGATTCAATACTTGAGACCCCGTTGGCTTGTAGCTGGTCAAGAAAGCCTCGTAACCATCCTGGCGCAGCTGATCTCTAAGGGCGCGTGCGTTGCCCTCTTCGGCGAAACTCGCCAACTGTATCGCCCAGACTTCGGTGAATTCATCCGGCGTGGACAGCACCGGTTCACCTATGCGGGTCTGGGTATCCCGGTGAAAGCCGTCGTCATCGATCTGTGCGCGCAATTCGGCAACGCGTTCTTTAAAATCGCTAGCGGGCGCTACGTCTTCCAGTCGCTGTACTTTCGGGGGCCTGAAATCGGAATCGATGGGCTCGAGTTCGACGCTGGGAACGCCGTCTCCGTCGAACAGCATGGGCAACGTGATCACAGCGACCGCCAAGAGGAACAAACTGCCCGTGACCCGGTACCGAGTCTGCTCATTCATCTCTAGTCACCAGTGCCAAACTACGACGTGCGCTCCCCGCAATCCCGAACGAGCCAAAGACGAGGATAACATCGCCGCACTCGGTCAGCGACCTCGCAACTTCAAACCCGTTGTCGAGCGAACCGGCCATCGTCGCAGACAAGCCCTCAAAGTGAACCGCCAACTCGCTCGCCGATAACCCCCGCGCTGAAGGTGCGTCGACCACGACCCAATCCCTGACGACCGTGTCGAGCGCGCTGAGCATCGCGCTCACATCCTTGTCACGCAACGCCCCGAAAACCGCCACCACATTGTGCCCTAGGCCACGCAACGCGAGCTCGTTCTGCAGGAATTGCGCAGCGAGCGGGTTGTGCGCTACGTCGACCAGCCATGTCCGATCATACGCATCGAAAGACTCCAATCGGCCCGGCAACCACGCGTTGCGAAGCGCGCGGCTGACAGTGACGTGATCGATCGTCGTGAGACTGTGGGCTGCGACGATGGCCAGCGCACAATTGCCAAGCGGCAACCGGGCAACCGGCAAGTCGTCGAATAGTTGGTCCTGAAAACGCAAACTCCATGCCGAATCGGCAGCGCGTGCGTAGAAAACGTTGCGATCCAGTTCTGACACCGTGTCGGTCAACTCGGCGGCTCTTCGTAACACGCTTTGCGGCAACCCCGGCCCCAAAACGATATGCTGACCGCTACGTAACACGCCCGCCTTCTCGCCTCCGATCACCTCGACGTTGTCCCCGAGATACTCGGTGTGATCGATGCCGATGCTGGTGATGATCCCGACGTCCGCATCGACAACGTTGAACGCATCCAACCGGCCCCCAAGACCCACTTCCAAGATCGCGATGTCGACCTCGGCTTCCCGAAAGGCAAACAATGCTACCAACGTCGTAAATTCGAAGTAGGTGAGCGGCGTATCTTCGCGGGCGAACTCGACCGCCTCAAAAGCTGCGCACAAAGGACTGTCGTCAAGGTCACGCCCGTTGATGCGCACTCGTTCATTGAACGCATGCACGTGGGGAGACAGCGTGCAACCTACCCGCAATCCGGCAGCCACCAGAATTTGTTCCAGGCACACGCAGGTCGTGCCCTTGCCGTTGGTGCCCGCGACGATCACCGAGCGTGGGGCCGGTTTCAGGAGCTGCATGCGTGCCGCGACCGATCGAACCCGTGCCAGGCCCATTTCGATCTCACTGGGATGAGTCGCCGTGATGTATTCGAGCCACTGATCGAGATTGCGCGCCGGGGCGGTCTGGCTAGAACTACGCATCGAGTGCTTGGCGAATTTCAACGAGGCGATGGTACAACGCCTCAGGTATGTCGTCGGGCGAGTCGGCGAGTTCACCCATGCGGTTGACGAGAACCGCCCCGATCACCACGCCGTCTGCGTGTTCGGCGACCGCTCTGGCGGTCGGTCCGTCTTTGATGCCGAAACCGACCAGCAAGGGAAGTTGGGTGTGCTGGCGTAGTCGCGTGACGTTCTCGGCAACGGAGTCGAGGGAAATATGGTTGGCCCCGGTCGTGCCTTTCAACGAAACGTAGTAGATAAATCCGCTCGCCATCCGATCGATCAACCTCATACGCTCATCCGTCGTCGTCGGCGCGATGAGAAAGATGAGGTCCATGTTGCGGCTTTCGAGTGCGCGCTTGAGTTCCCCGGCTTCTTCGGGCGGCAGGTTGACCATGATGAGACCGTCCACGCCCGCTGCAGCCGCGCGCTCGGTGAACGTCGTGAAACCCATGCGCAGCACGTTGTTGAGATAACCCATCAAGATGATCGGCGTATCTGCGTCTTCTCCACGAAATCCAGCAACGATGTCCAGCACGTCGGCGAGCCGCACGTTATTTGCCAACGCTCTCTCCGAGGCGGCCTGGATGACGGGTCCGTCGGCCTCAGGGTCACTGAAAGGAATGCCGATCTCCAGAATGTCGGCCCCGCCCCTCACCAACGCGTGTAGCGATGGTACGGTGACGTCCAAATTCGGGTCGCCAGCGGTGATGAACGGCACCAAGGCGGTTCGAGTCTGCTTCCGAAGCAGCGCTAGCCGATCCGATATGCGCGTCACAACGTGATTCCGTCGATGCTCGCTACGGTGTGAATGTCTTTGTCACCGCGACCCGACAAGTTGACGATCACAATCTGTTCTTCGGGCAAATCGTGGGCGTGCTTCGCCACCCAGGCGATCGCGTGACTCGACTCCAACGCCGGGATGATGCCTTCCGTACGATTTAACAAGCGAAACCCCGCCATCGCCTCTTCATCGGTAACAGCATCGTATTCGGCCCGTCCAATGTCCTTGAGGTAGCTGTGTTCAGGGCCGACGCCCGGATAGTCGAGGCCGGCCGAGATGGAGTGCGTTTCGATGATCTGACCGTCGTCGTCCTCCATGAGGTAGGTACGATTGCCATGCAGTACTCCAACCACCCCGTCATTGAGCGGTGCCGCGTGCCGACCCGTAGCCAAACCCAGGCCACCTGCCTCGACACCAACCATGCGTACATCGACATCGTCCACGAACGGATAAAACAAACCCATGGCGTTGGAACCGCCACCAACACAGGCGACCAGAATGTCAGGCAGACGACCGGCCTGTTGCAGACATTGGCTGCGCGCTTCTTGACCGATGACCGATTGAAAATCCCGGACGATCATTGGGTAGGGGTGCGGCCCCGCGACAGAGCCGATGATGTAGTGAGTATTATCGACGTTGGTCACCCAATCGCGTAGAGCTTCATTCAAAGCATCCTTCAGTGTCCGCGATCCTGAGTGTACGGGCACCACATCCGCGCCCAACAGCTTCATGCGATAGACGTTCGATGCTTGCCGCTCAATGTCTACGGTGCCCATGTAAACCTGGCATTCGAGTCCCATGCGTGCAGCAACCGTAGCCGTCGCTACGCCGTGTTGGCCCGCGCCCGTCTCGGCAATGACTCGGGATTTTCCCATTCGCATAGCCAGAAGGATCTGACCGACGCAGTTGTTGATCTTGTGCGCGCCTGTGTGATTCAGATCTTCACGCTTGAGATAGACTTGCGCGCCGCCCAGCTCAGCGGTTAGACGCTTGGCAAAATAGAGGGGCGTGGGTCGGCCAACGTAGTGGGTCAAGTCGTCAGCCAACTCGGCTCTAAACTCAGGATCCGTCTTGGCGGTCGCATACAATGCCTCGAGTTCATCCAACGCGTGTATGAGGGTTTCGGCCACGAAACGTCCGCCGTGTTGGCCGAAATGACCTGACGGGCTAGGTTGCGAATAGTTGCTACCGCGGTTCGACATGGCGTACCTCCTCGACAAATCGCGCAACCCTTTCGGCATCTTTCTGACCCCGCGTCGTGCCTTCCACGCCCCCGCTCACATCCACACCCCACGGCGCGACCGTCTCGATCGCGCCCCGAACATTGTCCGGGGTCAGTCCCCCGGCCAACATGAATTTGCCGGTCGAAGGTTGCGGCCAATAGGACCAGTCGAACGCCTTGCCAGTCCCGCCTGGCAGATCCTCGACATAGGTATCGAGCAGCAGAGCGCAGGCGTTGGGAAACCTCGCTTGCAATTCGACACCGTCAACGGGCCCGCGCACTCTTACGGTCTTGAGATACGGCAAACCAAACGATGCACAGTCCGCGTCGTCTTCCTCGCCGTGGAATTGTAATACGTCCAATCCAACACCATCGATAAGCTCTCGAACACGCGCTCGAGATTCGTTGACAAATACCCCCACGCGGAGCACCCGACCCACGACGTACGCGGAGAGTGTCCTAGCCTGCTCGAGCGAAATCCACCGGGGACTATTTTCATAGAACATCAACCCCATCGCATCGACGCCCAACCCGACGAGAAGTTCCGCATCCTCCTCGCGGGTAATTCCGCACACTTTGATTTTGACCATGTCGGGTGGGTCGCCTACGGCTATCAAGCCTGATCCACATAGGGGCGGCGTAGTCTAGCGGAGTCTCTACAATCGATCCAAGCTTCCGAGGCCTTGGATTGGTGGAGGTAGCGTACCCGATGGAAACGATTGACCTGGATAGGTTACATCGACGAGGTACAAGCCCTGGGGCGGTGCGGTTTTACCAATGCTGGACCGGTCTTTCAAAAGCAAGCACTCGGTGATCGACGCGGGATCTCGTTTCGCACGGCCAACCTCGACCAATGCCCCGGCGATGTTACGCACCATATGCAGAAGAAAAGCGTTCGCTTGTACGTCCAATATCGCGATCTCGCCGAACCTCTGCACGCTAAGACGATGGATACAACGAAATGCCGATGCCGATTGACAGCCTGCGGCTCGAAACGTCGTGAAATCGTGCTCGCCTATTAGGCCTTGGCCGCTACGGTGCATGGCATCCACATCCAGACCATCGACCCGCCACGTGAGCGAATCGCTCAAAGGCGCCGGCGCGCCCGAGATCCGAAACAGATACAAGTAGCGTCTAGAGGTGGCCGAGTATCGAGCATGAAAGTTGTCCAGAACCGCCGCCGCCCAGCGCACCTTGACGCCTTTCGACGTCAACGAGTTCACCCCATCGCGCCACGCCTTCAGCGGTCGTTCTACACGACAGGCGAAACTTACGACTTGCTGGGTGGCGTGAACGCCTGTATCGGTACGCCCGGCCGCGACAACCCGCACCGGATGATTCGCAACCTGGCTGATGGCGTTTTCGAGGTCCGCTTGCACCGAAGGCGCGTGTTTTTGACGTTGCCAACCGGAATAGGCGGCGCCGTCGTACTCAACGCCAAGCGCTATGTTCACGGAAACTAGATCTGGTCGAGCAATTCTTGCGCTTGTTGTTGCTGGGTATCGTTGCCTTCGCTAAGCACCTCACTCAGGATGTCGCGTGCACCAGCTTCATCGCCCATATCGATATAGGCCCTGGCAAGATCGAGCTTGGTGCTGGCGCTGTCGCCTTCTTCTTCGAAATCGAAGTCGCTCTCATCTGCGCCGGAGTCTGCATCCTCGTCTACGTCAAGATCGTCGAGTGAGAAGCCATCGTCGATTTCGGGCGTTTCCGCCTCCTCCGCAGAGTCGCTATCGGTGCTCGTCGTCGCCTCTAGGGTCAAACCATCCGTTTCCGCATCGGCAGCAGCCTCTACCTCAGCTGTAGCCTCGGTGACGTCCGCGGGTGCGGCATCCGGATCGAAATCCATGCCGAGGTCGCCGCCTAGATCATCACCCATACCTTCTTCGGATTCGACCGCTTCGTCGGACTCCAGCGGTTGCTCGTCAAGCTCTAGCTCGAACTCGAGCCCGCTCGTGCTGGTGGAACCGCTGGTGGTGAAAGTACTCGGTTCCGTTTCTGATTCTGATTCTGATTCTGGTTCTGGTTCTGGTTCTGGTTCTGATTCTGATTCTGGTTCTGATTCTTCAGCAGGTTCCAACTCATCGAGCTTGAGATCGAATTCCTCGACCGAACTCAAGTCATCCAGGCTTTCGTCCACGGTTGCAGGCGCTGTCGATTCGGTATCCGAACCGGAGACGATTTCAGATTCACTCAGTCGGCTCTCGAGTTCACGTGCCGTCAGCAACGCTTCTTCGTCCTCACAGGACTCGACGAACCCCGTCATCTGAGTATCGAAGCCAGCTCTGTCCGTCGTTTCGACGTAGCACTCCAACAGCTTGAGCCGAACATCATTGCGGCCGGAATCCTCGTCCAGCACGCCGAGCAGCAGGCTGATGGCTTGGGGGTAGCGCCCATAGGCAATGTAGATGTCGGCTTCGCCAATGACATCCCCCGTCTGTGACCCGGTAAGAACTTCTTCGCCCTCGTCGGCCAACACATCCTCGGACACGACGTCTTCTGCCTCGTCGTCCTCGAGATCATCTACCTGCAAACCATACGTGTCCTCGTCGGTTGCTGTTGCATCCACCTCATCGACCGCGTCATCGGCATCGACGTTCAACACGGCAAGCTCTGCCTCAACGTCAGTCGCATCCGACTCGTCGTGGTAGGCCTCTTCGTAAACTTCCTCGGTCCTGCGACGTCTCGCGGTCACGAGACCACCGACCAAACCCAAAACCAAAACGGCCGCTGCGCCACCGAGAACCGGAGTGGATTGCCACCACGGTTCCGCTTCCGGAGTTGCTGCGCTTTGGTTTTGAGCCTGCTGAGCCGCGGCTTCTGCCGCTTGTTGTGTGCTTGCAAGCTGCGCTTGCAGTTCAGCTATCTGCTGATTTTGCACCTCGAGCTGACGGTCTTTGACCTCGAGTTGATTGGTCGACAATGCCTGTTGGCGATCGAGCTGATAGGTCAGTTCATCGACCTCTCGAGTCAGACGATCCCGTTCTTCAAGTGCTGCGGCGACTTGTTGGCTATCCACTTGGGGGGTTTCACTACCCACCACGCTGTCACCCTCACCTGCAACGATACGCAGCTGCCCTTCCCCTTGTTCGGCAGAAGCTGCCGGGCTTTCTGCGTCTCGGGTAGCATCTACCTGACTGCGCAGTTGTGACGCTTCCGATGACGGCAGCGCTGAAGACGACGCGACCCTTTCCGGATTGCGCCACGCCTCGTTTTGCACCGCGACTTCGAGCGCCGCGTCGCTGCGCGACAGGCTAAGAGCCTCGCTCTCGGTCGGTATGCGCAAAATGTAGCCCGCCTTCAGCAGGTTGATGTTGTTGCGAATGAACGCCTCGGGATTGATTCGCTGAAGGGCCAGCATTTGCTGTTGCATGTTGATGCGGTCTGAGCGCCGCGTCGTCGAGGCGATTTTCCAGAGCGTATCGTTGCGATCCGTCATGCGGAACTCGCCTTCGCCTGCCGGCATGGACGCTCGCTCTGTGGTTCGGGGTGCCAGGTCGACTTGCGTGCCCGCCGTGCGGGGGGTTGGTGCCGTTTGCGCCGCTGCAGGGCGCTCAATCCTACCGGTTGTCTGGCCCACCGCAGCTTCCTGCTGCGGTGCGGACACACTGGGCGCCGCGGCCTGGCCATAGGTGGGTGGATCCAATAACAGCGTGTACTCCTTGAGCAGCCGCCCATTGGGCCAGTGCACTTGCACCAAGAAGTTGAGGTAGGGTTCTGCAATGGGCTTCCGGCTCGTCACATTGATCCAGGCTCGGTTGCCTTGCAGGACAACCTCGAATTGGAGCGAGGTCAGATAGAAAAACCGCTCCACACCTACGCGTTCGAAATCTTCACGTGATGCAAGGGTCACAAGGATTTCCGTCGGCAACATGCCGACCGCCTCTATCAACTCGACTCGAGCGTTCAATTTCTCATTCAACGCCGAGCTGAGTTCGATCTCTCCTAAACCAAGCGCCCAACCGTGGCTGCTCGATATGCCGAAGCCGACGAGCAAGGCAATTTGTGCCCAAGATCTACTAAAACACAGTAAATTCCTGACCATAGGCAAGCCCCTCGTTGATGAGATTGTCGTTCCGAGCGGATGGCCTTCGACCACATCGCCCGTTGGTGAGCACGTTATCGCCGTCCTATGCACGATGACTCAAATCCATGTCAGCAAGACGTCTGATTAGTGAAGATAACCTAGAAGAGACGCCCAAAATTTGCAGTAAGTACCAATTATGGCAGGTAATTCGCCGACGGAAAGGGTTACTTACCCACCGGACTGCAGCAGATCTTCGGCAATTTGCACGCTGTTGAGGGCCGCGCCCTTACGCACGTTGTCTGAAACGACCCATAGGTTGATGCCTCTGGGATGTGAAATGTCTTGCCGAATACGTCCGACGTATACCGCATCGTTACCCGCGGCATCCCCCACCGCGGTTGGATAGCCGTTGTCTTGCGCCGCATCCATAAGCACCACGCCGGGCGCTTTGCGCATTAGCTTGCGTACCTCTGAAACCGTGATCGGCGCCCCGGTTTCAATGTGAAGCGCCTCCGAATGACCGAAAAACACGGGCACGCGCACGCAGGTCGGGTTCACTTGAATGGAATCGTCTTCAAAAATCTTGCGTGTCTCCCACACCAGCTTCATCTCCTCTTTGGTGTAGCCGTTTTCCTGAAACTGATCGATGTGCGGAATGGCATTGAAGGCAATCTGCGTCGGCAGTACATCCACTTTGACGGGTTTCGCATTCAATAAGTCGGCGGTCTGACCCGCCAACTCTCGTATGGCGCGCGCGCCTGCGCCCGAAACCGCCTGATAGGTTGCGACGTTCACACGCTCGATGCCTACGGCATCGTAGATAGGCTTCAGCGCCACCACCATCTGAATGGTCGAGCAGTTTGGATTGGCAATGATGTTGCGTTGCTTGTGTTCCACTATGCGATGCCCATTCACTTCGGGCACGATGAGTGGAACGTCTTCGTCATAGCGAAATTGCGAGGTGTTGTCGATCACCACACAACCCGCGGCAGCCGCCTTCGGTGCATACTCTGCCGATATGTCACCGCCTGCCGAGAAAAGCCCGATCTGCACTTGTGCGAAGTCGAACTCCTCGAGTAGCTCAACGCGCACGGATTTACCGCGAAACTGCAGGCGTTTGCCCGCGGATCGCTCGCTAGCCAACAAGAACACCTGATCGACGGGAAAGTCACGCTTTCCGAGAAGTTCGATCAGCACCCCACCGACCGCGCCCGTGGCGCCTACGATCGCGACGTTTACCTTAGCCTTCATGACGCCTCCTGGCCTTGCTCCGGGTGGCCTTGGCCCTCCTCCAAGGCGTTCAAGACCGCGTCGCCCATGGCGCGAGTGCCGACTAGCCGTAGCCCGTCTGCATGACCGTCTTGGTATATGTCCGCCGTGCGCAAACCCTTTTCGAGAACGCGATTGACGGCAGCCTCGATGGCATCCGCTGCATCCGGCAAGGCCAGGCTGTAACGGCACATCATCGCCGTGGACAAAATGGTCGCAAGCGGGTTGGCCTTGTCTTGTCCGGCGATATCCGGGGCCGAGCCATGCACGGGTTCGTACAAGCCTTTACCGGAGGCGGCCAACGACGCCGACGGCAACATGCCGAGCGAGCCGGTCAACATGGCGGCCACATCAGAGAGAATGTCACCGAACAGGTTGCCGGTTACGACGACGTCGAACTGTTTTGGCGCTCGAACCAGTTGCATACCGGCGGTGTCCACGTACATGTGAGATAGCTCTACACCGGGATAATCCGCCGCAACCTCGATGACGACATCGCGCCACAATTGTGTGACCTCCAGCACATTGGCCTTGTCGACAGAGCACAAACGGCCGTTGCGCTTCGACGCCAGGTCGAAGGCGACGCGCGCGATGCGCTCAATCTCGTGCTCCCGATAGACATAGCTGTTCACCCCGACGCGTTCGTTGTCCTCGATGGTGACCCCGCGGGGCTCGCCAAAGTAAATTCCGCCAGTGAGTTCCCGCACGATCAGGATGTCCAAATCCTCGACCAGTTCGGTCTTCAGCGACGAAGCTTCCACAAGCGGGGCAAACAGCAGCGCCGGGCGCAGGTTGGCGAACAACTCGAGCCCGGCACGCAGACCCAACAGACCTTTCTCCGGTCTTTGGTCCATGGGTCGGTCTTCCCATTGAGGACCACCGACGGCGCCGAGCAACACGGCGTCGGCGGCGTGGGCTTTCGCCAAGGTTGCCTCGGGTAGCGGTCCTCCGGTGGCCTCAATGGCGATTCCGCCCACCAAGGCTTGTGAGAAATTGATCTCGACACTGTGCGCGGCAACCGCTTGCTGCATCACCGCACATGCCACCGGTACCACCTCGGGCCCGATGCCATCACCGCTCAATACTAAAATATCTTTTATATCAGTCATTTATGAAACTTATCTAATCTTTAAATAACCAACTGCGACGGGTCCGATAACCCACCTCGAAGCGTCGAATAGCGTCGGTATGGGCCCACGTGAGGTCGATATCGTCAAGACCTTCAAGCAACTTGCGTTTGCGCATCGCGTCTATCTCGAAATCGACGTGGGTGCCGTCCGTTAGTTCGATACGTTGATCTGGAAGGCGAATGGTTAGCGTAAAGCCCGGCTCTCGCGCTACGAGCTGGAACAGTTCATCAATTTTTTCTTCTTTTAAAACAATTGGTAACAAGCCATTCTTAAAACAATTATTATAAAATATGTCGGCAAAACTCGGCGCGATGACCGCTTTGAAGCCATATTCCATCAACGCCCAAACTGCGTGTTCGCGACTCGATCCACAGCCGAAATTGTCCCGTGCAAGCAAAACGCCCCCGTCCTGATAGCGCGGGAGGTTGAGCACGAAATCATGGTTGATCTGGCGCTCGTTCGGCGTGACCCCAATATCGCCCTCATCGAGAAACCGCCAACTATCGAACAGGTTGTCGCCGAATCCGGTGCGCCGAATCGACTTCAGGAACTGTTTCGGAATGATCTGATCGGTATCGACGTTGGCTCTATCTAAAGGCACGACAACCCCCGATTCGACGCCGAACGCCTTCATATCCATTCTCTAACATCGACGAAGTGACCCGCAATCGAGGCGGCAGCCGCCATCGCCGGACTGACGAGATGGGTACGGCCTCCATGACCTTGGCGACCTTCGAAATTACGATTAGAGGTGGAGGCACAATGCTCTCCGGGCAGTAATTTGTCCGGGTTCATGGCAAGACACATGGAACAACCCGGATCGCGCCATTCAAAACCGGCTTGTAAAAAAATGTCGGCCAGGCCTTCGCGTTCGGCTTGCGCTTTGACCAGGCCCGAGCCCGGCACCACCAACGCCTGTTTCACGCTTTTAGCCACACGCTTACCCGCGACGATACTCGCGGCGACGCGCAGATCTTCGATGCGCGCATTGGTACAAGAACCGATGAAGATGCGGTCCAGCACAATGTCGGTTACCGGTTGGTTGGCCGACAAGCCCATGTAATGCAGAGCCCGGGCGACGCTGTCCGCCTGTATCTCGTTTGCCGCGTCCGCCGGATCCGGCGCGCAACCGTCAACGCCGACCACCATTTCCGGGGACGTTCCCCAGGTTACATGAGGCACCAATCGCTCCGCCTGTAGCACGATCTCTTTGTCGAACTGTGCGTCCGCATCGCTTTCCAACGTGCGCCAATAGGTTTCCGCTGCATTCCATGCCGCGCCAACCGGCGCGAACGGGCGCCCGTGCACAAACTCGAGTGTGATGTCGTCCACCGCGATCAGCCCGGCCCGCGCGCCGGCTTCGATCGACATGTTGCAAACGGTCATCCGCCCTTCCATGGTCAATGCCCGTATGGCAGCGCCTGTGTATTCGATGGTGTGGCCCGTTGCGCCGGCGGTCCCCGTCATGCCAATCATCGCCAGAACCAGATCTTTGGCATAGACCCCATCCGGTAACGCCCCGTCGACCCGGACCGCCATGTTTCGGGCCTTGCTCTGGGCTAAACACTGCGTTGCGAGCACGTGTTCGACCTCGCTTGTGCCGATACCTTGGGCCAGAGCGCCAAATGCACCATGGGTAGAGGTATGGGAATCTCCGCAGACAACGGTCATGCCCGGCAGCGTAGCACCCTGTTCGGGACCGACAACGTGCACGATGCCCTGACGGATGTCGTGAATATCGAACTGGGTAATACCGTGCTGCTTGCAGTTCGCATCCAGCGTGACGACCTGCTCCCGCGCGACCGGATCGCTGATACCACCGATGCCTGCGGCACGATTTTCGGTGGGGACATTGTGATCCGGCGTAGCCAGGTTGGCTGCCACCCGCCAAACGCTCCGCCCGGCCAATCGCAAACCCTCAAATGCCTGCGGTGATGTCACTTCATGCAAGAGGTGTGCGTCGATGTACAGCAGACAAACGCCGTCCGAGCGCCGCCCGACGAGATGATCGTCCCAGATTTTATCGTATAGCGTCGCCAATCCGGGCTCCCAATCTAGCATCTGCTAAAAGGAGACGCAGTCTAGGGATCCACCAAGAATAAAACAAATTCATTATTTTTATCTTATAGATAAAATATACTTATCAATGCCTGTCGAGGAAGCCTGATCATGCGAATGAACGATTTACGCGCATTTCTCGCGGTAACACACGCCAACTCGTTTTCCGGCGCGGCCGAGAGCCTTCACCTGACCCAGCCGGCGATCAGCAAACGTATCGGGAACCTGGAACGAGATCTGGGACTGAAGCTATTTGATCGGGTCGGCAAACGCGTTTACCTCACCGATGCCGGTTCGCTGCTCGAGCCCCGGGCGGAGTCGCTACTCGCGGAGATCGACGACACCCAACGCCTGCTTAGAAACCTACACACGCAGGTCGACGGAACGCTCAATTTGGCAACCTCGCATCATGTCGGGCTGCACCGTCTTGCGCCGGTCCTCAAATCCTTCAACGTCGAACACGCGGCGGTGCAACTCGAGATTCAATTCGAAGATTCGGAAGCGGCCCACGATCTGGTTCGTTCCGGGGCAGCCGAGTTTGCGGTGGTGACGTTGAATCCCGAAGGGCCGGATGAACTCGAGTATCAGCCCATTTGGTACGATGCTTTGCTTTTCGTGGTCGCTAAGGAACACCCGCTGGCACGAGCGACATCCATCCCGCTCGCCCAGCTGGTAGACGAACCCGCCGTACTGCCCGGTATGGGTACCTATACCGGTCGCATCGTCGTGGATGTGTTCCGCGACCGAGGGCTTGAACTACGCCCGACCATGTCGACCAACTACTTGGAAACCATCGGCATGCTCGTCGGCGCGGGTCTCGGTTGGAGCGTTTTGCCGAAGAGTTTGATTGGGGAAGGTGTCGTGAGGCTCGACTGCGGCGCGCCACCGATGCATCGCGTGCTCGGCACGGTGACACACCCAAACCGAACCCTGTCCAACGCCGCCAAGGCGTTTCTGCAGGTGCTCGCGCGGCATGCGGACGCGCCGGCGCATCGCGACATTGCACGAGAGCCCGGAACCGATTAGCCTGCGCGGTTTTTCCGCAACTAAACTTCCCGGAGCCGTCCACATGTCAACCCGATTCAGGGTCGTCAAGACCTTTTTGTCCGTCGTTTTACTCGTTTTGGCCGTGCCTCATACTTTCGGCCGCGAACTACCCACCGCGCTGCCAGCGCGAGTGGGGATGTCTTCCGAGCGGCTGCAACGCTTGACCGATCACATGCAGCAAGCCGTCGAAGAAGGCGTCATGGTCGGCGGATTGGGCATGATCGCACGCAACGGCCGGGTCGTTTACCAAGAAACCTACGGACACACCGATCGCGATGCCGCCAAGCCGATGGCGATACACAACCTCTTTCGTATCTATTCGATGAGCAAACCGATTACCAGCGTCGCCGTCATGATGTTGTACGAAGAAGGTCACTTCTTCTTGCACGAACCGGTCGCTCGATACATCCCGGAACTCGCCAACCTCGTGGTTGCCACCTCGACCGCCGATGGGGAAACCACCGCCGTTTCGGACGGCACCACCAGCCGCACCGTCGGCAAAGGTGATGAATCCAAACAGGGCCAAACGCGCAAGCCGAGCCGGCAGCCGACGATTCGAGACTTGCTCTCGCACACCGCGGGCTTCACTTACGGATTTTTTGGCAACACCGAAGTCGACAAGCAGTACCGCGAAACCGAACTGATGCAAAGCGGCGACACGTTAGAGAAGTTCGTGACGCAACTGGGGAAAATTCCGCTGCAATACGATCCCGGTACGCGTTGGCACTACAGCGTATCGGTCGACGTTCAGGGTCGTCTGGTCGAAGCGGTATCGGGGATGCGTTTCGGCGAATTCCTTCAAAAACGCCTCTTCGAGCCATTGGATATGAAGGACACGAGCTTTACCGTGCCGCAAGCAAAATTCGATCGCCTCGCACAGATCTATAGCCCAGAAGGAATGGAATGGGGATCCAACGTCTTCATGACGCCCATCACCTCTTCAAAACTTGTAGTATCCCCGGCAGTCATAGACGACGGCTATAGGGAAGGAGCAACCTTCGAAAGCGGCGGCGGCGGACTGGTCTCGACGGTGCGCGACTACATGCGCTTCAGCCAGATGATGTTGAACGGCGGTGAACTCGACGGAGCGCGCATCCTGTCTCCCAAAACGGTGGAGCTTATGACCATCAATCACCTGGGTGACATTCGGATGGGGTTCGGACGACGTGGGGTGGGATTTGGGCTCGGCTTCGCCGTGGCCTTGGATCAGGGTCGCATCGGAGAGCTCGGTTCCGCAGGTGAATACAACTGGGGCGGCGCTGCGGGTACACGTTTCTGGATCGACCCCGAAGAACAGCTCATCGGCATCTTCATGGTGCAGAGTATTCCGCACCGCACGCGGCTCGGCTCGGACTTCAAAAACCTGACCTATCAGGCCATCGTCGAGTAAAGGCCGGCTCTACTTAATCTAAAGCCATTACGGGCTGCCGATCTGACCTCGATGTCGCAATAGATGGTCCATCAGCACGAGTGCGACCATCGCCTCGGCAATGGGGGTTGCGCGGATGCCGACACAAGGGTCGTGTCGACCCTTCGTGACGACTTCGGTCTCGACGCCTTCGGTGTCTATCGTTTTGCCCGGCGTCGTGAGACTCGACGTCGGTTTCAGCGCAATGCGGGTCACGATGTCTTGACCGGACGAGATGCCGCCCAACACGCCGCCCGCATGGTTGCTCAAGAACCCTTTTGACGACATTTCGTCGCGGTGCTGGGTACCGCGCTGTTCAACGACGTCAAACCCGTCCCCGACGGCAACCGCTTTGACCGCATTGATGCCCATCAACGCGCCCGCAAGTTCAGCGTCGAGCTTCGCGAACACCGGTTCGCCCAGCCCGACCGGCACACCGCTTGCAACGACGGTGATTTCGGCACCGATGGAATCCCCATCCCGGCGCAGCTGGTCGATCAACGCGGCAATAGCGTCGACGCTGTCCGCATCGGGGCTGAAAAACGGGTTGTCTTCAACGACCTCCCAGGATCCGAACGTCGGTGCGATAGCCCCGATCCTTGACAGGTAGCCCCGCACCGCGATACCCGCGAAATCTCGCAGATATTTCTTGGCCACGGCGCCTGCCGCGACTCGCATGACGGTTTCTCGAGCAGAAGCGCGACCACCGCCGCGGTAGTCACGGATACCGTACTTGTGATGGTAGGTAAAATCGGCATGGGCGGGCCGAAACAGGTTCTTGATGTCGTCGTAGTCCTTGCTTCTCTGGTCCTCGTTTTCGATCACGAGGCCAATGGCCGTGCCGGTCGTCTTACCCTCGAAAACACCGGACAAGATCTTGACCTGATCCGGCTCCTTGCGTTGGGCCGTGTACTTGGAACGGCCTGGACGCCGGCGATCCAGATCCGGTTGCAGATCTGCCTCGGTCAAGGGCATACCGGGCGGACAACCATCGATGATGGCCCCCAGCGCAATGCCGTGGCTTTCACCAAAGGTCGTGACCGTGAAAAGCGTGCCGAACGTGTTACCGGACATGCCGCGTATTCTAACAGCCTGTTGCTAGCGTGCTGTTCCAGAAATGACAGGGCACTCGCGCAGTTGGAAAAGCAAACTACGCTTCGCTAGAAACACCCCCTCACCGCCTTCGGGAAGGTCCGGCCAGATGAACGGCACGTCTGGATACTCGGCCACAAGATGCCGCGCACTGTTCCCCACTTCACAAACCAGCAAACCGGTTTCCGACAGGTACTCGCCCGCATCCTTCAATATGCGCTTGACCAATCCCAGGCCATCGATGCCACCGCCCGCGAGACCAAGTTCCGGTTCGTGGCGGTATTCGAGTGGTCGCGCTTCCATGTCCGACGCATCGACATAGGGTGGATTGCATAGAATCACATCGAAGGCCTGCAACGGTAGGGAACCGAATAGATCGGAGCGCACGACGTCCACCCGGTCGCTGAGCCGCTGGCGCGCAACGTTTTCTCGAGCCGTCTCGACGGCCAGCGAGTCCAGATCGACGAGAAGCACCTGTGAATCGACAAAAACCTTGGCTGCGACGATGCCGATTGCCCCGCACCCGCAGCACAAGTCGAGGATGCGTCTCGGCGGATCCACGAGCCAGGTCGACAAGCCGTCGCGCAACCACGGCCCCAGCGGAGAACGTGGCACAACCACGCCGGGCGTCACGTGTAACGTATCGCCACAATAGGTGGTCTTACCGAGCAAGTATGCGAGTGGCAATCGTTCGTCTATGCGCTGTTTGGCGAGCGCACGAATCGAAACGGCGCACGCCTCGTCGAGTTCTACCTCGAGAGACGCTTCGATATCGGCAAGCTCCGAAACCCCGAGCACCAGTGCGACGGCTTCATCCCACGCATTGTCCGTCCCATGACCGTAGTGCAATGGCGCTGCCGTGAAGCGCTCATGCACGTCACGCAATACCCGTGCAAGTCTAGCCACGGTGTCGGCGATGCGGCAGCACGAGTTCGACGCGTGAACCGGTACTCCCGGCCCGGGGCAACAGGGGTCCGGCACCGAAAGCGACCAACTCAGGTCCTGCACCCGGGCCGATCGCATTCGCTAATACCTCGATCACCGAACGCCCACATTGATCAGAACGCTCCACTAGGGCCGTCGTTTCCTCAGGACCGTACAAGTGACAAACCACGAATACCGTCTGTCGTTCAAAGATGCGCAACCGCGGTCCGAGACCCTCGAGCACCTCCACGCTTGCATCCGGTAGCGAGCCATCCCTGCGTGGCTGCACACCATCGATGACGACAAACCCATCGCCGGCAAGATCTTCCGTCAACTGGGCATTGGTCAAGGCTTCGATGGCCTCAGTCGGATGCAACACTTCCACATGTGCATAGATGCGACGATTGCCGCGTTCAATCACGTACGCGGAGATCAACCGGTCTCCGAGTTCGGCAGCAATGTAGAATTGGTTGCGATCCGGACCGAACAACACCGCCAGCTCGAATACCTGGTTGGCCCAACCGTTGCTGCGTCCACAATCGCGACCGCGACACTCGAATAACGCAGCCGGGCCCAACACTCGCTGATAGTGCTCGATTACCTCACCGAGCGGCGTGCCGGACGGAATCTGGTAGGTGACACGTTCCTCGGTAGCGGCAATGCGTAACTTCCGATCGATGCGTAGCTCGCGGCGAATCTTTTCGACCCCACTGACGATAAACTCACGGGGTGAGGCAACGCTATCTTGCTCGTAGTTGACGATCCATGCGCGCGGAAAGCGCGCGACATCTTGCGGATCGGCAGAACCTACAACGTCTTCGGCTGCATTTGCCGGGTAGCAGGTCGCGAATAACAATAACACCCACCAAAATCTCAACGGCTACTCCATTCCACGGGCTCAGCAAACTTCCCATCAGCCCGTTGGCCCTCATTAATATGAACCTGTCGGCCTCAAACCGTAGTTACCGCCCGACGAGCGCCACTTCCTTGCAGCAATGCTAATCGTTCAAGAGCTCTAGCAGCAAACGGTTCATACGATTCACATACGAGGTCGAATCAACCAAGGTTCCGCCTTCGGCCAGCGATGCCTGATCGAACAGTACCAGCACTAGATCGGCAAAGCGGTCTTCGTCGGACTCGCCATCGAGACGCACGAGCAACGGGTGCTCGGCGTTGTACTCGAAATATGGCTTGCTGTCCGGGACCTTTTGCCCGGTCGCTTCCATGATCTTCTTCATCTGCGCGCCCATGGCAAACTCGCTCATGACCAAACACGCCGGAGAGTCGGTCAGGCGTTTGGAGCGACGCACGCCCTCGACGCGATCACCTAACGCATCCCGGATGCGCTTCGTGAGCGGATCGTCCTCGTCCTGCTGGTCGCCGGCATCGTCTTCTTCGGATGCGCCAGGTAGTTTGAGATCGGCCCGCATCACGTCTTGAAAACGCTTGCCCTCGTACTCCGCAAGGTTGGCCATCAGCCACTCATCGATCCGATCGAACAGCAGCACGACCTCAATGCCTTTGTCCCGAAAAACCTCGAGGTGGGGACTAGCCTTGGCATTCTCGAACGACTCGGCGACCAAGTAGTAGATTTGATCCTGATCATCGACCATGCGTTCCAGGTATTGGTCCAGCGCAACGTTTTTGACTGAGCCATCTTCCCGCGTAGATGCAAAGCGCAACAACTTGCTCAACGCCGCGCGGTTGCTGAAGTCCTCCCCCATCCCTTCTTTCAAGACTTCGCCGAACTCGTCCCAAAACGCCTGGTATTGGTCTGGCTCTTTGTTGGCCATTGTCTCGAGCGTCGACAAGATTCTTTTGGTCAGCGCGTTGCGAATGCTCGTCACGCGCTCGTCTTCCTGAAGTATCTCTCTCGAGATGTTGAGCGGCAGGTCGTTGCAATCGACGATGCCTTTGACGAAACGCAGGTACATAGGCAGGAATTGGTCGGCTTCATCCATGATGAAGACGCGTTGCACGTATAGTTTCAAACCCCGCGGCGATTCTCGGTTCCAAAGGTCGAACGGTGCGTGCTTGGGCAGGTAGACAAGGCTTGTGTACTCGAGTTTGCCTTCGACCTTGTTGTGGCTCCACGACAACGGATCTTCAAAATCATGAGAGATATGTTTGTAGAACGCCTTGTATTCGTCGTCTTCGACCGTGCTGCGCGAACGTGTCCAGAGCGCGGTTGCGGCGTTGATCGTCTCAAACTCCGGAGACTCCGGCGCCGCCTCCCCATCCTCCTTGGCTCCGGCCTCTTTCGGCATGCGCACCGGGACGCCGATATGGTCGGAGTATTTGCGTACCACCGCGCGCAGCCTGAAACCGTCGGCAAATTCGAGCGCGTCGCCCTTGAGATGCAACGTCACCTTGGTGCCGCGGGCGGCATCCGCGTCCTCCACCGTAAACTCGTCCTCGCCGGCCGATACCCAGCGGGTGCCTTGGTCCGTTCCGGCGCCACAGGTCAGGACTTCGACCTCATCGGCAACGATAAAGGTACTGTAAAAGCCGACGCCGAACTGGCCGATCAACGTGGCATCTTGCTGCTGATCGCCGGTGAGCTGATCAAGAAACTCTGCCGTACCCGATTTGGCGATGGTGCCTAAGTTGTCGATGACCTCTTCTCGGGTCATGCCAATGCCGTTGTCTTCGATCGTCAGGGTCTTGGCATCGGCGTCAAAGCCGATCGTGATCGCGTACTCGCTGTCCTCGGCTGAGAGCTCCGGCTCGGAGATGGCTCGAAAACGCAGTCTATCGATGGCATCGGAGGCATTGGAAATCAGCTCACGAAGGAATATCTCCCTGTTGGAGTACAAGGACTGGATCATCAGTTTTAAGAGCTGCTTGGCTTCGGTTTGGAAGCCGTAGGTCTCGGCTTGATCACTCATACGTCATAGTTGCTCACGGTTGGTCCATCCGAAGATTGCGGCGAAGCGCGGCTTTTTCAAGGCCCTCCCGTTCAAGGCCCGGTTCATGGATTTAATCCCAACCGGTTATCTCGGCCAGCGCATCGCCAATTTCCGCGAGGCTACGTACCGTTCTGACGCCAGCCGCTTCGAGCGCGGCAAATTTTTCGGCCGCCGTGCCTTTACCGCCGGTAATGATAGCGCCCGCATGACCCATGCGCTTGCCGGGCGGGGCCGTGACGCCGGCAATGTAGGAGACCACGGGTTTCGTCACATTGGCTTCGATGAAAGCCGCTGCCTCTTCTTCTGCCGTGCCGCCGATCTCGCCCACCATGACGATGGCTTCAGTCGCCTGATCATCCTGAAACAGCGCCAGGATATCGATGAAGTGGGTCCCGGGAATGGGATCGCCGCCAATGCCGACACAGGTACTCTGACCAAACCCGTGATCCGTCGTCTGTTTGACCGCCTCGTAAGTCAATGTGCCGGACCTGGAGACGATGCCCACCTTACCAGGTAGGTGTATGTCTCCCGGCATAATGCCGATCTTGCATTCTCCCGGCGTGATGACGCCCGGACAGTTGGGTCCGATCAAACGTGCCCCCGTGGTGTCGAGCTTGGCTTTGACCGCCAGCATGTCCAGTATCGGGATGCCTTCCGAGATGCACACGACCAGCTGAATGCCCGAATCCAATGCCTCCAGGATCGAATCCTTGCAGAACGGTGCAGGTACATAGATCACTGAGGCGGTCGCCCCGGTCGCGGCGACTGCAGCTGCTACCGTGTCGAACACCGGCAGGCCAAGATGCTCAATGCCGCCTTTGCCCGGCGTCACACCCGCGACCAGCTGCGTGCCGTACGCGATGGCTTGTTCACTATGCAGCGTGCCTTGCGAGCCGGTGAAGCCCTGGCAGATCACCTTGGTGTCTTTGTTGACGAGTATGCTCATGCCTGACCTCCCGCCGCAGCGACCGACTTTTCGGCCGCCTCAGTGAGCGATGTGGCCGCAATGATGTTGAGCCCACTGTCGAGTAGGATTTGCCGCCCCTGCCGCGAACTGTTGCCCTCGAAACGCACGACCACCGGTACCTCGACTCCGGCCTCTTGCACGGCCCCGATAATCCCTTCGGCGATCGTCGCGCAACTGACGATACCGCCAAAGATGTTGATCAACACCGCTTTCACATTGCTATCGGAAAGGATGATTTTGAATGCTTCAGACACGGCTTCTTCGGTCGCTGCGCCACCCACGTCTAGGAAGTTAGCGGGATTGCCGCCGTGCAGCTTGACGAGATCCATCGTGCCCATCGCCAACCCGGCACCGTTGACCATACAGCCGATGTTGCCGTCCAAGGCGACGTAGTTGAGATTGTGGGCCGCCGCTTCCAGCTCGCGCGCGTCCTCTTGGGTGGGATCTCGCAATTCAGCCAGGCGTTTTTGGCGATACAACGCATTGCCATCGATAGTCACCTTGGCGTCAAGGCAGTGCACGTCACCGGCAGCCGTGATGACGAGCGGATTGACCTCGAGAAGCGAACAATCTAATTCCTCAAATAGTTTCGCCAAGCCTAGGAAAATATTCATAAACTGTTGGACTTGATCGCCCTGCAGCCCCAACTGAAAGGCAAGCTCGCGGCCCTGATAGGGTTGCGCGCCGACATACGGATCGATCGCTTGGCGGAGAATTTTTTCCGGCGTCGCCTGGGCTACCTGCTCGATTTCGACACCGCCTTCGGTGGAAGCCATGAACACCACGCGCCGCGATCCGCGGTCGACGACCGCTCCGAGGTAGAGTTCCCGATCGATGTCGATACAGCTTTCGACATAGATCTTGGAGACCGGCTGGCCGTTCGCATCGGTCTGCACCGTGACCAGATGCCTGCCGATCCAGTGGTCGGCAAACGCGCGAACTTCATCCAACGTATCGGCGAGTTTGACGCCACCGGCTTTACCACGACCGCCAGCGTGCACCTGCACTTTGACGACCCAGCGTGTCCCACCGAGCTTTTCCGCCGCCGCCACAGCTTCATCGGCCGTGTCGACAGCGTAGCCCTCGGATACGGGTAAGCCGTAATCCGCAAAAAGCGCCTTGGCCTGATATTCGTGTAGGTTCATTTTGGCTTATCGATTCTCAACTCAAGATTGGTTAACGCTTTTTTCTATTGACCAGGTGTATGGCGTGACCCGCGACGCCAAGTGCTGCCTCATGCAGCGCTTCCGACAGCGTCGGGTGAGCAAACATGGTGAGACCTAGATCTTCGGCGCTCGCATCGAATTCCATGGCAATGACGGCTTGGGCGATGATTTCGGAAGCTTGAGGTCCGAGCACGTGTACGCCCAATACGCGATCGGATTCCAGATCGGCGATGACCCTGACCATGCCGTCGGTATCGTTTGCGGCCAAGGCGCGCCCGCTTGCGGCGAACGGAAAACTTCCGACGTTGTAAGCAACCCCTTGATCCTTCAACTCTTGCTCGGTCTTGCCGACCCAAGCAATCTCCGGATGGGTATAAATCACGTTAGGCACGGCTGCGTAGTTCACAAGCGGTTTGAAACCGGCGATGCGCTCCGCAACCATGACGCCTTCGTCAGAGCCCTTGTGCGCGAGCATGGGCCCGCGCACACAGTCGCCGACAGCATAAACGTTCGGCGCATCGGTGCTACACAGATCGTCGACTTTTACGAAGCCCTTCTCGTCCACGACAACCCCGCTGTCCGGTGCGAGCAACCCGTCGGTATAAGGTCGGCGGCCCACCGCGACGATGAGCTTGTCTACCTCGATCGTTTGCTCGCCGTCGCTATCCTGATAGCTGACCGTGACGGTTCCGCCACTTACCTTCGCGCCGGTCACGAGCGCGCCCAGTCGAATGTCGAGCCCCTGCCGTCTGAAGATCTTCAAACCGTCACGGGCGATGCGTTGATCAGCCATCGGCAAGAATTCTTCTAGCGCTTCGAGCACCACAACCTCGGATCCGAGACGGCTCCACACGCTACCGAGCTCCAAACCAATGACGCCCGCGCCAATCACCCCACCCGTGCGGGTACGGATTGAAACTCCAAGGCACCGGTAGAGTCGACGATGACGTCATCGGTCAATGGCGTCGGCGGGATCTCGATTGAAACCGACCCGGGCGCAAGAATCACATGGCTGGCACTGAGCACGACAACTTTACCGGAGTGATCCGTGTGCTCGACCCGGGTATCGGCCAAAAGCTTGCCAACGCCGGGCAAACCGGTCACACCATTACCTTCGAACAACCCGGCGAGGCCGCCGGTCAGACCCTTCACCACCTCGTCCTTGCGAGCGATCATCTTGGGCACGTCGATGGACACCTCATCGACTTCAATGCCGACAGTACCAAGGTGTTGCTTCGCCTCGATGTACTTGTGCGATACATCGAGAAGTGCTTTGGAAGGAATACAACCCCAGTTGAGGCACGTGCCGCCGAACACCGGATTGCCGTCTTTGCCGATGGATTTGTCGATGCACGCGGTCGCGAGCCCAAGTTGCGCCGCACGAATGGCGGCCGCATAACCCGCAGGACCTGCCCCGATCACGACGACATCGAATGTTTCACCCATGGTTATAGTTCCAAAAGAATGCGTGCAGGATCTTCGAGCAGGTCTTTGATCGCAACAAGAAACAGGACCGCTTCCCGACCATCGATCAGGCGATGGTCGTAGGACAATGCGAGATACATCATCGGCCGCACGACGATCTCGCCATCCACCACCATCGGCCGATCTTGGATTTTATGCATACCCAAAATGGCCGTTTGCGGTGGATTCAGAATGGGTGTCGACAGCAACGAACCGAACACGCCCCCATTCGAGATGGTGAACGTGCCACCAGACATTTCCTCTATGGACAGCTTGCCGGTTCGCGCTTTGCCGCCGTAGTCGCTGATGTGATCTTCAACCTGAGCCATACCCAGCGCGTCGGCATCACGTACGACGGGTACGACCAAGCCCCTATCCGTGCTCACCGCCACACCGATGTCGTAATAACCGTGGTAGACGATGTCACTGCCATCGATCGATGCGTTGACCGCGGGAAAACGCTTCAGCGCTTCGACAGAAGCGCGCACGAAAAATGACATAAAACCCAACCGGGTACCGTTGTGCCGGGCTTGGAACTCTTCCTGGTATTTGCGCCGAAGCGCCATTACCGGCGACATGTCCACCTCGTTGAAAGTGGTGAGCATGGCGGCATTGTGCTGTGCCTCTACCAACCGCTTGGCCACGCTTGCACGCAGGCGGGTCATCGGCACGCGGCGTTCGACCCGCTCGCCGAACGACTGTGGTGTCAGATCGACCCCCGTCGTCGGTGCCTTGCGTGCCTTGAGAGGCGGTTGTGGCCGAGGGCGTTCTTCTTCGATGAACTGGGCAACATCCTCCTTGGTAATGCGACCCGCCTTACCGGTGCCCTGTACCTTCGCAACATCCAAGCCTTTCTCGTCGGCAAGTTTGCGAGCAGCAGGGCTTGCGCTCGCTTCATCGGGTGCGATGGCAGCTTCTGCGCCTGCCGCCGCCTTCTCGACCGATGCGCGGGCGTCTACCTCACCCTCTTCAAACAACGCCAATACTTCGTCGCTTTCGACGATGTCGCCTTCCTGCTTCAAGATTTCTGTAAGTTGACCGTCCGCAAGGGCGACGACCTCGAGGACGACCTTGTCCGTTTCGATATCGACCAACAAGTCGTCGCGTTTGATCGGGTCGCTGACACCTTTGTGCCAAACGGCAACGGTGCCTTCCGAGATCGATTCGGGAAAGGTTGGCGCTTTGATATCCATATTGCTATCCAAATAGAGCGTCGTTGACCAGTTGTCGCTGCCGATCGTTGTGCACTTGGACGTAGCCACTTGCCGTAGCGGCGAACGCATCGCGTCCCGCATATGCAAGGTACAACGACTCGTCGTGTCGCAGGATTGTCCGGCGCGTGTGATGTTGGCTCGAATACCAGGCGCCCTGGTTCATGGGTTCTTCCTGGCACCACACGACGTCTTTGAGATTGCGGTAGGGTTTGATGACTCGCTCTAGTTCCGCCTCGGGGTACGGGTAGAGCTGTTCGATGCGAACAATGGCGACGTTGTCGACGGCCGTCTCCCGACGCGTTGCCAACAGGTCGTAGTAAACCTTGCCACTACACAGGACGACACGGTCCACCGCTCTAGGATCGAGATCGTCTACCTCCTCCATTACGGTATGAAACTCTCCGTCGTACAACTCGTCCAGCGTCGACACCGCCTGTTTGTGACGCAACAAGCTCTTCGGCGTCAACGCGATCAACGGCTTGCGCAAGGGTCGAATCATTTGACGCCGCAACATGTGAAACATCTGTGCGGGCGTCGTTGGCACACACACCTGCATGTTGTGCTCGGCGCAAAGCTGTAGGTAACGTTCCAGGCGCGCCGAGGAATGTTCGGGCCCACCGCCCTCATAACCATGCGGTAGCAACAGCGTCAGCCCACACAAACGCTGCCACTTGATTTCACCGGATGCGATGAATTGATCGATGACGACCTGCGCGCCGTTGGCAAAGTCGCCGAATTGGGCTTCCCAAATAATCAACGTGTCCGGCGTCGTCGTCGCATAGCCGTATTCGAAGGCCAATACCGCTTCTTCGGACAGCAACGTATCGTAAATATCGAAGTTGGTTTTCTCCGCTAGGTGATTGAGCGGGATAAATCGTTTGCCGTCGCGCTGATTGTATAAACAGGCATGGCGATGCGAAAAGGTGCCGACGCCGACATCCTGCCCCGTCAGACGTATCCCGTGACCTTCGTCGATCAGCGTCGCATAGGCCATGGTTTCTGCATAACCCCAGTTGATCGGCTGAGCGTCCGCGGTCATGGCCGCCCGGTCATCCAACACCTTCTGCACTTGGCGTTGTACCTCGAAGCCGTCGGGGACGCGATTCACGCGTTCCGCGACATCGACGAAGCGAGTTCTCGGAACCCGCGTGTCCGCTGCGGCAGTCCATTCGTGGCCAAGGTACGGGTGCCAATTGACAAACAACGCTTCGTTCGGCTCGCTGACGATACTCATCGCGACATGCCCGCCACTGTCGAGAGTGCTGCGATACTGCTCCGCCATCTCGCCCGCTTCAGCCTCGCTCACGACGTCTTCGTTGACGAGTCGTTCCACGTACAGCTCTCGGGTGGTCGCCAACGCGCGAATCTTTCTGTACATCAGCGGCTGCGTCTTCATCGGTTCTTCCGCTTCGTTGTGCCCACGGCGGCGATAGCAGACGAGATCGATGACGACGTCCTTGCGAAACTCCATTCGATAGTCGGCGGCCAACTGGGTTACGAATATCACCGCTTCCGGGTCGTCTGCGTTCACATGGAAGATCGGCGCCTGTACCATCTTCGCAATCTCGGTGCAGTACTCGGTAGAGCGCGCGTCGTCCTGACGATGCGTGGTAAAACCGATCTGGTTGTTCAAGATGATGTGGATGGTCCCGCCGGTCTTGAACCCGCGGGTCTGTGACATCTGGAACGTCTCCATCACGACACCCTGCCCGGCAAAGGCGGCGTCGCCGTGTATGGAGATTGGCACCACGAAATCACCCGCGTAGTCGCGGCGTCGATCCTGACGAGCCCGCACCGATCCTTCCACAACCGGACTCACTATCTCCAGGTGTGACGGATTGAACGCCAGTGCCAGGTGCATTTCACCTCCGGGCGTCATGACGTTGGTCGAGAAACCCTGATGGTACTTAACGTCGCCTGAGCCGGAGCCTTCTTCCTGCGTCACTTTGCCGTCGAACTCCTCGAAAAGATCCCATGGATCCTTGCCGAGAATGTTGACCAAAACGTTCAGCCGGCCGCGGTGAGCCATGCCGATGACGCTTTCGAGCACGCCGTGATAGCCCAGCCGCTGCAACATCTCGTGCAGGCAGGGAATGAGCGATTCAGCACCCTCTAGCCCGAACCGTTTGGTGCCTGGGTAGCGGCCATGCAGATACTTCTCAAGCCCTTCGGCCGCGGTCAAGCGTTCGAGTACGCTGCGCCGGTCGGACGCTGACAGTGGCGGTTTCGAGCGCACAGATTCTAGCCGTTGTTGTACCCAGAGCTGTTCGCTCGGTTGCACGATGTGCATGTATTCCGCGCCGATGCTCGCGCAATAGGTTTGCTCGAGCACATCGACGATCTCTCGAAGCTTTGCAGTGCTTTCGCCATAGAACAACGTCCCGGTACTGAAGATCTCTTCGAGTTCGGCAGGGGAAAGCCCGTGGTAGGCGAGGTCCAATACCGGCATGCTGGGGCGTTCCATCATGTCGAGGGGGTCGATGTTGGCCTTCTTGTGACCGCGGTGCCGGTAGGCGGCAATGAGTTCCGAGACCCGCATCTGCTTGCGTTCGTGTTCGCTCTCGATTGCCGCACTGGCTTTCTCGGGACGCGCTTTGAGGCGGTTGCGGCCGATGCGTTCGAAGTGCTGCAGGATCCCGCTATGGGGAATGTCGACTGCGCCGCTTACCACCGGTAGCTCGTTGAAAAAGTTTTGCCATTCCGACGGCAACCTATCCGGCTCCGCAAGATAGGTCTCATAAAGCCCTTCCACATAGGCGGCGTTGGTACCCGCGAGAGGCGAGCTCTTGCTCATACGATCTAAGAATGATTCCGCCATCTAGTGTCCTGTCCGGGTAATTCGTTCACAGTCAGCGTGTCCTGCAAGGTTCTGGCAAGGCGCCGGCTCGAAGGGTATACCTGGCGTTATTGGGTCGGACCTGCAAAGCAGGTCCGCTGGCGCAAACGCTGCCAGAAGCCTTGCAGGACGCGCCCTTCGGGAGCTCACAGCGCGCACCATTACTTTGTTGCGCCCCTTGTCAATATACCCGATATTAACTGCAGAGCGCGCCTTGCACTGTTGCGTGGTGTGAGCTCTGAAATGCGGCGAATTACCCGGACAGGACACTAGCGTTCCCTGAGCAACGCTCGCGCGGTAAACGGACGTCTATTCAAGTGCCCTGGTGCAATAGCATCGAACGGATCTTACCGATGGCCCTCGTCGGATTCAGGCCTTTAGGGCAGACGCTGACACAGTTCATGATGCCTCGACAACGGAATACGCTAAACGGGTCGTCCAGTTTCGAGAGACGCTCGGCGGTCGCGGAATCGCGGCTGTCGGCCAGGAAGCGATAGGCTTGCAGCAGGCCCGCCGGCCCGATGAACTTGTCCGGATTCCACCAAAACGACGGGCAGGCCGTCGAGCAGCACGCACACAAAATACATTCATACAGCCCGTCGAGTTCCGCCCGTTGCTCAGGTGATTGAAGTCGTTCCTGCGCGGGCGGCGGCTGGTCGTTGATAAGGTAGGGTTGCACCTTTTCAAACTGCCGGTAGAACTGGGTCATGTCGACGACCAGGTCCCGTACTACCGGCAAGCCGGGCAACGGACGCAGTACCAACTTGCCCCGCTTGACCACCTCGGACACCGGCGTGATGCAAGCCAGCCCGTTCTTACCGTTCATGTTGATACCGTCCGATCCGCACACACCTTCACGACACGAGCGCCGGTAGGAAAGTGTTGGATCTTGACCTTTCAATAGCTCTAACACGTCGAGCACCATGAGATCTTTACCTTCGGGCAGATCCACGGACATGTCCCGCATCTGCGGCACTTCGTCGACGTCGGGGTTATATCGGTAAACGCTGACTTGCATTGATTCTCTCTATAAGTGGTCTCAAAAATGCCGTCGTGGCATTTTTGCTCCACGGTTTTCTTCGAAAACCTCCCATTTTCCTTCGGAAAATGGTCGCGCATCCCTGCGCTCCCTACAAGCGGTCTGATTTTTGAGACCGCTTCTAATACTTTCTTTCCATGGGTTGAAAGGCATCCACGGTTTTCGGTTCGAAGTTCACGGATCGCTTACCGACGCGCTTGTCGGCCGGGAAATACATCGAATGACAAAGCCAATTGTCGTCATCACGCTCCTGGTAGTCATCTCGGGCGTGCGCGCCTCGACTTTCTCTGCGTTCCTCCGCCACTATCGCCGTCGCCTCGGCCACTTCCAACAGGTTATCCAACTCGAGAGCTTCCATTCGCGCCGTGTTGAATGCGTTGCTTTTATCGCTCAAGTGCGCAGTACCAATTCTTTCGCGCAACTCGGCTAGTTGCTTGATGCCTTCGCGCATGTTTCGTTCCGTTCGGAACACGCCGAAGTTGACCTGCATGGTATTCTGCAGTTCTTTCCTCAAATCGGCGACCGCTTCACCGCCAGCCGATGTGTTCCAACGGTTGAGCCTCGAGAGCGCTGCCTCGAGATCGGAGTCGCTGGCATCCCGATAACTGACCCCGCCACGCATCTGCTCCTCGATGCGTTGGCCCGCTGCCCGCCCGAACACGATCAAATCCAGCAACGAGTTGCCGCCAAGACGGTTGGCGCCATGTACCGAAACACAGGCGACTTCGCCGGCCGCGTATAGGCCCTCGACGGGCTGATCGTTGCCTGCTGCGTCTTGGGTCAGCGCCTGTCCATTCACCTGCGTGGGAATGCCGCCCATCACGTAGTGGCACGTCGGTTCGACGGGTATCGGTTCTTTGATGGGGTCGACGTGGGCAAACGTGCGTGAAAGCTCCAAGATGCCCGGTAGTCGACTGTTGAGCACATCCGCACCGAGATGGTCGAGCTTCAACATCAAGTAGTCACCCTCCGGACCGCAGCCACGCCCTTCGAGCAGTTCGATGATCATCGACCGAGCGACCACATCGCGCCCCGCAAGGTCCTTGGCGGTGGGCGCGTAGCGTTCCATGAAGCGCTCGCCGTCCTTGTTGATGAGGTAACCGCCTTCGCCGCGGCAGGCCTCGGTCACCAAGATGCCCACGCCGGCGATGCCCGTTGGGTGGAATTGCCACATCTCGATGTCTTGGACGGCTAGTCCGGCGCGTAACGCCATGCCAATCCCGTCGCCCGTGTTCATGAGCGCGTTGGTGGTACTGGCATAGATGCGACCCGCACCGCCGGTCGTGAGCACGGTGGCTTTCGAGGCAACGTACACCACTTCTCCCGTCTCGATCTCGATGGCGATGACACCGACGACAACCCCGTCCTGGTTTTTGACGAGGTCCACGGCAAACCACTCATTCAAGAAGGTGGTGCGTGCTTTCAGATTCGCTTGATAAAGCGTATGTAGAAGCGCATGACCGGTGCGGTCCGCGGCCGCACAGGTACGGGTCGCTTGCCCACCCTTACCAAAATCTTTGGATTGGCCGCCAAACGGCCGTTGATAGATGCGTCCCGTCTCGGTTCTCGAGAAGGGCATGCCCATGTGTTCCAACTCGAAGACCGCCTGGGGGCCTTCGCTGCACATGTATTCGATGGCGTCTTGGTCGCCGATATAGTCCGACCCTTTGACCGTGTCGTACATGTGCCAACGCCAATCGTCGTCGGGATCGTCGCTGCCGATCGCGCAGGTAATGCCACCCTGGGCAGACACCGTATGCGAGCGCGTCGGAAATACCTTGGAAATGACCGCAGTTTTCAGCCCGGATTGAGCGAGCTGCAACGACGCACGCAGTCCGGCGCCGCCGCCGCCGACGATGACCCCGTCAAATTCCATCTTACGTACTCTTGGCATGCGGTCTCTGTAATTCCTCTCTACCTAATCTGAATGGATCAAAACGCTATAGGGACCAAAACAACTGTAATGCCCATGCCACATAGACGAACAGGATCAGCACGCAACCACTTTGGTAAACGAATCGAAACACAGTTGCGCCTGTACCGAAATAATGCGGGCGGATGTAGTCGGTGCCGACGGTCCACATGCCGATCCACGCATGGGCGGCCGTGGACAGCACCGCCATGGTGCTAAACAGCCGCATGCCCATGGAGCCAAAATAATCCACTAGCGCGGCGTGGCTGAGGTTGTCCGTCACGAGCAGGAAACCGAGCACGCAGAGCGTATAAAGCGCAAGCACTACTGCGGTAATTCGTTGGATGAGAAAATCGGCCAGACCGCTACGCGTAAGACTAGTGACGTTCGTTACCAAAGCCATGCCCCTAGAATTACGGTCACCACCGCTGTCAAGCCGAACACCAGCCAGGCCGCACGACTTGCCGCCTCGAAGGTCTCGCCGATACCTAGGTCGAGCAACAAATGTTTGACGCCGGCGAACAGGTGAAAGGTCAACGTGGCCATCACCGCGATCATCCCAACTTTGGGTAGCGGTTGCCCCAACAGAGCGCTCGCGTCGGCAAAACCGGCATCGGAAGCAAGCGCCATATCGAGTATATATAAGAGAAAGCCGACCCCCACAAACAACAGCATGCCCGTCAGGCGGTGTGCGATCGACGCCATGGCCGTCACCGGCCAACTAAAGTTGGCTGGCGAAAGCGACAGATTGACTGGACGTTCGGTCTTCATAACGACAAGGTCCGAAATGCAAGAAAGCAGCGAATCCGGCAGCCAAGGGGCTTGCGGCCGGATCGGGATTCTAAGGCACCTCTATAAACTTATCACGTACTCAGGGCGCTTGTACCGGGCCCGTGGTGCAAGGGGCCGCATCTTTGATTCAGCTAGGTGCATTCGAAGCATGCACGCCACGCATCGCAGGTAATGGCCAGTGCCCTCGGCAAGAGGCGCAACAAAGTGCGCGCTGCGCGTACTCTGAGTACACCGATAAGGTCGACAGAGGTGCCTTTTGGTCGCCAAGCCGACAAAGCGCCGTGATGCGGAATGTCGAGCTTGTGAATTGACTCGTAATTGACGCTTAATTGACAACGACTGCCGCCCTTTAATAGGCTCAACCACAATAACGGATAGCCGCGCAGTACAGCCGGCAGCATGGGAGGATTCATGGCGGACGCCACCGGGAAGGTTGCACGACTTTTGATAGATGGCGTCAACGAGGCGATCGAGTTGCCCATGTACAGCGGTAGCGAAGGTCCCGACGTGATCGATGTGGGCAAACTCACGGGGCAAGGCTACTTCACCTACGACCCTGGATTCGTTTCCACCGCGTCGTGCGATTCGGAAATCACCTACATCGACGGCGACGCCGGCGTGTTGCTGCACCGTGGTTATCCGATCGAGCAGCTAGCCGAACACTCCAACTTCCTGGAACTGTGTTATCTCTTGTTGAACGGAGAGTTGCCGAGTGCAGCCGAGAGAGATCGTTTCGTCGATACGATTGGGCACCACACGATGGTGCACGAACAGTTGCGGGCATTCTTCCAGGGGTTTCGGCGCGACGCCCACCCCATGGCGATCATGTGCGGTGTGATCGGGGCACTATCGGTCTTCTACCACGATTCGCTCGATATCGACGACTTAGAACATCGACGCATCACAGCATATCGTCTGATCGCCAAGATGCCGACGCTCGCCGCGATGAGCTTCAAATACTCCCAAGGCGAACCCTTCATCTATCCGCGCAATGATCTGAGTTATGCCGAAAACTTCCTACACATGATGTTTGCAACGCCGTGTGAGGACTATCAAGTCAATCCGATCATCGCCAAGGCGATGGATCGCATCTTCTTGCTGCATGCCGATCACGAGCAGAACGCGTCGACATCGACCGTCCGGCTGGCCGGGTCTACCGGCGCCAATCCGTTTGCCTGCATCGCCGCAGGCATTGCCGCGCTTTGGGGGCCCGCCCACGGCGGCGCCAACGAAGCAGTGCTCAACATGTTGGCCGAAATCGGGGATGAGAAAAACATCGACAAGTATGTCGCCAAGGCCAAGGACAAGAACGACCCTTTCCGCCTCATGGGGTTCGGCCATCGGGTCTACAAGAATTACGACCCGCGCGCGAAAGTCATGCAGCAAACCTGCCATGACGTGCTCGAAGAGTTGGGGGTCGAGGACAACCCGACCCTGCGCATGGCCCAGCGACTCGAAAAAATTGCGCTGGAAGACGAGTATTTCATCGAGAAAAAGCTCTATCCCAACGTCGACTTCTATTCCGGCACCATTCTGAAAGCGATTGGCATCCCGGTCGAGATGTTTACCGTGATCTTCGCCACCGGTCGCACACCAGGGTGGATTGCGCACTGGAACGAGATGATCAGCAGCCCCTACCGTATCGGCCGGCCGCGGCAACTCTATCGCGGTCCCTCTAAACGGGATTACGTCCCGATGGACAAACGCTAGACCGCTTACCGAGGTTAGTCCGACAAGCGGGTAATCAAACTCGAAGTATCCCAACGGCTACCGCCTTTCGCCTGGACGTCCGCATAGAACTGATCGACCAGCGCGGTCAACGGCAGTCTGGCTTGATAGGCACGACCGGTACGCAGGGTGATGTCGAGGTCCTTGCGCATCCAGTCGACCGCAAAGCCAAACTCGAACTCGCCTTCGGCCATCGTGTGGGCCCGATTCTCCATCTGCCACGATTGGGCAGCACCCTTGGAGATCACCTCCACCACTGCGTCCGGATCGAGCCCGACGCGCTGAGCGAAATTGATCCCCTCGCTGAGTCCTTGCAGTACCCCTGCAATGCAGATCTGGTTGACCATCTTCGTCAGTTGCCCAGCCCCGACCGGGCCCATCAACTGTTGGAAGCGTGCGTAGCAATCCGTGACCGGGGCTGTACGATCGTAGTCGCCTTGTTCACCGCCAACCATTATGGTCAGCTGCCCATTCTCTGCGCCTGCCTGGCCACCCGATACCGGCGCATCGAGAAACCCGACGCCACGCTTGCCCGCAGCCGCCGCTAACTCTATGGCCAGTTCGGAAGATACGGTGGTGTGATCGATAAAGACACTGCCGCTGGCCATGCCGGACAGCGCGCCCGCGTCGCCAAAACTAACACCTCGCACATCGTCGTCGTTGCCGACGCACATGAACACGAAATCTGCGCCCTCTGCAGCCTCGCGAGGCGTGGCAAACGCAGCACCGCCGTGTTGCGCCACCCATTGGTCTGCTTTAGCCGGGGTGCGGTTGTACACTTGAATCGAATGGCCCGCGGCGGCCAAGTGACCGGCCATCGGATAGCCCATGACACCTAAGCCGATGAACGCTACTGTGTAGTTCGACATGTCGGGAACTCCTCGCTTGAGAATGTTGAGCGGGAGCGATAATTCTAGCCGATGAGCGCCTCGCGGACGAAACCTTCGCCTTAGAGCAACTCAACCTACGTTTGGCCACTTCGTTCGGGCCGCGGTACACTGCTGCGCTCGATCCTCGAGGGGGGAAACGTGAACACCTTCAATGACCTGGCGTTCTATCCGGCGGCTGACTGCCTAGGGATATTCCTCCTCGAAAGCGACGACCGGAAAGCCGTGTAATGCAGCTGCGCGATCTACCGGCCATCGACGCGCTGGTGAACGCCGACGAGCTGGAATCGCTTGTGACCCACCACGGACCCGAACTCATAAAGAACCATTTGCGGGATATCCAAGGTGGGTTCCGCGCACGTGGCGAGGTGCCCGAATGGGCGGGCACGGCCAAGGGTTATGCAGAGCAACTCGTACCGCTGCTCACCAGCTCAGGCTATCAGGCCGTTTTCAATCTAACCGGAACGGTCGTGCACACGAATCTTGGACGTTCGCCGCTTAGCGCCACGCTGTGGCAGGAGGTCGAACCCCTGGTCACCCAGGCCATGAACCTCGAATACGACCTGGCGAGCGGTCAACGCGGGGACCGCGACGCCGTCGTCGAAGACCGCTTGGTGCGTTTGACGGGCGCCGAAGCTGCAACCGTCGTCAACAACAACGCAGCCGCGTTGCTGTTGGTGCTCAACACGTTTGCGCTCGGAGGCAAGGTACCGGTGTCGCGGGGCGAACTGATCGAAATCGGTGGCAGTTTTCGACTGCCCGACATCATGGAGCGTGCCGGTTGCGAACTGCTCGAGGTCGGTACGACCAACCGCACCCATCTCAAGGATTTCGCCAAGGTCGCGACCGATGCCGCAATGTTTCTGAAGGTGCATCCAAGCAACTATCACATCACCGGGTTCACCAACGCCGTCTCAACCGCCGAACTCGCCAAACTGGCCAACGATCAACAACGTCCACTGTGTATCGACGTCGGCAGCGGTACGTTGATCGACCTACGCAAATTCGGCTTGCCCTACGAACCCATGCCACAGCACGTGCTCGACGACGGCGCCGACCTGGTAACGTTCAGCGGCG